>CAZUXL010000074.1:0-17772 GCA_964624355.1 uncultured Spirochaetales bacterium
CTTTTTTTCGTGGCAAGTTTAGGCATAAATTTAGGATCCCAGACCATGGGCACTCTTAACTTTGGATTTATCGGACCCATTTTAGATATATCCGTGAGTTCAGAATCCGCAGCATCAAATCTACAACTTTCCACTGAAATAATAGATCTGAAAGTGGGTTCCGTGGTGAAACGGAGTAACAAAAAAGTTGGGTATACCATTACCTTGGCTTCGGCCAATGCAGCCCTGAATAATTCCTCAGTTCCCAGCCTTAGATGTTCCACTAACCCTAGTTTTTTAGACTATCAGCTTAAATACGCCGGGACATCAGTGGTTTTTGTAGGGGGAAGCGCATCGGTAGTTTCACTTCCCACGGAAAAAAGTCCTTCTTCGGGCAGCACAAATGATGTCACTATTTCCTACAAAGGGACTCAAACCCTCCCAGTGGAAGATATTTTTTCCGACATTCTCACTTTTTCCATCATCGCCAGATAAAGGAATTGTTATGAACATTATCCATAAGTTGTTTTTAAAAATCTGTTTTCTACTTCTCGCCACATCAGGGTTCTCTTTTAATCTTCAGCCCATGGTTGCCCACTTGGAGACCAGGGGAAATGAAAGTTTCAAGACTTTTGAGGTGACCAACGATGGAAATACCAGTGTCGCCGTGCGTTTTACCCTATTAACCAGGAGCTCCACACCAGGGGGATTGGAATTTAATGAAAATGCCGCAGAGTATTTTAGTATTACCCCGGACTTTTTTGTCATGGAGCCCAATTCTAAAGTCACCTTAACACTAGAATGGAAGGGACCTGAAGAGGTTCTAAACGAACTGGCCTTTCGGTTGGTGGCTGAAACTCTTCCTGTGGAGGATGACGGTTCCTCCATCGCTTCAGGAATCCAGGTATTATTTCGGTATGTGGCTTCGGTTTACGTGGGGAATGAAACTTTCTCTCCGTCGCTGATTACCACCGTGGTGGGTGCCTTGGGACCCCTGGGGGAAACCGGGTTTAAGATTAAAGTGGTCAATCATGGAACAAGGCACGTGATCGTGGACTCTCTACGGTTGTCGGTTCCCATTAGTAATAGAAATATTTTGCGCCTGGGTAAAAAGGATTTGGGGGCTCTGTTTGGAGCTAATTATCTTCCTGAAATTCCATTGGAAAGATTTCTTCCCCACCCGGATGCCGAGGATGGGAAAGTTTATTATGCATGGATCAAGTACGATACGGAGTATTAAAACTCCCGTGTGGGAACATCGGTCTTTTTATGTTTGCGCAGACCCTGCCAGAATAGATACACCACGAATAAAACACCTAAAATAATTAGACTCCAGTTGATGTAAACGTAATATGTTTTCCAAAAGTCTTTTAGAAAATACCCCAGAAGTGCCAGGACTGTATTCCACAAAAAGGCCCCGAGGGTCGTATACAAAACAAAGGAACCCAGGGGCATCTTAGCCAGACCAGCCGGAATGGAAATGAGCTGCCGGATGGCGGGAACCAGACGGCCGAGAAAAGTGGCACTCCGGCCATGGGCAATAAAATAGTCCTCAGATTTTTTCACCCCGGCCTCGTCGACCAAAAGAAAATGGGCAATCCTAGTTTTTGCAAAGGCGTAAATCAAAGGCCTTCCCATCCACACGGCCAGAAAATAATTGATCAAAGCGCCCATGAGGCTTCCCAAGGTGCCAGCGCCGATAACCCCAAAGAGGTTTAATTTCCCTTCTGCCGCTAAAAAGGCCGCCGGGGGAATGACTATCTCCGAGGGGAAGGGGATGAAGGAGCTTTCCACCGCCATCAATAGGGTGATGGACCAATAATTCAAGTTCTCCAGATAGACTGTAAATAGGCCGGTAATAAAGTCAAACATCTTATTTCCTCATGGCTTTGCGTTGGATATATTTTTGTAATTCTAAAACGGGGATCATGATAAGACTAAGGGCGAATAGGATCCCCAGGTCTTGAAGGGGGAGGGGCCTGACGGAGAGGAAATCATTGAGCCCGGGAAGATACATACCTGCGATCTGTAATCCAAAGCTCACAAAAACCATGAGAAGGATGAGACCGTTGTATTTCATTCCGCTTCCGATGAGGGGGCGAAGCCCGATTCTCACGGAGAATACAGCCCACATTTGAAGGAAGAAGAGGGTCATAAATACCACGGTTTGAACCGTGCGGAGATCCGCACCTTTATACCACCAGGCTAGGGCCGCACCCAAGGACACCAGACCCATGACCAGCCCGTTGGTTAAAACATAGGCATTCATATCGGGGTTGAAAACACCGGAGTTGGGTTTCACCGGGGCTCTGCCCATGACACCTTTTTCCCTGTGTTCCACTCCCAAACCGATGGATAAAAGTCCATCGCACAAAAGATTGAGCCATAAAAGCTGAATCGCCGTAAGTCCAATCATCACCGGGATGGCCCCTGCAGGGGAAACGCCGAAGGCTCCCATTAAACCAGTCACCAGGGGAAGAAGCAGAAGAGTAACAATTTTACCCACATTTCCCCCCAGGGAAAACTTCAGGTACTTTCGAATGTTATCGAAGATGACCCGGCCTTCTTCCACCGCGGCTACGATGGAAGCAAAATTATCGTCGGTGAGAACCATGAGACTGGCTTCCTTGGAAACATCCGTACCGGTGATCCCCATGGCCACCCCGATATCCGCTTTTCTCAGGGCAGGGGCATCGTTCACCCCGTCCCCGGTCATGGCCACCACTTGTTTGTGATGCTGAAAGGCTCCCACAATCCGCAGTTTGTGTTCGGGACTGACCCGGGCAAAGACCGAGCATTCATTCACCGCAGCTTGGAGTTCCGTATCTTCCATGGCCTCCAGCTCTCGGCCGGTGATCACCTTGTCATGGCTGTCCATTCCCAAATCCTGGGCAATGGATTTTGCGGTCAGGGGATGGTCACCGGTGATCATCACAGGGCGAATTCCCGCTGTGCGGCACAGGGCAATGGCGTCCCGGACTTCAGGGCGGGGGGGATCGATGATTCCCACTAATCCAATAAACACCAATTGCGATTCTTCCGAAAGCTTCAGGGCTTCACTGTTATCGTCCAAAGCCCTCAGGGCGAAGCCCAGAACTCTCCGGCCTTGTCCCGCCAGTACGGTCATCTGGGCTTCCACTTGGTGTCGATGCTTATCATCCAGGGTTACCACCCCTTTTTCCGTCATAATCTGGGTGGAAATGGCGAGAAGACCGTCGGTGCTTCCTTTCACTGCCAGGAGTTTTTGACCTTTCTGGGCTAATTGTTCCCAGGCCTGACGGATACCGGGTGTAACTTGGGAGAATCCTTCCTTTCCCAGAGAGTGAAGGGTGCTCATCCTCTTCCGGGTGGCGTCAAAGGAGAGTTCAGCGATCCGGGGAAAGGCGGTGCGGATGGATTCGGGAGAATTTCCATTTAATTGGGCTTTGATGAGCAGGCAGGTTTCCGTGGGGTCGCCGGTCCAGGAGGATTTCTCAGGTCCCTGTTGGGCATCATTACAAAGGCTTCCTACCAAGTCGATCATGCCGGTTCCCCCGGGGCAGTAAACATCCTGGACTGTCATTTTGTTCTGGGTTAATGTGCCGGTTTTATCGGAACAAATGACGGTGACCGAACCCAGGGTTTCCACCGCAGGCAATTTGCGGATCAGGGCGTGGCGAGTGAGCATTCTCCCGGCCCCCAGGGCCAAGGTGATGGTCAAAACAGCCGGCAGCCCTTCAGGAATAATGGCCACAGCCAGGGAAATGCCCAGAATTAGCATTTGGGGAAGACTTTCCCCCGCCAAGACGCCGAGTAGGGCGACCAGGGCGGAAATACCCAAGCCCACCAGGGCCAGAACTTTTCCCAGACTTTCCAAGCGTTTTTGGAGGGGACTGGAGGTGGTTTCCACGCTTTGTATTAAGGTGGCGATTTTTCCCAGCTCCGTATTCATCCCTGTACCCGTAACCAGGGCTTCCGCCCGGCCGTGGACTGCCTGGGTGCCCATGTAGACCATGTTTTTCCGGTCTCCCAAAGGAGAGTGTGGGTCCGTAATAGGACCCACTGATTTTTCCACGGCTTCCGATTCCCCGGTGAGGGCGGATTCCTGGATTTTGAGGCCGTAACAGCTAATCAAGCGGCAATCCGCCGGGACAATATTTCCCGCTTCCAACAGAACCATGTCCCCGGGAACCAGGTCGACGGCGGGAATTTGCAGGGTTTTTCCGCCCCGCCGGACTTGGACGAAGGGCATGGACATCTTTTTCAGGGCTGCCATGGCTTTTTCCGCACGAAATTCTTGAAGGAATCCCATGATGCCGAAAAGTACCACGATGGCAAAAATGGCGATGGCTTCCAGTTGATCTCCCAGAACCAAAGCCAGGACCCCGGCGCCAATAAGTATGAGAACCATGGTCGCGGTAAATTGCTCGAATAGGATTTTTAGGGGAGATCGGCCGCCCTGTTCCGTGAGTTCATTAAGGCCGTACTCCGCCTTCCGGGTGATGACTTGAGCATCGGTTAATCCGTCGGGGTTCGAATCCAGCTCTTTCAGACTCAGGTCCACACTTTTGGTATGCCACATATAATGCCTTCTCCTACATCGATAAAGAACGGGATAACCTGGTCGGTGGCTTTCCTGCCAAACCGGAAATCTTAAACAGTATAAACAAAGTCAAATGGGAGGGCAAGTTGCCTCGGAGCCTTCTATCCTTTGGGAAAAAAATTAGATATTTTATCTCCATGGTTATAGTAACGACGAAAACCGGAGACAAAGGGACCACAGGCCTGTTCACCGGGGAAAGGGAAAAAAAAAGTCATAGGGTTTTTGAATGTCTGGGTACCTTGGACGAATTGGTCTCCCATTTGGGAGTCCTCAGGGTTCAAAGTGGTTCAGATAAAGTTGAATTTCTGCAAAAAGATATATTTAAACTCAACACCGTCCTGGCCAGCCATCCCGAATCCTCCGATTATCCCCAGGATCTTATTTTGGGATGGAATATTCCCGGTTTAATAGAAAAATTGGAGAGTTCTCAAAGAATTCTCATGGAAGTTTCTCCCCCCCCTGAGCGGTTTATTATCCCTGGAGAGGCGGGGTCTTTACCGGGGGCCTATGGGGATGTAGCCCGAACCGTGTGTCGAAGGGCAGAACGGCAGGTGGTGGCCTACCGGGATGAAAGTGGGCGGCGAGATCTGGAACCGGTGATTATTTACCTCAACCGGGCCTCGGACTACCTGTTTGTTCTCGCCAGATTCCTGGAAGCGGCAAAGTAGGGTTGACTCCCGGTCCCTGATCTGTCCACTATGCCCCATGGAATTAAAGAGTGAATGGGATCTCATCGTTATTGGGGGAGGCCCTGCGGGAATGATGGCCGCGGGACAAGCCGGGCACCGGGGCCTGAGGGTCCTTCTTTTAGAACAAAATCAAAGTTTGGGAAAAAAACTCCTCCTTTCCGGTGGCGGACGGTGTAATTTCACCAATGCGGAACCGGATCCTCGAAAACTGGCGGAGAAATATGGGAAACGGGGAGCTGGCCTAATTTCCCTTTTCACCCGGTTTTCCTCGGGAGATTGTTTAGAGTTTTTTCAAAACCGGGGAATGGCCTATAAAATCGAGGATAATTTCCGGGCCTTTCCCGTGAGCAACGACTCCGATTCGGTTTTGGATATCCTGAGGATTTTTATGAAAGAATCCCATGTGACCATAAAACTGGGAGCCCAGGTACAAAAAATTGTGACGGAAAATGGCCGAGTGACCGGGGTTCAAACCCGGGGTCAAAGTTTTACCACCCGGGCGGTGGTTTTAGCCACAGGCGGCCAGAGTCGTCCGGAAACCGGGTCCACTGGGGACGGTTTCCGGTGGCTGGGGGATTTGGGAATAAAAATTCGCTATCCCGAGCCCAGTTTGGTCCCTGTGAAGGTTCAAGAACCCTGGATTGGGGATCTCATGGGTCTGTCCTTTCCCGAAGCCCGTCTGTCAGTTTTCCAAGAGGGTAAACGTCTGGAATCCCGGAAGGGGAAGCTATTAATCACCCACTTCGGACTATCGGGTCCCCTGGTTCTTAACCTCTCCCGGCTCATAGGCGAGGCGGCAAAAGCAGGTGCTGTGGATTTGGTGGTGGATTTTCGCCCTGAAACCGATGAAGGGGCTTTGGATAGGGAAATTTTGGATTTGGTGGGACAAAATAGTAATAAAATGGTGAAAAATGTCCTGGGATCTGATCTCCCCCCCCGGTTGACCGCCAGGCTGATTCAAAGTTGCGGTATCGATGGGGATAAACCCCTGCGGCAGATGACCAAGGAAGAACGAAAATCCTGGGTGACCCAGGTGAAGAATTTCCGGCTCAAATTTCATTCCCTTCTGGATGAGTCTAAAGCGGTGGTTACCAGCGGTGGCCTTCATCCCGACGAGGTGGATTTTAGAACCATGGAGCTAAAAAAAGTCCCTGGCCTTTTAGTGGCCGGGGACTTATTAGATATTGATCGCCCCACAGGGGGATACTCCCTTCAAATTTGCTGGGCCACGGGTTGGGTGGCCGGTCAAAATTGCCTTACTCCGGCTTAAGGCTTTTATTCTCCCCGGTTTCTGAATCGATGATATAAATCTTGTTTCCTGAACTTAAGGCAATCAGGGGATCCCCGGGGGAATTCAAGGCTACATCAGCCTTCATCCCCAGGGGGAATTCCTTGAGTATTTCCGCCTTTCCCCCTAAACGGGTGATCCTAAGCCGGGAAGTTTCCTGGTTTTGTCCTTCTTCGATGGAAAGTACCTGCTGGGAAGGGATACTGGGTCTGGCCACAAAAGTTCCCGTGGTCGGTTGCAGGGTGATATAAGTTTCCAAGGTTTCCAGGTCGATCAGGTTTAGTTTTCCATTACCCCCGTTGGATTCGAAGATCATTTTTCTTGTGGGTTCCCAAGTGAACTGGGAAGGGTTGGGCACCTTTTCAATAAATTGTCCTCGGGTAACAGCCCCCGTGGCGGTATTCCAAAGATAGAGTGTTCCCTCCTGGTCTTTCGCTAAAACCGACTGGGGATTTCCAGCGAAGGCGAGGGTTCCGATCTTTCCACCCAGTTTTTCTGAAGATTTTTCTAGGGTGCCCGTTTCCATGTTCCAAAGCTTGAGAATACTATCCTCCCCTCCGGATACCAACCACATTCCATCGGGGCTAATATCCAAGGCTTCCACTTTTTGAGTGTGCCCCGCTAAGGTGTACTTTAAAACACCGGTTCCTGAGTTCCAAATTTTAACTGTGTGATCCCAAGAGGCGCTGATCAGCCAGGACCCGTCGGGGGTAATCCTTAGGTCGGTTATCCTCTCCCCGTGGGCACTCAGGGGCGGAAACTCTTTACGTTTGTGGGGATCATAGATCCTGATACTCCCGTCTTGTGTTCCCATGTATAGTTTTTTTCCATCGGGAGAAAAGGTCATGACGAGGATGTCTCCCGAAGGGATGTTCACAGTGGTACTTTGAGTATTGGTAGGGGTTACTGGTGTTACCGGAGTTCCAGGAGTTCCAGGAGTTGCCGGGGTACCCGATGTCACCGGAGTTCCAGGAGTTCCAGGAGTTGCCGGGGTACCCGATGTCACCGGAGTCCCGGGTATTACCGGAGTCCCGGGTATTACCGGAGTCCCGGCTGTCCTGGTAGTTGCGGGAACTACGGGGGGTAAAGCTTGTACTTTTATATGGGGGGAAATGAGCTGTGATAGCGGAAGTTCCATCACCCCGGGGGTGAGAAGAAAATCCGACCAGGTTTTAGCCTGGGGAACTTCCAATCCGGAGAGTATGAAATTCATCAAGGCTTTTTTAGAATTGTTCCCCATTATAAGGCATTGGCCAGCGTAATAATAACCCTTGGCCTGGCGTTTTTTATCCCGTTCTTTCTGGCTGAAAAGTTCAAAATATTTAGCCCCTTCTGCCCAGCTTTTTTTTATAAAATATTTATTCACCAGCTCCACTAGTTCTTTATCCCCTGGGCTGAGGTTTCCTGTTCGCAGTTCGTCGGGGAGAACTTCCAAGACCGGGGGTTCCTGGGTTCCATTCCCTCCGACTTTTAAAAGGCTGCTTAGAATTTTTTTTGTTTCCTCTTGAAGGGGGTCGCCGGCACTGGGAGTCCCAGGGGGACCTTGGTCTATGATGCGGTAGGGCATGGCCAGGGTTCTGGCGGCTTCAGGGGGAATATCAAAGGTTAAAACCTGGCTTACTGTTTTTGTTTCAGTGGGAGGCGCCGTTGTGGGGGATGGGCTAGGGACAGGTGACTGGCTAGGTTTTGAAACCTCTGTCGCGGCAGGGGGAATGGGGACTGCAACCTCAAGTACGGGGGCAGGTTGAGGTTTTTCCGCCAAGATGGGGGTAGTACTACCAAAGACGTAATTCAAGGGGACAATGGATTTATTCTGATAAGGATGGTATTGGGTCCAAGCCTTGCCGTTACCATCCACGGCAATAACGGCGTAATAATACTGCCCGCTTTCCAGGGGACTCTCTTCTGCCCAACCTTTTCCACTGGGGATAGTTGCAATTTTTACAGAGGAACTCAGGGTATCCTTATTGATTTCTTGGGTGGATCTGTAAACTTCATAGTTCACATCCGTCAAATCCGAGCTATCGCTCCAGGTAATCACAATTTTATTTCCACTTTGCTGCACTTCCAAATTGGTCACATAGGGGGAGAAAATCTTTATTTCCGGAACATCCTGAGCCCAGAGACCCCAGGTGGTTAAAAGTAGGAGATAGAATCCTGGATTTTTCATCAGATTAATTGTAAACCTCCGGTAGTTTAAATCCAACCCAGTGGGCGCATCTTTATATTATCGGTAAGTTGGGGCACTCCCCGGTGTGAAGAACTATTCCGAATGGGAAAATTTAGCTATTCTATGGGGGCAGGAGTACTTTAATGCCCCATTATTCCCAAGAAACCCTAGAACCATGGATTATTTCTCTGCTTCAAGCCTCTGGGCTTTCTTTCACCCATGCTCAAAGGGCTGCGTGGGTTTTTCTTCAAGCCCACCGGAGAGGAGTAGGTCACCATGACCTCTCCTTTCTTCCCCAGAGACTCCTTTGGCTGGAAAAAGAAGGGGTAAATCCCAAGCCGGTCATGTCCTTGGTTTCCAGTTTTGGCAGTACGGAGGTCTGGGATGGGGACGAGGGCTTAGGGGAAATCTGCTGCAGCCATGTGACCCAGAGAGCCATGGATATGGCTAAGACCCAGGGCTTGGGATATGCCACCATTCGCCGCAGTAACCACTTTCTCGCCGCTGCTCCTTATGCCGAATGGGGGGCTGAACAGGGCTTTTTCCTTTTGGTATTCTCCAATACGGATCCCTGTATGGCCGCCCCCGGAGGCGCCTTGAATATCATTGGTAACGACCCCATGGGTTATGGGGTGGGCAGGACCGGGGCTCCCCCCTTGGTTTTTGACATTTGTATGGCCTACAGCTCCCTGGGGAACCTCCGGGCTTTGGCATCCTCGGGGGATGAAATCCCGGAGCATTGGGGAAAAGATGCCCAGGGTCGTCCCACAAGGGATCCTGAGAAAGTCCTTTCCGGGGGAAGTGTGGCTCCCATGGCCCAACACAAAGGCTTCGGCATGGCCTTGATGACCGAAGTTCTCACGGGGATCCTTGCAGGGGGGGCTACCGGGGACCAGGTTCGTAGTGGGGGGGGCATCAACACCCATAACCAGGCGGTGTTGGCCTTCAACCTGGAAGCCTTCGGGGGAAGGTCCTCAGTGGAGACCCGGGTGCAGGACCTGGCTCAGCGTTTAAAGGACGCCCAGCCCAGTCTCAGGCTTCCGGGGGAAAGAGCCGCCCAAAAAATCGAGGAAACCCGGAATCAGGGTTATGGGATTTCGGAAAACTTGGTAAAGAGTCTGAAAGAATGGTCTGTGAAGCTGGGGGTCCCTACCCCGGAGTAGGGTTTCTTTCCCGCTTCTCGTCTTGTTTCTTCCCTGGAATTTCTCTATGATAAACCTATGTTTGTTTCCGTGGCCTTGGATTTGGGAAGTGAAGACAGCCGGATAAAAGTGGCGGATCTTCTTAAACAGTATGGATTTCGAAAAATCCAAAATGCCCTCTTTGAATCCACCAGTCTGAATGAGAAAAACCTAGCCCGACTCAAGGTGGATATGGACCGGCTTACGGATTATTACGATCTGATCCGGATTTACCAATATCCCGTGGAAGATACCTTGGTAATTACCTCCCTGGAAGGGAAAAAATGGAAGCGCCTGGTCACCAGGGCGTAATGAAATGTTTGTAAATAGGAGAACCCATGACCATCTTATCTGAATTAAATAACCGCCTGCAGGCTCTCAAGAAAGAAACTTTTGATACTTGGGGGCGTCTTTGACCCGGCTCGATTAAAACAAGAGCTCGCCGATCAAGAACGATTTCAGGAAGATCCCAACTTCTGGAATCAAAAAGAACATTCTCAAAAAGTTTTGTCCACCATTCGCAAACTCAGGGCAAAGATCGACCCTTGGGAAGAACTGGTAACCAAGGTTCAGGACCTGGATGATATCTATAAAATGGCCTCGGAAGAAAAAGACGAGTCCATGACCGGGGATCTGGAGGCTCATTTAAAGGAGCTGGAAGGTCAAATTTCCAAGATGAAGATTCTAGAACTCTTGTCGGAAGAAAACGACATGGCCTCGGCCTTCGTGAATATTCACGCAGGGGCCGGGGGTACGGAGTCCTGTGATTGGGCCTCCATGCTCATGCGTATGTACATCCGGTGGGGTGAAAGAAGAAAGTACAAGGTGGATATTGTGGATATTCTGGAGGCGGAAGGGGGGGTGAAGTCCGTGAGCTTGGAAATCACCGGGGTGATGGCCTACGGATACCTCCGTTCCGAGGCCGGAGTTCACCGTTTGGTCCGCATTTCCCCCTTCGATTCCAATTCCCGCCGACACACCTCCTTTGTATCAGTGGAAGTGACCCCCGTGATCGACGACGATATCGAAGTGGACATTAAAGACGACGATATCCGCATCGATACCTACCGGGCCCAAGGGGCCGGAGGTCAGCATGTGAATAAAACCGATTCCGCCGTGCGGATAACCCACTTTCCCTCCGGGGTGGTGGTCCAGTGTCAGAACGAACGGTCACAACACAAAAATAAGGACCTGGCGTTTAAAATGCTCCGAAGCCGACTTTATGATTATTATAAAGCCAAACAGGATGCGGAAAAGTTAAAGAATTCCCCCCAGAAAAAGGCCATTGAATGGGGTTCTCAGATCAGGTCCTACGTGTTCCAGCCCTACACCATGGTGAAAGATCACAGAACCAAATTTGAAATGGGAAACGTTCAGGCGGTGATGGACGGGGATATCGACGGTTATATGGAGGAGTACCTCAAATGGATCTGGCTCGGATGTCCGGACCGCGGCGCTTCGGAGGATTAAGTTTTCTGATTCTTCTGACCCTGGGGTTTCCCGCCGCAGCTCAGAGTGGATCAGATCCTCTGCCGGTATTCACTAAAACCCAGTATCAGTGGGGTGTTCTCCCTTTGGAAGATGTGGGGCTGGAACCATCCTTAAAACCCTTGGCTGCTAATCTCATGATACTATTAGTCTCGGGGTGGAAAAATCTCCCGGATCACGAATTTACAGTGACCGATCTCGATCGATTCCAGAAGGATTTTCAAGAAGAAAAGATAAAACAAGAAGAAAAAAATCTCCAGGATTCCCACGCAGCCCGGGATGCTCTTCTTTTTAAAAACCCTGTTCCTACCCCCTTGGACTATCTTGCAGCGGATGAGAAAATTCGATTGGTCAGGGAAAAGTTACAACAATGGAAGGATCTGAATCCGAAAACAGTAGGGGGGGGGAATGCGGCTCCTTTGAAATTTATTTCTGAGTCCGCAGAAAAAATCCTTCTTACTCCCCCAATTCAAAGTTTTTCGGCATGGACTAAGTCAAAATCCTTGGATTTAGTGGTGGGTGGCAATATTCGGAGCGTAAAAGGCTATATCTTTGGGGAATTTTTTGTCTGGGGACCAGATCAAATGCCCCTAGCCCAATGGTCCGGTTGGTTCACTCCCCAGGATGCTTCTGCCACTGTGACTCAGGTTAGGGGGACCCTCACCCCCGGTCTCTTGGGCCGGTTGACCACGGATCTGACCTTAAAGATCGACCCCCCCACTACCCGAATCTATTTGGATGGAGAGCTGAAAGGGGTTGGGGTTGCGGAGCTTCCTTACTGGGAACCGGGGGATTACATCCTGCGCCTCGAAGGTTTAGGCCTGGTGACGAAGACCGAGACCTTGAGTTTGGTGGCCGGAGATCTTCAGGTAGTGGAAAGGACTATGGAACGGGAATCTCTGCTTTCCCATACACTGGTGAGTGTCCCCCCTGGGGCGGATGTTTACCTGGGAAGCCTCTGGTTGGGGTCCACACCCCTGGAAATACCAGTGAGTACGGAAAAGGCCCTGGTACAGTTTTTCTATCCGGATTTTGAGGAGAGCAGTTGGTCCTTGAGCCGGAACAACCTGCCACCTCCTGTGGTTACCTTAGAACCCTTGGGGACTCGGATGACCGCACTTCAGGCCAAAGACAGATTTTATTGGTCCCTAGCGGCTTTTTCCATATCCTTCGCAGGGACTGCCATGATCCGGGGACAGGAATTGAACATGGCCCAGCTTTGGAAGGCCGCTGGTCAGAGTTATGAAGCTGGTACAGGTGTAACAAAGCAAACGGTTGATCAAGCGCGAACCCTCTACCTCTCCACCTACTATGGGGGATGGGTCGGACTGGGGGTCACAGGTTTATCCGCACTCTGGATGATTTGGGAATTGATAAATTATATTTCCGTTGGGGAATCCAACCTTTACAACTAAGGAAAAGTGATGAAAAAAGGTCTATTCGATAAGATTCGGGGTTTTTTTGGAATCGGTCAGGAAAAAGAAGAATTTTTTGAAAATATAGAAGATGTGCTGATCGAAGGGGACATGGGGTACAAAACCGCCGCCGATGTTACCGACCGTTTGCGTGTTAGGGCGAAGGAAGGAAGGCTTAAACAGCCGGAGGACCTACGCCATGCCCTGAAAGAGATCATCGGAGCCATGCTTCGGGTGGACACCCTGGTTTTGGAACCGGGAAAACGCCATCTTTTTTTAATTTTAGGGGTCAATGGGGTGGGGAAAACCACGTCCTTGGCTAAACTCGCCCGGTACTTCCAACTTCAGGGTCAGCCCAAAACCCTCCTATGCGCCGGGGATACCTTTAGGGCGGCGGCTACTGAGCAGCTTCAACTCCATGGAAAACGCCTGGGTTTGCGGGTGGTCGCCCAAGGCACCGGGGCAGATCCGGGCGCTGTACTCTACGATGCCCTGGATTCCGCTGCCACCCAGGGCGAAACCTTGGTCCTGGCCGACACCGCCGGCCGCCTTCACAATAAAGTCCAGCTTATTAAAGAACTGCAAAAAGTAGACAAGATAGCCCGGGGGAAGATGGAGGGACAGATTTACAAGAAGATCCTGGTCCTCGATGCCACCACGGGTCAAAATGGATTGAAACAAGCGGAAGTTTTCCACGAAGCTGTGGGGGTGGACGGCATCATCCTGACCAAATACGACTCCACAGGCCGAGGGGGGATGGCTCCTACAATTTCCTCCCTCCTGGGAATCCCCTTCCTTTTTATGGGGACGGGAGAAAAACTGGAAGATCTAAAAGTCTTTGACTCCCAGGAGTTCCTGGAAAATCTTTTGGGCGGCTCATGATAGTTTTTCTCATGCTATTAACCTTGGGATCCTCAGGGGAAGAATGGTACAAGGTGAATTCCCTAGGTCAGACCCTTAGGGCTATACCCTGGTACCAACAGAAAGATTACGAATGGGTTCTCAAACGGGAAGTGAAGGAGCTTGCAGACACCCTCCATCTCTACAAAAACGGAACTGCGGTGGAACGCCGGGAACGGGAGCTTTACGGGAATAACACTGTAAAACATCTTTCCATTTATAAAAACGAAGTCCTGGTGGAAGAAGAGTTTTATGATCCCCTGGGGAAGCTCCTGAGGAGTATTTACTCCGATGAAACCGGAATGTTGGAAGAGTTGGAATACCAGTACCGGGAGAAATCCCTGGTTAAAGTATTCTCCCGGAAGGATGGGAATCTGCTTTATACAGACGAATTTTTCCGAACCCCGGATCAGCGGCTGCGCCGGGTTATCCGCACCGATACCGACGGGGAAAAGTCCTATTACCAGTGGATTTACGGACCAGATGGACTCTTAGGGGAATGGACCGATGCCAAGAATCTCCAAGCCTTGAGAATTTATACCCCTGAGGGAAAGCTGGTGCTCCGGGATGATTTGAAGGATTATATTTCATTGGGCCGGAGAGAATGGAATTTTCAAGATCCCCAGGGAAAGTCTACGGAAATCCTGGGTCCGGTGGAAAAAGCTGAGTACCTGTACGACGCCCAAGGACGGGTTATTAGAAAAGAAATTTATGTTAAAGATCTATGGACCGGTACTCAGCAGTGGACCTATCAAGACGATGTGGTAGTTCGGGAAGAGCGGTTTTTAGTGGGAAAGAGGGAATCTTGGGATTTTACCCGGGATGAAAATGGAAATATCCGCCAGGAAATCTACAGCGTGAACGGGGAGAAGGTGACCCTGACAACTTACGAAAAGAATCTCCCCGTCCAAGAGGAAATATTTTCCCAGGGTAAAAAAATCCTGGAAGTGGAATACTCCAACGGGGTTAAAACCAAGGAAACCTATTTTTCCGACGATAAAATCCTCAGAATCAGGGAGCTGGATTAGTGAAAAACGGTTGGATACTTTTTATGGCAGGGCGTTACCTCAAGGCTTCCCGCAGGGACAAGGGCCTTTCCAGTGCCGTTCTCTCGATCGTAAGTCTCACCCTCGGGGTGATGGCTTTGCTCACGGTTTTGGGGGTCATGAATGGGTTCCAACTGGGGTTCATGGAAAATATTCTGGAGGTTTCATCCACCCACCTGAGGATTTCCACCCCGGAACAA
Organism: uncultured Spirochaetales bacterium; assembly: GCA_964624355.1. GTDB lineage: Bacteria > Spirochaetota > Spirochaetia > JABEVK01 > JABEVK01 > CAZUXL01. The sequence continues at coordinate 14,939 of CAZUXL010000074.1, forward strand.
TTTTCCCTTCCCCTGGAGGACAAACTTAAAGCTCTTCCCGGTATTCGTTCACTTCTCCCCCTGGTGGATTCCCAGACTCTGGTGAAGTCCTCCTATTCTTCTCCCCAAGGGGCTTTTATCCGGGGGCTTCCCCCCCAGGCTTGGGAGGAAGATGAGGGTTTAAAAAAACATCTTACTTTCCTGGAAGGTTCCTGGGATCTCGCACAGAGTAACAATATCCTTCTGGGGAGTGAAATGTCCCGGCGTCTGGGGGTTTCCGTGGGGGACTCCCTTTCCCTTTTGGCCTTGACCGGTCCGAAATTCAGTCTGCTTCAACCCCGGAATGTGGAATTTACCATCACAGGAATATTCAAGACCGGATACTTGGAACTGGACGCGGGATGGGCTTTCATTCCTTTGGAATCCGCCCTGGAGTTTTTTGCCGGGGAAGAAGATCTTTTTTACGGAATAAAACTGGAGAATCCGGAGCTGGATTATGGGGCTATGGATCAGATTAATCCCCTGCTTCCCCCCACCGCCACAGTGCAGAGCTGGCGGGAATACAACAGCTCCTTTTTTGGAGCCCTCCGCATGGAAAAGACCGCCATGATGATCCTCATCGGACTTATTTTTATCATCGTGGGGGGGAATATTTTTCAGTCCCTGCGCCGGACCCTCCGGGAAAGGGAAGAGGAAATTGGACTCTTGAAAGCCGTGGGAGGATCAGGAAGCCGGGTCCGGTTTATTTTTCTTTTTGAAGGGTTTATCATCGGTTTGGTGAGCGGTACCCTCGGAGTAGTTTTAGGCCTCCTTCTTTCGGGTAATATTAATGAAATTCTCAGCGGCACCCAGACCCTGGTGAGTTTTATTTCCCATTTGGGGGCCTCTGAGGAAAGTCTTTCAGGTTTTACCTCCCAGCTGTTTTATCTGGATCGTATTCCCGTGAGAATCCTGACCCATGAAGTAGTTTTAGTCTTTGTTTTTGCCATTCTTTCTTCCACAATTTCCTCCTGGCTCGCCACCAGAACCGTGGAAGATATCAAACCGGCGACAGTATTGAGGGCGGAGTAATGAGTGTTTTAGTCATAGAAAATTTAAAGAAAACCTACCAGTCGGGGCGGGATGAACTGGTGATTCTGGAAGACCTGGATTTTCATTTGGGACCGGGAGAAGCGGTGGCCATCACCGGGGATTCCGGCTGTGGAAAATCCACCTTGATGAATCTAATTGCGGGTTTGGATACACCGACGAAGGGAACTATTTCTTCCTGCGGCAGGGAGATTTCGGCCTTACCGGAATCAAAACTCCACGACTACCGCTCCTTGAGCCTGGGACTGGTTTTTCAGTTTCATTTCCTGTTGAAGGAGCTCACAGCTTTGGAGAATGTTTTTCTTCCCGGCTGGATGGCGGGGATGAAAAAAGCCGAAGCCCAAGACCGGGCCCTTTCCCTATTGGCCTCCGTGGGGTTGACCGAAAGATCCCATCACTATCCTGGAGAACTTTCCGGGGGAGAGCGGCAACGGGTGGCCTTGGCCAGAGCCCTGATCAACCGTCCCCCCTTACTCCTGGCGGATGAACCCACGGGAAATTTGGATGAATCCTCCAGCAGCGCCGTGGAGGACCTGCTTTTGGACATGGTGAAAAATGAAGGCACCTCCTTGGTTTTGGTGACCCACGATTTAGCCTTAGCCCAGAGGCTACCGGTCCGATACCGGCTTGAACATCGGAAGCTCTGGCGCCATGACGGGCTCTAGTCTCAGGTTCCTCATCCTTAGAAGTTTCTCCAGCTTTCTGCTTCCCCGTTCCGGGGGTAGACATCTTCCCGGAGCAGCCCTTGGTCTGGCTTTGAGTTTGATTCCCCTGGTGGTGGTGATGGTCCTTTCCCAGGGGATGATCCAAGGAATTATGGACAGGTATCTGGAAACCTTCACCGGGCATTTTCAAATCCAGTCCTATTCCGGGTCCCCCGGGGCTTTGGAGGAGCTGAAATCCTCCTTGGTTACCAATCCGGAAATTAGGGCCGTTTACACCGAGCGCCAGGGTTTCGGTTTGGCCTACTCGGGGTCCAAACGCCTGGGTGTTCAACTCCGGGCGGTGGAATCGGGTTTTTTAAAGGATGAGGGAACCCAGAAGTTTTTAAAAGTAACCCAGGGGGAATCCCTAAGGGGGGATTCCCAGGAGCCTGAAGTGCTCATGGGTGAACAGGCGGCCAAACGTCTGGGAGTGAAGCCAGGGGATCAGATAAAGATTATGACGGCCCGATCCCTGGGAGGGCGGGGTTTCCTTCCCCGGATCACCACTTTCCGGGTTCGGGGGTTGGTCTCAGTAGGGTACCAGGACCTGGACCGCCTGTGGGTCTTTCTGGACGCAGCCCAGGGAAGCTCCCTACTTCCCGAGAGTGAATATCCCCTTTTTCTCCACGTAAAAACCCACAATCCTTACCAAGGGATTCTTGAACTTCAAAAGAAGTTACAAGATCAGATTCCCTTCCGGTTCATGGTGAAATCTTGGCAAGAATTGGCCCGGAGTCAGTTTGAAAATTACCAGGCTAACCGGGTTATCCTCATGGTGATCATGGCCCTCATCGTTTTGGTGGCCTCGGTGAATATCTCCTCTTCCCTGGTGATGATCGTCATGGAAAAAACCAAGGACATTGCTATTTTAAAATGTTTGGGGTGCCCCCCCGGGGCGATCACGGGGATGTTTACGTCCTTGGGATTTCTTACCGGCCTGGTCGGGACAGTTTTAGGCATAGCCCTAGGCTCCCTGGTCGCCCTCAACCTGAATGGGCTTATGGAAATTTTGAACCGTCTCATGGATTTTTGGGCTTACCTCACCTCTTCCGGGGCCGGGGG
>CAZUXL010000075.1:0-10317 GCA_964624355.1 uncultured Spirochaetales bacterium
GGGCCGATGGTACTGCTACCGCGGAAGAGTAGGTCGTCGCCAGGCTTCTTTTTTTACACATTGCATTTTCTTTCCTTCTCCATTATTCTTTGTGAGGGGGTAATTATGACCGACAGAGACACCCAGAGGCAGCTTGTTACTTTCCAATTGGGCAACGAGCAGTATGGGATTGATATCATGGATGTGAACGGAATAGAAAAGGTCGAAAGTGTTCGATCTATTCCCAACGCACCAGGATATGTGGAAGGTATCTTTAACCTTCGTGGTGAAATAATTCCCATAATAAACCTCCATAGGCGTTTTCATATTAAGAAAACCTCCATGACCGAAGAAGATGAGCTCCTCTCAGGCTGTATTATCATCAATATAAATGGTACAAAAATTGGGATCGTTATTGATAAAGTTTTACGTGTTGTTCCCATTGAAATGGATCAAGTTACACCTCCTCCGCAGATTATTACCGGAATTGGGGCAGAATACATCATCGGTGTCGTTCATAGCGAAGAAGGCTACCTTATCATTCTAGATATCCGCAGATTATTTGATCCAAAAGAGCTTCAACAGATTACCACCATGGGGCAGTAATTTGATTCCTCTTCAAAAGCCTTACATCAAACGCCGAGAAATGGACGGTGTGCTTACCACCTTAGTCAATGATCAGATAACCCACGGACAAGTGGTTAAAAAACTCGAACAAGAGATCCAGACCTATTTGGGGGCAGACGGGTGTTTTTCGTTTAACAGTCATTTTGCCGCTTTGAGTGCTTGGGAATTTTTTACACATAAGGATTTTTACAGTCTCGCTTTGGATCCCTTTGCCCCTGGTAGTCTTAAATTTTTTTTAATTCAGAAACAATTAAAAACCCAAGTCTACGATTTTCAATCCCAAAGCCCACTTATGGATGAAAGCTCGGTGGATGCTTCGCCCATCTCCGGTTCCTGGGTTTATTTAAACCACCACTTGGGGTATATCCCAGAGATCAGCGGTTATAGAAAAAAATCTTACGAAATAATAGAAGATGTGACAAATTCCCTGGGTTCCTACAAAGATCTTCAGCTCGCAGGTTCCCAATCGGATGTGGTATTTATCCGCCTCGATCCCACGAGTTGGCTCAACGCCGCCGGTGGGTGTTTGATGGTGGTTCATGGAAAAAAGCGTGCACAACAGTGGAAGGAATTACTAACTTCAATTCCTGATGATTTTTTCTTAACAGATATGAATGCTGCTTTGGCCTTGGTTCAGTGGCACGATAGGGAAAAAATATTCAGGGCGAAAAAAGAGCTTTTTGCCCATTTGGCAGCTCGGTTGCCCCGGTCCACGGGGAAATTACCCCATCAAGAAGGGGATGCCGATTTGATATTGCCTTACCTTCCCGTTCTAGTGGAAAGCGGTGCTCGGGAAGTCTTGGCTTACGCTGATAAAAAAGGTATTGAAGTCCGCATGGCTTTTCAGGAGAATGATGCCCACGGAGATCTTTCTCCTTACCCAAATGCCAGAAATTTTCTTCTCAGGTGTATTTTATTTCCCCTTTTTCCCTCCCTTAGTTCCAAAGATGTGGAAACATTGGGTAGGGTTTTATCGACCTTACCATGAGTAGTTTATGAAAATAGTGCAATCCGTATTTCTCATAGCAAATTTAGATAAAGAAGATGTGAAAGAAATGATTCCTGTGATGGAAAAATATTTTCTCTCCCATGGTATTTCATTTTCTATGTTTACTTATACAGGAATTTGCGACGTACCCGAAGTACCACAGGTGGATCTTGCTGTAGTATTAGGTGGGGATGGAACAGTATTATTCAGTTCGAAGGTGCTTTTTTCCAGACAGATCCCCATCCTAGGAGTCAATATGGGAAATGTGGGATTTTTAACTGAAGTGGTCCGCGAAGAGTGGAGAGATGCTTTTGAGAAGTACCAAGCCGGTCAATTGGGTATTAGTTATCGGGTGATGATTAAGGTTTCTGTTCTTCGTAAAGAGTTGTTGACGGCTACCTTTATCGGTCTTAATGACGGTGTGGTCAGTGCTTCCGGAAGTTCAAAAATAATTTATTACGATGTAAATCTTTCCGGGGTGGTTTTAGGAGAATATCGGGCTGATGGGCTCATTGTGGCCACACCCACCGGCTCAACGGCCTATTCCTTAGCCGCCGGAGGACCTATTGTGCATCCGGAGACCGAAGCCCTTATTCTCACACCCATCTGCCCCCACTCCCTTTCCAACCGGCCTGTGGTGATCCCAGGTGATGAGGTGGTAAGGGTAAAGATATCCGAAAAACAACGGACCGATATAGCCCTAACCATCGACGGAAGGGATGTTTTTCCCCTCCTTCCCGGTGATGTACTCACTTTTGAAATGATGCCCCATAAGACCCTTTTAGTTCGCTCTGACAAGAGGAATTTCTATGAAGTGGTCCGAGCTAAGCTAAATTAGGAGTCCTTATGCTGGAAGAATTAACAGTCCAGAACTTCGTTCTTTTTGAAAAAGCCCGGATACCTTTCAAACCGGGGTTAAATGTACTCACAGGTGAAACCGGAGCAGGAAAGTCTATTCTTGTGGGAGCCATGGGTCTTTTATTAGGGGCCAAAGGAGAGAGTGGTTTTATCCGTTCTGGGCAGGATGAAGCCCACCTGTCCGCCGTCTTTTCCTTACCCCCCAATTCTGAAGAGTTAAAAACTTGGATGGAGGAAAACGGACTGTCCCTGGAAGAGGGAACCCTCATTCTCCGGCGTATTCTCCGGCAGACAAACCGAAGTTCCTGTTATTTAGGGGCGTCTCCCGTGACTAGGCAACAAATGGAAGACCTCACGGGATATCTGGTGGACCTCCATGGACAGCACGAACATCAATCCCTTTTTATTATGGATGTTCACAGAAAAATGTTGGACCAGTACTTGGGGCTAGAACCTGAAATAAGAGATTTTTCTGGGGAGTACAGCAAATTATCCCAGCTTAGGCAGCAATACGAAGACTTTTGTAAACAGGCTGAATATCGGGAAGAGGAAATTTTCCGTTTAAATAATTTGGTTCAAGATATTTTCAAGGCCAAACTGAAAGTCGGGGAAGAGGAAGAGCTTTCTAGTAAGAAAAAAAGACTGGATCAACACGAAAAATTATTTTCCGCCCTCACTTCCTTGGGCGGCAGCTTGTGGGAAGGGCGGGGAAGTGCCTTGGGGCAGCTGAAACAGAGTCTGGGTATCCTGGGGGGAATCACTTCCCTCGACCCCCTCTTGGAGGACGCAGGAAAGCGGCTTGATTCTTTGTTTTTAGAGCTGGAGGATGTGACCGCCAGCCTTCACGACTACACTTTGGGTTTAGATTTTAGTCCCGAGGTTTTAAAAACTCTGGAAGATAGATTGTCCCTCATTTATTCCCTGGAAAAAAAATATGCTCCCACTGTGGAAAAACTTTTAGAGTTGGAGGTCCAATCCCGAGGAAGACTTTCTCAACTTGAAAGTGGAGAGGAAACAAAAAACGAATTATTTTCCTCCATGAAAAACCAAGAGAAACTGGTTCTTTTTAAGGCTGCCCAACTCACAGAAAAAAGAAAAATCGGTGCAAAAAGTCTTACACAAGAAATTTTACGAGTATTACAAGACCTAGGTATGGCAAAAGTTCGTTTTGAAATCTTGGTTCAACCCCGCTCCGGTGAGGGTTCAAAAGCCCTAGTTGGGCCTTCAGGGGCTGATTCGGTGGAGTTTCTTATTTCCCCCAATCCCGGGGAGCCCCTGAGACCTTTAAAGGAAACCGCTTCCGGGGGCGAATTAAGCCGCGTGATGCTTGCCCTTAAGAGTGTTCTTTCAGAAGCCGATAATATACCTGTACTGGTGTTCGATGAAATTGATACGGGTATCGGTGGTGAAATTGGTATGTCCCTGGGTAGATATCTTAAAAAAATATCCTTGGGGAAACAGGTCATTTGCATTACCCACCTCGCTTCCATTGCCTCTTTTGCCGATCACCATTTACAGATTGAAAAAATTGAGACTGAGGGCCGTACCGTTACCTCGGTTCGTTCCCTAGGTACTCCGGAAAGAGAACGGGAAATTGCCCGAATGCTCTCCGGGAGCGTCAGTGACGCGAGTCTTGAGCACGCCAGAGAGCTTATTTCTGCAAATGGATAAGACCGGGAGGTTGGATTATGGGAAAAGTTAGTCCTGAGGCCAGAGAACGCTACCTGGAAAAAGTAAATCAATTTGGAAAGCATATTGAGGATATCAGTAAACGGGAAGAGATGATCCTCCAGACGATTAATCAAGAATCTGTGGGTTCTGAGTTTAAAAAAATACGTTTGGCCGATGAGAATCTCAATTTAGCCTCATATTACATTCTCATGAATAATCTTTCCCTATCCCTTTTAGGGGTGAAAAACGAAGCTTTTTTAAACAATGCCAGAAAACTAATTTACAAGGTTCTTATTTATCTTGAACAAGTGGTCACCGATAGTATCGATTATTCCTTCAGTGAATATGGGGATAAGGTTTTGGCGATTGATGCCTACGACCCTTTGTCTCGGCTCACCCTTTGTAATAAAATTGGATTGACAATTCAAAGGGTTTCCGATGGTTTTGGGGATAATTCAAAATGGAAGTGGTCTTTTGTGGAGCTTGAGGGCCGCCTTGCGGTGGTCTGTAAGAATTTTTTAAATCAGAAAACATTATTCGGCGATCTTGATCCCGATAAAGAGTTTTACGAAATTAAATTCAATCACTTGAATCTAGCCAAAAAACTTTTGGATCAGGCCGCCTCCCGATATCGGGAAAAGTACGAACTTTCCAGTTTCCAAATAGAAGACTTTAAGGTGGCCATAAAGCTCCTAGAAGGCCTTAGAAAGCTTTTTATTGCGATCAACCGTCATAATGATGCGGATAATTTGAAAAGAAAAATAGATACTTGGCAACAAAAACTTGATTATGATTTGAAGAAAAAAGACCTGGAAAAGAAAGGCCGAGGTTGACAGCTTAATTCTTCTTAATTACCATCGAAGTGATGGACCCTAAAACTAAAAATTCCCTGATAAAAAGACTGGTTGTCGTAACCTTGGCACTTGTATTATATACATTTCTCTTCCCAAGAAACTTAGGAAGTGATCTTTTTTTTAAACCGATTAAGTTAACCCAGACCAGTTCGCAACTGGGAGGGGCGTTTCCGGACCGGGGAGTGTATTTTAAATTGGCTGAAAAATTTGGAATCTTAGATCCAGAGGGAACTCTGGTGTCCAGTCAAGAGGTCCCTAAAAATTTGGCCTATTCCGATGAAAACTATTCGTTTTATGATGAATCCACCGGGACCTTAAAAATCCTGGAAAAGGGAGAAAATCAGGGTTCCCTAGTTTCCCAGCCCTATTCCTATTGGATCGGTGACCGGCTCTTCGTTTTCGACGAGAACAGAATGGGTTTGTCTGAATATCAGCCGGACGGGGTACTCCGGTGGAAAAAAGATTATCCCTCCCTGATCACCGCCATAGATGCGGGCTTGAATCTTTCTATTGTGGGACTTTCGGATGGCCGGGTGGAAGCCTACGACAAAGCTGGCCGATCTCGGATGAATTATTCACCCGGCGGCAGTCGCATTCCCGTGATATTTAATCTGGCTTTGGCCCCTTCTGAAGAGTACATAGCCCTGATTTCTGGATTAGATCCCAAAAGATTTATTTTACTTCAGAAAAGCCGCGATGAATATAGACCTGTATTTCATCAGCCCATGTCCGATGTCACCCGGTGGGCCACCGCCCTGGGATTTTTAGGGGATGGGGAATGGGCTTATTACGCACAAAAAGATGCTCTTCATCTGGTTGACACAAATAGCTTTAAGGAAATTCAAATTCCAGTGAAGGGAATCGTTGAAAAAGTTGCCCTTGATTCTCCTTCTGGACTTTTGCATCTGGTAATTCGGGAAGACAATAGAACCTACATCGATATTATTTCCCTCGATGGCCTTCGGGTGGCCGCCCTGTCGGTCCCTGGAAATGATATTTGGTTCAGGGAAAGGGAAAACCGGTTCTTTTTAGGGTTTGAAGATAAAATCTTAGTATTCCAAAAGGTAATAAAATGAGAGCCGTACTTTTATTTCTGGGACTTTTTCTTGGAGTTTCCTCCCTGTATTCCTTGGAATTTTGGCCCCTAAAATTTCCTGAAATCCGAAGGGTCTTTTTGCAAACATCCACCACCGGACTTTTTCCCGGAACCGAGATCGTTGGGCCTTCCCCTGAAGTCTTGGCTCCGGAAAAAGGTGAAGTGGTTTTTGTTTCTCAACAAAAAAATACCCAACTTCAAAATTTACCTTCCGCATTAGAAGGATTTGTCATTTTAGCCCACGAGGAAAATCTTCGTTCCACAGTGGCTCAAATTACCCCCTCGGTTTTTCTTACTTCGAAGACTCAGTTGCTTGCGGGGGAGAGGATGGGCACGGTTTTAGACCCAGCACAGCCTCGGGTGAGAATGTTCGTGTTTGATCAGCAGCTTTCCACCGTGGTCAATCCGCAAATGGTTCTACCGTCCATGGAAGATAAGCGGTCTCCACTGATCTTTGATGCTCTATTGGTGTCGGAAGAAGGGAAAGATAGTCTTTCCATCCTTAAAAATAACCGCATTGCCCATGGCTATTGGAGCCTGGTTTTGGATGCGGGTGATCCTCAAAACTCCAACGGTCGGGACTATTTGAAAGGAATTTACTCTGTCAATGGCTTTCATAACGGCACCGAGTTTTTTAGATGTACCGCGGAATCCTTGAAAACCACTGAAGGGCGTTATTTCTTTTTCGAAACTGGGGATCAGTCCCCGAAAGTTGCCAGAGATATTAGAGCAGGGGAAAGGACCTGGAATTTGGGCAAGCTTTTCATCACCGAAGGAACCAACATCATTGAAATTGTAATCACCGATTATGCCGGAAATGAATCCAGCAGAATCTTTAATCTAAGGGGTGGGAGTTTTTAATTCTCCTGGATATTCCCCTTGAAACACATCCTCCGGTCTAATTTTATCCCCTTGACAGTTCAAGGAGATTTTTCTTATTGTAAAGAACCTTTTGGGAGGCACCATGACTAGGGCTAGGCTTGAGGGGATGCCTCTGGCGTTATTACAGGAATTAATTGTAAAAGAAAGTCTTGATCTGTCTCCACAGGCTAATCGGGAAGAATTGATTGAAACTCTTTGGGATGCCTATGAAGAGGACAAGAGAGAAAAAGAGCAGCTTAATAATCTCATCACCAGAATTGAAGAAGCAAAATTTGCCCTGTTTGACGGGGAAGCCTATAGTTATCGAGAGACTGTAAAGGAGATCGTCCTTCCGGAGAGTTATGATGAAACCATGGTTTCGCTTATTCTCCGGGATCCCAATTGGGCGTTTGTTTATTGGGATGTAAAATCGTCGGTTTATAACGAGCTTTCACAAGAGTACGGTTTTAAAGGACTCATTCTTAGAGTTTTTGATTCCACCAAGCCCCATTTGACCTCCGCTGACCAATCCTCCTTTTTCTCCATTAGTTTGGAGAATACTTCTGGGAGCCAGTATATTAATCTTCCTGAGCAGGGACGTTTTTATATGGTGGAACTCCGGGGACAACTTTTGGAAAAGGAATCCCGTCTTCTATCCCGATCTCGATTTATTTTCGCCCCCTCGGATAGAAGGTCTTATGAATTGGCCCCAGGGAAAGAAGGGGAGAATCAAAAGAAGATGTTGGAATTATCCGGAATCAATTTCTGTGAAGCCACTCGTGGAAAAGTGGAACAGGATCAAAAACGCAGAATCCCCCAACGCATCGGAGATATGGACGATTTATGAAAAAGGGCCAACTGTTAATCGTGCTTAATGCACATCTTCCATTTGTGAGACATCCAGAATTCCCCAGTTTCTTAGAAGAAAATTGGCTGTTTGAAGCGATTTCAGAAACTTATCTTCCTTTACTGAGGACTTTTCATAATCTGGAGAATAAAGGGATTCCTTTCCGGATGAGCCTTTCTTTTTCCCCGACGCTCATATCCATGCTGACAGATTCCTTCTTACAGGACAGGTATCTCAAACATTTGGACCTCCAACTGGAATTGGGGGCGAAGGAATTGGAAAGGACTAAAACCCAACTGGAATTTCATAAATTAGCTACCCTGTATACCGCTTTGTACAAGCAAAATAAGGAAGATTTTTCTGAGCTTTATCAGGGGAATCTCCTCAAGGGATTCACTTATTTTATGAAGAAAGGCCACTTGGAAATTCTTTCCAGTGCGGCCACCCATCCCCTGCTTCCCCTTTATCAGGATTATCCTGAAAATATCGAAGCTCAAATTCAAACCGCCGTAGAGACTCACTACCGGGCTTTTAACCGAACGCCCAAGGGATTTTGGCTTCCCGAGTGTGCCTATTACCCCGGACTGGACGAGCTTTTAAAGAAATATAAATTAGAATACTTTTTCACCTCAGCCCACGGGGTTCTTTTTTCCAGAGATTTCCCCAAAAATGGAGTTTTTGCTCCCTTGAGGACGCCCCAAGGTCTTCATGCTTTTGCCAGGGATTTAAGTTCCACCAATAATATTTGGAGTCCCGAAGAAGGTTATCCCGGGGATCCTGTTTATCGGGATTTCTACCGGGACATTGGTTTTGATCTCCCCATGGATTATATCGGTCCCTACCTTCAAGGGGGGGAGAACCGGGTAAATACAGGCTTTAAGTATTACGCAGTTTCGGGGAAAACCGAAAAAAAGAGTTGCTACGACCCGGAAAAAGCCAAGAAAAAGATCGAAGAGCACGCGGAAAACTTCATCTACAACCGGTTGAAACAGATAGAAAAATTGGGCTCCCTCATGGATGGGAAGAAACCCTTGATTGTGGCTCCCTTCGATGCGGAACTTTTTGGCCACTTTTGGTACGAGGGAACCGCCTGGTTGGAAGTTTTTTGGGAAAAAATGAGCCGAACTCCCGAGTTGGAAGCGGTGACCGCCGGGGACTATCTTTTAGATTCCCCGGTAAATCAGGAAAATGAGTTGTCCTTCTCCACTTGGGCCACCGGGGGCTACGCTGAGGTGTGGCTCGATGGAAAGAACGATTGGATTATTCGCCACACCCATAAATGTATCCAAAGGATGCAGGAATTGGTAGATCGATTTCCCAATGAATCCGGTAGAAAAGAAAGGGCCCTCAATCAGGCGGCCCGGGAAGTTCTTTTGTGCCAGTCTTCCGACTGGCCGCTGATGATTAAAATGGGTACTACGGTGGAGTATGCACAAAGACGGGTGAAGGAACACGTGAATAACTTTAGTAGAATTTACGACTCCCTTTCCAGCAACACCTTGGAGACAGAGTGGCTGACCAAACTGGAAAGGAAAAATAATCTCTTTCCAGATTTGGACTACCGGGTCTTTAAAAGGCATCAACCAACCTAGAATTTATCGCAGAAATCCTTCCAGTTCGTAAGCCGGGATGAGCTCCAGGTGGAAATACCTATTGTCCTCACCCCGGCTTTCTCTTTTATGGATTTTAGCCACTCGATAGGCGATGATCTTGGCACTTTTAAGCGGTAGGTGCAGGCCCACCCCATTCATATCCACCATTTGATCTATTTTTAATTCATGTTCAATTTCCAACTCATCCCCATCGGGAAAAACCAGATAACGGTATGTTAATGTCATGTTACGATTTTAATGAATGAAAAATCGAGAAACAATACCCCTTTCCCTAATCCCCCATCCATAAACCTTAATTAGCTACACATAAATTAAGTAGGTTCTCATTTTTCTACAAAATATTAGAAAAATAATAAATAAAACTAAATTTCTTCTCCTTGACAGCCGAATTTATACGGCTATTATGAAATATGAGTGGTAAAAAGTGGGGAAAAATAGGAGAATGTGGTAAAAAGGTATGCTGACAGGGGAATATAGAGTGGCCTTGGACGAGAAAAGTAGACTTCTTGTTCCCACCAAAGTCCGTACCGAGATCCCGGGAACTTCCCTGGTTCTCACCAAGGGGATGGATCACTGTCTCTGGCTTTTCCCTCCCGATCAGTGGGCAAAGATTGCCAAAAGCATTTTGGAGTCCACCAGCATGTTCAATCAGCAAGGCCGGATGATTCAGAGAAGAATTATTGCCCCGGCCGCCGAGCTGGAGGTGGATAAGACTGGGAGGATCACCATCCCGGCCCTTTTGCGGGAACATGCAGGTTTAAAAAAAGACATCCTCGTCCTGGGAATTCGGAATTATCTGGAAATCTGGGACGAGGAAGCCTATTTGGCCTACCAAAACGAGACCGAAGCTTCGTTTAATGACATGGCGGATCAGATGAGTATTCTGTGGCCGAAGGAATGAGGATGAGTGAAACTGTGGATGA
>CAZUXL010000075.1:10417-17488 GCA_964624355.1 uncultured Spirochaetales bacterium
CCTTTTCATACTCCCGTTCTTTTAAACGAGGTCTTGGAGAATCTGGCCCCTGAGGAAGAATCCAGCCTCTTTATTGATGGTACCACCGGCGAGGGGGGGCACGCTTTTGCCATTTTAAGTCGGTGGACCAAATTAAATTATTGGGCTTTGGATGCGGACGAGCGAATACAGGCAAAAGCCAAGGTTCGTCTGGCCTCATTCGGTGATAGGGTTAAATTCCACCTGGGTTGGTTTGATGAATTTTTTGAAAATTACCCCGGGGATCGCAAGCCGGATCGGATCCTTTTGGATCTGGGGATCTCCATGTTTCACTATGAAGGATCGGGACGGGGCTTCTCTTTTCGCTTGGCTGAATCCTTGGATATGCGTTTAAATCCTGAAGAAGGTCAGAGTGCGGCAGATTTGGTAAACCGTCTGGAAGAAAAGGATTTGGCTGATCTCATTTATAAATACGGGGAAGAGCGCTTAAGCCGCCGTATTGCCAGAGCTGTCGTGTTGAGAAGAAAAGAAAAAATTTTTGTAAACGCCGACGATCTAGCCCAGGTTATTTATTCCTGTGTCCCTGCCGAAGTTCGCCGGATGCGCATACATCCCGCCACAAAAACTTTTCAAGCTCTCAGGATTGCGGTGAACCACGAACTTGATCGTTTGGAAGCGGTGATACCTGCAGCATTCAAACAATTGAAGGTGGGCGGAGCCTTGGGCATCATTACCTTTCATTCTCTGGAAGACCGAATTGTGAAAAATATTTTTCGCGACCTGGCATCCCGGTGTGTTTGTCCCAAAGAGCAGATGCGGTGCAACTGCGGCGGGGTGGCCCTGGCTAAAGTAACCAAAGCTATCGGCCCCACCGACGAGGAAAGTCGGGAAAATCCCCCCAGCCGGAGTGCAAAACTTCGGGTGGCGATCAAAATTCGGGAGGATAGAAAAAGTGAATAGAAAGGTTTTAATATTTATGGCCCTCTCCCTTCCGCTTTTTGTTTTTCTCAATGTGGCTCAATCCTACGACTACGAAAAACGTAACCGGGAAGTAAAGGCCATGGAAGCCCAGCAAAGAGAGTGGGTAGAAAAAAATAAGCAGGTCATAGCGGGGATTTCCGTCCTCTCCTCTCCAGAAAGAATTAGTAAATTGGCGGAAAATGATTTGGATCTGGAGCTCATTCCCTCCCAGAGTGTGATCAAAGTGAACGTGGATCCCAAGTTGGGTGATAACTGATGTACGGAAATTGGACGGCCTCGGATTGGAGTCGGGGGGCAGGCGCCACCTTGGTGGGCAATTCCCAGGTTTTAAAATCCGTAAAGGATTTTACCAACGACTCCCGTAAAGTGGGGGACAGGTCATTATTTATCGCCTTGAAAGGGGAGAATGTCGACGGACATGAGTTTGTCTTATCAAGTCTTAATGCCGGCGTCTTGGGGGCCCTGGTTTCACAAAAGTGGTTCCAAGAACAAAATTTGGACATGGGGAAATTCCCCCAGAGCTGCCTTCTGGTGGTCCGAGATCCCCTATGGGCCTTAAACGATTTGGCCGCCTTTAGAATTTCAAAGGATCTGTCCCAGGTTAAGCGGATCGGCATCACCGGATCCAATGGAAAAACCACCACGAAAGAAATTGTGAAAACCCTCCTGGTGGCCGGGGGTAAAAAAGTTTTTGCCACCGAGGGGAATTTCAATTCAGAAATAGGGCTCCCCATTATGGTGCTGAAGACTCCTAGGGACACGGAATATGCCATCTACGAAATGGGGATGAACCATGGGGGGGAGATGGATCTCTTGGTGAGATCCTGTCGTCCCGATTTGGGGGTGGTGACCAATGTGGGCCGGGCTCACGTGGGGCTTTTGGGGTCTCAAGATGCCATTGCGTTTGAAAAACGAAAAGTTTTATACACCGCTTCCCACGCCGTTATCTGGGCACAGGACCCCTATAAGGATTTTCTCTTAGGGGGATTTTCCGGTACGGTTTCCACCTTCACTTCCACCAGTTTGGAAAAAATGACCAATCTCGGTCTAGAGGGCTACGCATTCCAACACCGGGGGCAGGACTTTCATATTCCACTTCCTGGTCGTCATAACCTGGAAAATGCCTTGGCGGCTTTGGAAGTGGGAGAGTGGGCGGGACTTTCCTGGACGGTTTTGGCCCAGGGCTTGGCTCAGGTGGTTCCTTCTTTTGGTCGATCGGAAATAATTCATGGTCCGATTACCATTATTCAAGACTGTTACAACGCCAATCTGGATTCCATGGAGGGCCTAATCGAATTTTTTGCCGATATTCCTTGGCCCCAGGGGCGAAAGTTTTTAGTTCTGGGAAGTATGAAGGAATTAGGAAGTGAGACCGAAACCCACCATCGTCAACTGGGAAACCTGGCTGCGGGTAGTGGTGCGGGTGGGATATGGTTTTTCGGTGATGAAACCCGGATTAGTTATGAAGCTTGCCTGAAGGCGGGGACTCCGGCTCAATGGTTCATCTCCATGGATGAGATGATCTTGGATGTGAAAAAAGTCCTGGTTCCCGGCGACCTTTTGGCCGTCAAGGGAAGCCGGGGAGTGGAATTGGAAAGATTAATTAAAAAAATAAAACAGGAAGGGTTGGATTAATGTTATACCATCTGCTTTACCCTCTGAGAGAGGTTTTTTCTGCCTTTAATATTATGCAGTATATCACCTTCCGGGCTGCTTATGCTGCGGTGACAGCCCTGCTTTTCTCTTTTCTTTTGGGTCCTTGGGTGATACGAAAACTCCGGGAATTGAAGTTTGGACAAGAAATCCGCCAAGACGGTCCCCAGAGTCATCTTCACAAGGCTGGGACTCCGACCATGGGTGGGGTTCTCATGATTCTTTCCGTGGTGGCTTCCATCCTGTTGTGGATGGATCTGACCAAAGCTGATACTTGGATCGTGGTTTTGGCGGTTCTGGGGTTCGGGGCAGTGGGTTTTGCCGACGATATTCTGAAAATTCTTGGGAAGAAATCTGAAGGTCTGACCCCCTGGATGAAGACCTTTGGTCAGTTGTTGGTGGCTGCTCTTATTGCTATTTGGCTAATTTTATTAGACAGGGATTACACCACCGCCCTTTATCTTCCCTTTTTGAAAAACCCCGTCTTGGATATGGGGCCAATTTTCTATTTTTTCTTTGCGGTGTTCTGGCTGGTGGGTTTTTCCAACGCCGTGAATCTCACCGACGGTTTGGACGGCTTAGCCACAGGCCTGATGATCATCACTGCCTTGGCTCTGGCGGTAATCTCCTACGTTTCCGGTCACGTGAAGTTTGCGGAGTATCTCCAGATTCCCTTCGTTCCCGGTGGGGGGGAGTTGACCATCCTATGTCTGGCCCTTGTGGGGGCTGCTGTGGGATTCTTGTGGTTTAATGCCCATCCGGCGGAAGTTTTTATGGGGGACAGCGGCTCCCTGGCCTTCGGGGGGTTGCTGGCGACTATTGCACTATTGTTAAAAAAAGAAATTCTTTTGGTCATCCTCATGGGGGTTTTTGTGATTGAAACTGCCTCGGTGATCATTCAGGTGTTTTGGTACAAAAGGACCAAGACGAGGGTATTTAAGATGGCACCTCTTCATCATCATTTTGAGCTCTCCGGCTGGGATGAGACTAAAGTTGTGATTCGTTTTTGGATACTCGGGGGGCTTTTTGCCATCCTGAGCCTTTCCACATTGAAGATTCAATAATGAGCCGATTTTTTACTTTGGAAAAAATGAGGAGGTCTCCCGTGGACCCCTTCTTTTTAGCTATGGTCATTCTCTTGACCGGGCTTGGGCTGGCGTTTCTATTCAGCGCCAGCTATTTCCATGGTGAAAGACTGTTTAAAAATCCCTATCATTTTTTTGCCCGCCAGGGAATCTTGGTGGCGGTGGGCAGCTTTATCGCTTGGGGTCTCTCCCGTCTCGAATTGGAAGAAATTAGAAAATATATCCCCCACCTGCTCTTGGTTGGGGCTGTTCTAATGATTTTAACCCTCATGCCCGTACTTTCCAAGCCCATTTACGGAGCTCGACGGTGGTTGGATTTTGGATTTGTGACCTTTCAACCTTCCGAATTGGCAAAGCTGATTCTTCTCGCCTACTTGGCTAACTTTCTAGCCAAGAGGGAAGGACAATTGGATCAAATCCGGGACACGGTGGTGCCGCCTCTGCTCATATTTGGTGCTTTCATTCTTTTAAGCCTCCTGCAGAATGATTATTCCGCCGGATTTATCATGCTTTTTTTGGGAATGATCACCTTGTATTGGGCGGGGTTGAAGTTATGGGTTTTTCTCCCTGTCTTTGTTTTTGGTGCTCCTTTGGCATTAATTTTTCTTTTTACCAAGGCTTATCGGGTAGAAAGATTGATCACTTTTTTAAATCCTTTTTTTGACCCTTCGGGAATGGGGTATCAACTTTTGGCAGCCCGGAGGGCTTTGGCTGAAGGTGGTTTGTGGGGTGTGGGTCTGGGGAGCGGCGTCCGTAAATTGGGAAGTCTTCCAGAGGTCCAGTCGGACTTTATTTTTGCCGTTCTGGCGGAAGAAACCGGGTTCATCGGGGTACTGATTTTATTCCTCATGTTTGGTTTTCTCGCCTGGCGGGGTTTTTTGATCAGTCAAAAGGCTTCGTCTTCTTTCCATAGGTACTTTGGCTTTAGTCTGACCGCTGCCCTGTTTTTTCAATTTCTGGTGAATGTGGCGGTGGTTTCCGGATCCATTCCTGCCACGGGAATTCCCCTTCCTTTTTTCTCCGCCGGAGGGTCCTCCATTGTGGTGAGTTTGATGATGAGTGGACTGCTTCTGAATATCAGCAGGGTTCCTTCCAAGGGGGGACTCGGTGGTTAGCCAGTATTTTTACACCACGAATAGTGAGAAAAAGCCCCAGGAATCACCGGTGAGAACCTGGTCTGTGAAGATCATTATTTTAGCCATAACTGTCCTGATTTTACAAAGCGCCTTCAATTTTATCCTTGCTCCCCAGATTCTGATTACCCGGGTTTTGATCGAGGGTGCAGGGACGATAAGTCACGAGCAGGTAATGAAGCTTGCGGGGCTTAAAGTAAAAGAGTATTATTTTTCGGTCGACCAAAACGGAATTAAAGACCGCTTGGAAAATTCTGGACTCTTTAAAACGGCTGATGTTCAAAAAGTGTTTCCCGAAACGTTGAAAATTGACCTGATTCGACGAAAACCTGTGGCTGTAAGCCTTGTTCCCCAGGGAAAGTATTACCTATCTTTAGAATTGGACGGGGAAGGAATCGTTTGCAATATTTTACCCGCGGGTGGGGTGAGTAATCTACCCGTGCTATCCGGAGTCCTTTTCCAGGATGTGAAATTGGGGATGAGAGTCCCGGATTCCTTGGGAGCTCTTATGGGGGATCTGGCCTCCTTACAGCAAACTTCCCAGACCTTGTATCTGTGGATTTCCGAGATTCAGGTTCACAAGAGTCGGAATCAGAGTTTTACCATGACGGTCTATCCTTCGGTATCATCTTTGAAAATCCGTCTGGGTGATCGGCTGGATCAGAGGATTTTGAAAGAAGCCGCTGTGGTGGCGGATATGTTGAGAAAGCAAGGCCTGGATTTCCAGGTACAAGAGTTGGATTTTCGCACTGATCAAATTGTTTTAAGTACGGCGGAGGACTGAGTGGACGAATTAGTAGTGGGTTTGGATATGGGAACATCCCAGATCCGTTGTGCCATTGGAACCTATGATGAAGAGGGTCGCTTGGAAATTGTGAGCCACGGGGTAGCGAATTCTGAAGGACTGCGTAACGGCGTGGTGGTTTCCATCAAAGCAGCTTTGAAGTCCGTGCAGGAAGCCGTGGAGAAGGCCGAAGAAAAAGGCTACGAAGTGAAGGAAGTCCTGGTGGGGATGTCCGGTGGTACCGTGGAAGGGCTGAACTCCCGAGGGGTGGTGGCCGTAGCTGGGGGAGAAGAGATCACCCAGGACGATATGGACAGGGTTCTGGAAGCGGCTAAGGCCGTACTTTTACCCATGGATAGGGAAATCCTCCATGTTTTACCCCAAGAATATATCGTGGACGACGTGGGGAAAATAAAAAATCCCCTGGAAATGATGGGTATCCGCTTGGAATCAGAGGTGCATATCGTCACGGCGGGAATATCTGCGATCAAAAACCTGGTGAATACGGTGAATAACGCCGGATTTACCGTCACCGAAGTGGTTTTGGAATCCTTGGCCAGTTCCACCGCAGTACTAAGTAAGGAAGAAAGGGACGTGGGCGTTCTTTTAATCGACTTTGGAGCCGGGACCACCGATGCCATTTTATTTCTGGAAGGGGCCCCCCGGTACTCGAAAATCATTCCCCTGGGCAGCGAAAGAGTCACCAAGGATTTAGCCCAGGTTTTGCAGATTCCTGAAGAAGAGGCCGAGAGGATCAAAGTTCAAGACGGCTGTGCCACTTTATCGGCTTTAAAAGAAGATACCTCGGTGATAGTAAATGCCGTGGGTACCAGACCGGCAGAAGAGCTCCTGCGCTCGGAAATCTGTCAGATCATCCAACCCCGGATGGAAGAGATTTTTTCCATGATCCATCGGGAAATAACCAAAGCAGGTTTCCATGTGGAGCAGCTGGGAGGTGGGGTGGTGATCACCGGGGGCGGGGCGAACATGGAAGGAATTTGTGAAGTAGCCCATGGGATTTTCGGTCGCCACGCCCGGATCGGCACACCCTTCCGGTTAAAAGGTCTGGATCCCAGTTTGATTCGGCCGGAGATGGCCACAGCTCTGGGCCTGGTGATGATGAGGGATGAGCAATTACGGGCGCAAGGCTCAGTACCCAGCAGTCATAAAAACAGTGAAAACCAGGAGAATATATTCTCCAGGATTATGAATTGGTTTAGTAAGAGAATGATATGAGTTGAATTTTATTTGCCTTAATTGACATGGCCTTATCCTAAGCGTAGCGAGGATGGGTTATGGGAAGCGGCCAACGCCCATGAGCCCCGGAGTTTGCTTTTGCAAATGAGGAGCGAAGGAAGCGGGCCACGCCCCCAGAATCCACCGCAGTAGCTTAGGATAGGGTCTGAATAGAAGTGATTCCTGGGGAGGGGAGAAGTCTATGTTAAATAATATTTCT
>CAZUXL010000076.1:0-15311 GCA_964624355.1 uncultured Spirochaetales bacterium
GAAGGCAAGGCCGAAATTCTATTTCAAATTGCCAATTGGTGGGTTCCCCATGGTGGATTTTGGGCCGAACCTTTACTGGGCCGAGCTTCCCTCATGGAAACCAAACGTCAGAACGATCTGGGCTTTACCCTTTTTGTGGCCGGAGCCTTGGTGATGATGGGATTATACCATTTGGGTCTCTATCTTTTTCGCCGGGAGGATTCCAGCCCCCTGATTTTCGGGGTTATTTGTCTTTTAATGGCCATTCGTCACCTGCTTACGGGAGAAAAGTTCCTGATTGACTGGTTTCCCCCAGGGGTTTTTGCTTGGGAATGGGCTTTTCGGCTGGAGCATTTAAGTGCCCACTTGGTTCTTCCCCTTTTTGGATTTTTTTTGATCCGGCTATTCCCCAGGCAGATCATGAAGATTCCGATTTTAATCATGACCGGCGTGGCGATTCTCTGGACGGGGGTTGAAATTGCCTTTCCTCCCCTCCTATCCCACGAGGTTCTCCATTATTATGAATTTTTCCTGATAGCCGGTAGCCTTTATTTTTTAACTGCACTGATAGGGGCTGTTATCAAAAAAGAATCGGGATCCTTGTTTATTTTTTTTGGTGTCTTGGCCATGGTGGTCGCAGTGATCAACGATGTTTTACTATCCTCTGGAATAATCCCATCATTTTATATGTCCACCTTCGGACTTTTCATCTTTCTCTTCGCCCAATCTTTTTATCTCTCCCGAGGTTCTTCCCAGGCTTTTCGCCGGGTGGAATCCTTGTCTCGGGAGTTAGCCCATAAAAACATTCAGCTTCAGGAAATCGACCGGTTCAAAGATGATTTTCTGGCGAACACCTCCCACGAGCTGCGGACTCCCTTGAATGGTATCATCGGCCTGGCTGAATCCCTCAGGGATGGATCCGAAGGCCAGATAAGCCCAGGGATGGAAAAAAATCTTACCATGATTGTGGCCTCCGGACGGAGGTTGAGCGCCTTAGTGAACGACATCCTTGATTTTTCCCGCATGAGGACCCGTGATCTTGAATTGTCGCTTCAGACCCTAAGTTTGGAATCCTTGGCAAAAATTGTAGTGCAGTTGACCGAGCCTCTGACCACAGGAAAGGATTTGAAATTAGAGGTTTCCATTCCCCCGGAAATTACGGTTTTAGCCGACGAAAACAGAGTTATCCAAATACTCCTCAATTTGGTGGGCAATGGGGTGAAATTCACCCCCAAGGGTACAGTCTCCCTCAGTGCCCGGGAGGAGGGGGCTTTTATTGTCCTTTCTGTGAAAGATACGGGGATCGGCATGACCCAGGAAACCAGCAGCAATATTTTCAATGCTTTTGAACAGGGAGATTCCTCCATAGCCCGACTTTTTGGGGGCACGGGCTTGGGTTTGAGCATTACCAAAAAGCTGGTGGAACTCCACGGGGGCAAAGTTTGGTTTGAATCGGAGCTGGGTAAGGGGACTACTTTTCATTTTACCCTTCCCAAGGGCGATGTGAATATCCTTTCCCAGGTGGGGTTGGATGAATTTCCCCGGCGTTCCCCACCTCCTTCCCCGGAAAAAAGGGCCCGACTGGAAAAACCCATACCCCAACGGAATTCAAAAGAAGCTTTTCGGATTTTAGTTGTGGACGATGAATCGGTGAATCTTCTGGTGCTCTTTAATTTTCTTTCTTTTGAAAACTACAAGGTTACCACCATTTCTGACCCGGAATCAGCCCAAGATATCCTCGGCAGGGAAAGATTCGATCTGGTTATTTTAGATGTGATGATGCCTCGGATCACCGGATACGACCTTTGCCGGCAAATTCGCCAGACCCGGTCACCCGCCGAACTTCCGGTGATCCTCCTCACAGCACGGAATCAAGTGAACGATATGGTGGAAGGTTTTCAGGCGGGGGCCAACGATTATCTTTTAAAGCCCGTGGCGAAGTTGGAACTCCTGGCCCGGGTTTCCACCCACTTACAATTAGCCCATGCCTATAGGTCGTTTTCCCGCTTTGTTCCTTTGGAATTTTTGGGACTCTTAAAAAAAGAAAATCTATTTGACGTGGAACTGGGGGATCAAATTCAGAAAAAGATGACGATTTTCTTTTCCGATATCCGGTCATTTTCCCAAATTTCCGAAAATATGACCCCGGCCCAGACCTTTCAATTTATCAACCAACTTTTTCAGCTTTCAGGCCCCATTATACGGCATCACCGGGGTTTTATCGATAAATTTATTGGTGATTCCATCATGGCGGTTTTCCCTGAAAGTCCCCTGGATGCCCTGGTGGCTGCGTTGGAAACCCAGGAAGCCCTGGCTCTTTTCAATGAGAGCCAGCCGGATAAGGATCCCATCAGGATTGGTATCGGCATCCATCAGGGGGAGGTGATGCTGGGAACCATCGGGGAACCCCAGCGCATGGAGGGGACGGTGCTTTCCGATGCGGTGAATGTTTCCAGTCGATTGGAAGATTTGACCAAGGTTTTTCAAGCCCAGACTCTTTTCAGCGACGCGGTTCTCCATACCTTGGGAAATCCACCCTTTGATTACCGATCTCTCGGAATGGCAACCCTCAAAGGCCGGGCGAAAAAGGTGAGAATTTATGAGTTATTGGGACCCAGACAGGAATCCAAGATCGCCACGAAAGCCGAATTTGAGAAAGCTGTAGCCCATTTGGAAGCCGGACAACTGGACCAATCCCGGACTCTTTTTCAAGAAATTCTCCAACTGGACCCCACCGACGGGGGAGCACGACACCTGCTCACCTTTGTTGACCATAAGGCCGGGAAATCTTAGAATCAATATATGTTCGGCTTTGGTATAAAATTGGGTATCTCCAGGGAAATGCTTTCCTTCTTGGCCATGGTTTCGGGCCTCACACCCGGTGAAGTCGAGAGGCTATTATCCCCCCACCACGCCTATTTAACTGCCCTCCTCAGGTTCAAATGTCGGGATGTGAATCTGGCAGGAGACTTACTTCAGGAAACATACTTGGCGTTTTTAACCTCTGGTAAGGGAATGGAGAATTTCCCCACCCCGGAGAAGGTTAGAAATTTTTTGATCACCATTGCCATAAATAAACTCCGGGACCACAGCCGGAGAATCCGTACAAAAAATAAATACGTTTATAGTTTTTCTTCCTCCGAAGCCTTGGATGGTGTTTTGGAGAATATCACGGATCAAAACCCCAATCCGGAAAATCTCTGGGTGGAAGAGGCGGAACGGAAAACCCTTTCGCTGTTGGTGAATCTCACTTTGGAAGCCCTTCCGGACAATTACCGACGCCTGCTGCTTCTCAAATATCGCGACTTTCGGGATAATCAGTCTTTAGCTCTGGAAATGGACTTGGGTCTTAAGGCCATGGAATCCCTACTAATCCGGGCGAAAAGTCGGTTTAAAAAAGACTTTGAAACATTTGCGTTAAAAGCGAAGGTTTTTGAATCCACAGGCGTTAATTGAATAATGAGGACTCTCCATGGCGGGTAAAAACATCACCGATGAACAATTAGAATCTCTTTTGGGATTGTACCAGCCCACCGAATCTCCCTCAAAGGACTACTGGAATGATTTGGTACATAAAAGCACCCTGAGGAAAACTCCAACCCACCGAACTTATTTTTTTAGCCTTTCGGGCGGATTGGCGGTGGCAGCTGCCCTAATCGTCCTCATTTTATGGCCTCGAAGTTTGGATCTTTCCTATGAAATCGCTGGAAAACCCTACGATGTGGGTTCGGGAGGCTCCCCCGGGATTGGGGACCCGGTGAAGGCCATGACCCTCACCACCTCAGGGGAAACTCTGGTTCTTTCACCCGGGGGGCTATTACAAGTCTCCTCACGAAAAGCCGACCTCTTTTCAAAACCGGGAAATCAATACAACCTCACCCAGGGAACCCTGGAACTGGATCACCACAATTCTCAATCCACCTTTGTGTTAATCACTCCCTTCGGACAGATCACTCCCCTGGGGACAAGGCTAAAAATTTCCCTGGAAAAATCTTATCAAGACCTGAGTTGCCTTGAAGGAAAAATTGAATTTACCCCAGTTGGGGGACTGTCCCAAATCATTTCCCCGGGAGAAACCCACCGTTGGCCCCCAGAATCTACAATTTCCCCGGTAGCTCCTGGTATTACCTCTGAAATAGACCCGGTAAGCCCTGTACCCCAGGTTGTCCCACCGACCGAAAGAAGATGGGAACTTCCACAACTTTGGGAGGTCTCCCACCCAGATCCCGTAATTGACATGACCGTGGGAGGGGATCGTTTATGGGTTTCTACAAAAACAACCTTGAACGCCATAGCTCTGACTTCGGGGAAATTAATGGGGACTTGGACCGTGGGATCGGATCCTTGGGTCACTAATGGAATCCACGTGTTCTCCTACAGGAGCGGGAAACTACAGGGAATGGACTTTAAAGGGCAGGTACTTTGGGAGACTTCGGCTCCTCCCGTGGCCTTTGGAGGTATGACCCTCTACCAGGGAATGATTTACCTTCCCTCGGCTGACGGAACCTTGACCCTTTGGTCTGTGGATCAGGGGCTTCTGATGAATTCCTTCTTCCTGGGTTCTGGTTCCTACGGTGTTCCCCTCGTGGTGGAAAATTCTGTTTATATCAGCACCTTGGACAAAAGGTTTCTTAGTTTGGACAGGAAAACCGGGGAGATTGAGTGGTCGAAGGACTTTGACCAGCGGTTTGTAGGGGATCGCCCCCAGGTTTGGGGTAATTTGGTTCTAACAGGAACTAAAGAAGGTCGAATCCTCTTTTTTGACCGGAAAAACGGTGAACTTCAATGGACAGTGGAGTCCGGCCTTGCCATCGGGAATAATGTAAAAGTGGCCGGAGACACCGTTTTTATCAAGACCGTCACAGGCACACAGCGCTACCTTTCCTCGGGGAAACAGCTGCCCTGGGAAGGGGATGCGGTTATGGCTGTGGGAATTGCTACCACTAAAAAGGGTGAAAATATTTTAATCACAGCGGAACCCCAAGGGGTTTGGATCCAGGGACTTGGGGAAAGAAAATTGATCCTGCCTGGAACTTTGGACTCTGCTCTTTGGAACGGGGAAACCATGGTTTTAAAAACCGCGAGCGGCAAACTTTCACTATATAAATTTGTGGCGGAGAATTAACATGAAACCCCTTCTAGCACTCATTTTCCTGTCAGTTGGTTTTTTCCCCGGTGCTCAGGAGTCTTCTGTACCCGTGGATCCTATCCGGGTGGTGATTTTTCCTTATAGCAGTCCCGATCCTCAGGTAACTTTAAACTACGGCTACGCACTTTTTGCCGTACCGGATCTTCTGCAGGAAAAACTGGAAAACTCCGGTCGATTTATCGTTCTCAAGCTGCCGCAGGAGGACAAAATCCCAGGTGCGGCGGCGGAAGAGTCGGAGTATCGCCAGGAATCCGCAGAAAAAATACAGGCGGATTATTTTATTTGGGGCTATCTGCTGGCTACGGAAAAAGGCTTGAAAGTCGTTCATAAAGTGATGGAAACCCGGGATGGCCGAACTGTAAAGGTGGAAACCCAGGACCTCCCCTTGGGGGTTTCCTTGATTGATGTTTTGGAATCTTCTGCGGTGAGTTTTTCCGAAGGGTTAAAAGTTGCCCTGGTTCCCCTTCCTCCCCAGGTAAAAATCATTGAGAAACTGGTGGAAAGGGTGGTGGAAGTCCCCACTAATCTTTCAAGGAAATCCACCTCGAATTTGGAAACCTCCACAGGACTGGCGGCATTCTTGGGGAACTACAACGGGCTCCTCGCAGGAGCCTTGTTTTTTCGGTTGGAACTAACCTATCCCTTGGATTCTCAAGGGGTCTTTGATTGGGGGGCGGATCTCAGTCTCCAGGGTATTAAAAAAGCCGAGGGGTCCACTCTGGCCCCTGGAGAAGTCCCTGAGTTGGCCTATTTGCCCATGCTCCTAAAGTCTTCTGTCCGGTGGCACTTACCCTTTCTGGATTTGGGGTGGGAATTGAAAGCGGGAGGATCTCTTTTCATGGGTACCTACGGGGGGAATTCCATGTTCATGATGAGGCCGTCCTGGTCCACGGGTGCATTGATGGAACTCTGGCCTCAGCAGTCCTTATCCCTGAGGTTTCACTTGGATTATTTGGGGACATGGCTGGATCTACAGGGGGGATATTTACCCAGTTTGAGACTGGGGATGGGGCTGGGATTTGATCTGTAAATAAATTTAATAATATTTCGAATGGTTTTTCAGCCACCTGCGTTAATTTTATTAAGAACGCTTTAAGGAGTTTTTTATGAAACGGATTTTTATGGTTTTATCGGCCCTTGCCCTAGTGGCATGTAACCCCCTAAACACCACCACAGCCACACTTGATCCCACTTCAGTGAAGGTGTCATCAGCTTTATTTTCCATCCCCTCATCCCTTTCAGGAGCGGCACCAGCTGGAACCACGGCAGGAAGTTCCCGGTCCCTTCTTTCAGATGCTTTAGTGAATCAAACAGTGGAATCCTACTATGGGTACACCCGGGCACAGATTCTAATAGGTTCCCTCGTCGCAGATTTTGTAAAAACTTTTGTTGTAGCCATAGAAGCCTTTAAGGTCAATGGACAATCCATCATCGGTCAGTCGATCTCCTACGATGGAATCGTCAGCCAACCCGGTAGTCTCAATCCCGTGGTCTGGACAAGTTTAGGTGATGGCCGGTATAAGTTTGAGCAGTATAAGAAGGCTGCTGTGGATGCCACCCCAGAAAAGGTCTTTGTTCTCAATCTGGCCTATCGGCTGGAAGGTCTGGAAACCGTGGTGGCGGGCACTATGGTAATCGATGTTTCCAAAACAGATTGGTCTACTCCCCCAGCAGGCGAGAAAGCTCCTGACTGGCTCAAAGTGAGTTTTGATTCGGCCAAAGGTGGAAAGACCTGGATGAGCTTAGAACTCCAGGGCTACCGGTCCTTCAAGGACTTGGGAGTTGATGGGACTCAAAATACCATCATCGAACTCACCAGAGATTCCCAGGGGACAGTCACCGCTGTCAGTAACAGTATGGTGAAAAACTCCCGGCACTTTGTGTGGAATGGGTATACCCAGGATACAAATGGTGCGGAAGTATTGAATACCTCCTCCACCGGGGAAACTAGATTTTATGTATTTCAAGGAATGGCCACTCCTGAGAACAAGGCCACGGTGAGTATGGCCATGGCGGTGGACAATTACGATCCAGCCAAATTGTACACAGACTACGCCATTGGAGCGGTAGTTCAAAAATTTATCAGGGATCGTATCGTGAATAACTACGATTTCGATGGTAAGTCCGATGGTGCAGGGGATGAGGGGACTGAGATTATGAATATGCTGAATCAGTTGCCCGATGTGGCTTTGACCAATGCCTCGTCCCCCGCTGAAATCTTGGCTGCTTTGAAAGCAACTCCCGATGGATATAGGACTGATGGGGTCATCGATTTCCTGATCGGCATCATGTCCGTGGAGAATCCAGCCTACTTCGCCCAGAATGCATACCAGAGTAACGGTGCTACCACCCCCTTGGGTTTCCATACACCTGCAGATCTGAATGATCTGGTTCCCATCACCGAAACCTCAGTTGAGGGCTTAAATATCACCTTCTAATTTTCTGTACACAGCCCCTGGTTTCATTTAAAATGAACCAGGGGCCTACTTATGAACCATCCTTTCGAAATCATTTTCCAAACCCTTTACGACGTGGGGCGCTCTGTGGACATCCAGGGGCTCGCAACCGGACTTCCGGAATCCCGCACCCTCTCCTATGAAATCCGCCGGGATACACCGGAATCCCTGCTCCTTCCCCGTCCGTTAATTGTACCTTTGGATACCTATACCCTGGGGGATCTTTCCCTGGGTGACAGCGGGTTAAATCGGTTGGAACTCCGGGCGAAGATCTATGAAGAGGGGGTGATTACCCTGG
Organism: uncultured Spirochaetales bacterium; assembly: GCA_964624355.1. Taxonomy (GTDB): domain Bacteria; phylum Spirochaetota; class Spirochaetia; order JABEVK01; family JABEVK01; genus CAZUXL01. Next base: position 7,883 of record CAZUXL010000076.1, read on the forward strand.
AATGCCGGGTTCAGGTGGAGATTCCCATCACCGAACTCCACAAGGTCAAATACCGCCTCCTGCGGATTAACGGACAGGAAATGACCCCGGACCAGTTGACGGCTCTCCGGTTTAAAGAACTTTTAGAGAAAATTTCCGACTTCATCATCCAAGACCAGTATATTTTTGACAAGTTTGAAAAGGAACACTATAGGATTTTTTGCCTCACTCAGGATATTCCGGATCCCAAGGATTTTTTGGAAGAACACAAAGCTTATTTAGCTCCCTTTCTCCTAGGGGAGAATCCTGAAGAAAACCTCCATTCTTCCCAAGTGGAAACCACGGTAAAAACTCCCTTTTCTTTCCGGGATTCGGATTTGGCTGTTTTCGATTTGGATAGGGCTTTTATTATAGATCCCAAGCGGGACTACGAGGATCTCATACTCATCGTGGAACACGCCAATTATCAGCTTTTGGAACTCAGAACCTTGGATAAGCTGCTGGACCGATGGTTGGATGAAGCGGAGAAGGATATCCGGGGAACCTATTCCCCCCGGCGCAGGGGTGAGAAGCAGCGGGTGTCTTCGGTTCCTCTGAATTTTCATCCCCTGAGAGCCTTTGGTCGACTTTCTCAAAAATTGGGAAACCTTCAACCTCTGAGGTTGGATGCCCTGTTTATTTTGGAAAATCTGGAGAATTCGTCCCGGATTATCGGAGATTATTACCTGGAACAGATTTACGAGCATCTTTGCGGGATTTTTAATACCCAAGGGTGGAAGATCAATGTGGAAAGACGCCTGGATATCCTGCAGAATATCTATACCATGACCAAATCCGATCAATCCGAGAGGACCATGGTCATATTGGAACTCCTGGTGGTTCTCATGATCGGCTTTGAAATACTGACCCTATTTTTCCCCCTTTAACGAGGGTCAAATAGGGTCTATTCTAGACTATTCTAAGATTTCAAAAACTTTAAGGGTGTAGGATCCCATCTCCTCGCTGTCTTCGGTTCTGGTTACTGCAATCTTAATAGTGCCGGTGATGTTGGAGGTCCATTCAATTCGCGGATCGTAATTGTTCCCCGAATCATCATCCTCGGCTAATTTCCCCCCCTTGGCACTTTGAAGATAAAGAAACCCGTCAAAGCCCTTACATACCGCTTCAATGATGAGCTTCTGCCCCATCTTCACCGGAAGATTGTGGGTTTCATAGACTCGGCCGGAGAGATCCAGGGGGGAACTTTCTTTCAATTCACCGGTTTGAAGGAATATCTCCCTTCTCTTTGGCCCTGGGGAGAGTTCCAAACTATAGAGCCCCTCCTGGGATGCTCCTTCTTCATCCAGAGCGAGAACTTGAATTTCAAAATCCCCGGGTTCGCCCTGGACTTCCAATAGGGAATTTGTACCCTGATCCGAGTCATCATTCTCCAGGATAATTCCCTGGGGTGTTTTTACCTTTAAAAGGGTGTCGAAGCCGGAGGACCGGAGATCTATTTTGGTCATTCGGTCGGAGGGGAGTCGAATTTTATAAGTATGCATCAAAGGTGTGGGGGTCTTATAAGAAAGAATGGGAGAATTGGGCGTCAGGGACGCTGAGGGTTTGTATGGTTGGTAAGCAGCCCCGTCGTTGTAGGAGTTGAGTGAAATACGGTAATTCCCCTCGTCTCCTTCACTGGAGCCATAGACTTCCACAAAGGCTATACCACCGGCTGGTGAAATAAAATGGATCTTACTTGCCGTATCATCAACTGTTATATCATCATTCTCATACCGGATACCCTCTACACCGGTGACGGCCAAAACGGTGTCAAAGTCCACGTCTTCGGTTTTGATGGTATAAATTTTTCCCGGTTCTGCTTTAAAAGAATATTCATCGCCCTGGTGGTCTTCCGAGAGTAGGAGATCATCGGAACTCACGTCACCGGTCTTCTTGCCTCCGAGGGTAAGATTTTCTGGCAAAGGCAATTCTTTGAGGATCAAAGTATAGGAGCCTGAGCTTTCGGCTTCTGCACTGGTCACCACCACGTCCACCGATTCCCCTAGGGTGGGGGAGAATCGCAAATGGGCATTGTTCTCGTCCCCTACGTCATTATTTTCCCACTTCTTACCATCCACGGACTGAACAGTGAGAAAAGCGTCGAAGTCCTCTGATTCCAACGAGGCTTCGTAGCGCACCCCCGGTTTTAGATTAAGGTTGTAAAAATCTGAAAATTTACTTTCCAAGATGTAATCCCCCTCTTCTAAAATCCCCCGGGTGGATTTTCCCAAAGTAAGGGGCTTTGGAGTTGGTCCTGGTAATACACTAAGGTTGTAGGTACCTGTGTTGGAACTTTCGTATGAGGCCGCACCCACTTGGTAGATCCCATCTTTGGGTGCCCTAAAGACCAGGGCTGCGTTACTTCCTTCCGCATCATCATTGGTGAGGATGGTTCCATCGGGATATTCCAGGATCATATAGTTATCAAATTCAGAATCCATGGAGAGGGCAATTCTATCCCCTCTTTTTGCAGCTAGGGGGTACCAATCGATCAAGTGCCCGTCGGAGTCCCTGTCCGCCGTGGCGGTTTCGATGGTTCCCTCCCGGCTGGCGGAGATTGTTAAAGTCTCACGCATCGGGAGAGTCCTTACTTTTAAGGAAAAGAACCCCGTGGTCGCACCATCGGAAGAGGTGACCGATAGGTTTATTTTTCCTTTGGTGGGAATGAAGAGGCTCAAGTTTCCGTATCCAGTGTCGGGTTCCAATTCCTTGAGGGAACCATCGGGAAGGCCTATGGAAATTTTAGGATTGAAGTCCACGGAGGCACAGGTAAATTGAATTCTCCGACCGGAGGTACTGGTTTGATCAAAACTACCGGACCACGAACCGGTTTTCAATAGCCCATCCTGACGGAGTAAGATTTCCTGGGCGGGCAAAGAAACAGAAACTAAAAATAAAAGCAAGAAAAGTCTCATTTATTAAACTCCTAAAGGGGACAATGATTTTCATTCAAGTTTAACTCAAGAAAGTCAGAATTGGAAAGAATTGGGATAAAAGTCCATGGGATCGCTTAATTTTTCTTAACCCAACCAGTAAACGCAATAGCTGCGGTTACCACACCTATTCCAAGCCAAGCAAGAACGCCCAATTGCTCTTGAAAAAATAAAATTCCCAGAACAGTACTGAAGAGAATCCGGGAACTGGAAAGGATTGATCCTTTTCTCGCATCCACGTAGCCGTACCCGTAGGTGATGAAAATCTGGCCTAAGACTCCAAATATGGCGGCACCTATCATGGGCCAGAATCCGGGACCCCCGGGTAGGGATGATCCCACCCAGGGAATTTGGATCATCCAGGTACCAAAACTAATGATTGTACCCACTCCCATCATATAGAATAGGATCATAAAGGTGGAGTCATGGCGCCGGGCCAAGTCCAAGGATGTGACTCCGAAGGCCGCTATTATCCCGGAGAGAAGTCCCAAAAGGTCGTAGTAATTGACCCCCGCAGACCAATCCGGCTGGAGGATCATCCAGGTTCCTCCCATGGCCGCAGCCACCAGAACCCAGGCCATGGGTTTTGCTTGTTTTCCGGTGATGAATGGGGCAATGAGAAAAACAAAAATAGGGTAGGTCATATTTAATGTATTGGCTTTAGATAGGAGGGTTCCTTGGAGAGCCAGGGCGAAAACCACCAGGGCTGTGGAGTTAAAAACTCCCCGCATCACCACCAAATCCGGCCTTACGGGTTTGAAACCGGTTCCTTTTTTCCATAGGACAATTCCCGCAACCACAAATCCCAGGAGAAACCGAAAAAATGAAGTTTCGGCGCCCGGGATGGCTCCTGTAGACCAGGCTAATTTTGTAAAAAATGATGCCAAAGAAAACCAAAGCTCACTGGCGAGAATAAAAAGGACACCTCTCATGGGAACTCCTGGTTGATCATAACCGGATGGGGTTTTTTTGTCTTCATGCTCGAAACCATACAATATACATTATATAGTATCTGTTATTTATTAACGATCGAGATATTTTTCAAACAATGTGATATAGTGATTTCATGAAAAAAATATTATTTATGGGTGTTATGGTTTTAACCTCCTGCTTTACACCAACACCTTTGCCTAATCCTTACCGGGAATTAACTGTGATTAATCCCTATCCTCAGTTGGCCCAGGTATACCTGGACGAAGTTCCCATTAACCATAGTGTAACAAAGGCCTTTTATTCAAACGTGAGCGCAACGATTAAAACAGAATTATTGCCAGGAAAAAAGGCCTTATTCTCCGGTTATAAAATAGTAAGTCAACAGACTTACTATGGGGAAAGTTGGGAAACAGCCCAGAGTAATCCCTTTGTTTTTGATATCAAAGATAAAACAAGGTTGGTGGAGGTGCTGGTCGACCGGGTTCGCAACACGGATGCCCGGTGGTTGGGCGATTCTTCGGTTCTCTTTAGATCTAATCGTCACGGAACTCAATCTTACTATGTTTGGGATAATACCCAGGGCGAAGCCTGCCTCATAGGGCAGAAAACACAGGATATGGCTATCCAAACTTGGGATACCGTTTCCGGATGGGCTCTTTTTTGGGCGCAGGGACTTTATTTGTATGCAAAGGCTGATGGTACTCAGGGAATCTTTCAGCCCCAAGGCGTTAATTTAACCCAAAGTGTGTCGATCGTACCCTTAATAGGAACGGGTGAATTGGTGGTTGCCTCCCAAGGATCTGGAAATGGCCTTCTCTGGATAGGTCCTGCGGATAGTGTGGGAGGTTTAATATGGGAAGCTCCGGATGTGGCCTTGGCACACTTTGGAACACTGGGTGTTTTTTCATGGTTTAGCGGTGTGAACTCCGATTCGGGACGAAAAATCTATAGGAAAAAGCCCGGTGAAGCCCCGGAATTTATGAAAAATCTCGGTTACTGGAAAAACGCTGTGGTGAAAAACTCCATAAACGGAGAGTTTCAAGCCATCACCGGTTTCCGGACTAAAAACGGGCTCACAACCACATTTTTAACCATATTAGACCGGGACTGCGGGATTCTCCTGGATCGGGACCAGAGTCTGGATACGGAATCGGGACAATTTTCCCCCGAGGGAGGGCACTTCGATTTTTCCGGGGTAGGAATACACTGGTCTGTGGATTTGGAGACCGGGATCATCACAGAGAGGGACCGGTTCCCTGTCCTGGGTACTAGTAGAACCCTAAACTATGTTCAGGATTTTGAAACCGGGGAGACTTCCCCTGATGGGACAAAAGCACTTATTTATCGTCTGGTAGATGAGGTGCAGGAAGTCTTTCTAAGAGATTTGACCACAGGTCAGGAAATCAATATAAGCTCCTATGAGGTGGGTCTATGAAACCGGAAATCCTTTTTTTATTACTCGCTTTTTCCAGTTGCAGTTTATTTTTTGGACAAACAGATTCAGAAAAAGATCCCCTGGCTCAAGACAGAAATAATGCCAAATTTATCCAAATTTCTTCCCGAAGCGATAGTGGTATAATAACGGTGAACGGCAAACCTTATCCCTCAAATCCCCAGTCCTTCACCACAACCCATACTCTTGATGCTGTGGGACTTGTGAAGTTTTTGATTTTATTCACACCCTCCGTTGAATATGAATTTGATAGTTTTAATCTCACTTCCGGGGGGGTATCCCGGCGTATCTATACCAATCCCCTTAGCATTGAAGTGGAAAATAGTAGTGTTTACCTGGAGGTGAATTTGAAAACCCTGGTCCAGGACCCTCCCGGGGAAGGGGCACCGAGTATTGCCTATCTACAAGCCATCCAAGGAAATGATAAACTCTATGTGAGAAGTTGGAATACAAACAGTGCTGGTTACCTCTATAATCCCACCGATGGGTCCTTTTTACCGGGAGGTATTAAAGATGGGGTGGCAGATATCTCTGGGAAAATAGTTTCCTTCGGGCGCACCACCTCAGCAGTTGTCGCCGATGTGTGGAACGACCCCTTCGGAGCCTATTCCTTGTATACCCCAACTGGGGAACAGCGCATTTCGTTCCCTTGGGTGGATACCCAGGGTTTAAATTTCTTGACTCAAGAATCAACCCCGGCAGGACGTTCTTTAGAACTGAAAACCTGGAATTGGAGCACCTCTATCCTCAGTACTAAAGCATTAGATTTTTACTCCGGTGAACCTGTGGGGTTAAATTTTTTGGACTTGTCTTATAGTAAAAATCTACCTTTGGATACAGAGACAGTCTTTGTGGAATCCAATGTGGGGATCTTTATTTTGAAGAAAAGCCAAGGTAAATTTTTAGATTTACGGAATCACTTGCTCTGGGGATTGAGTTTGCTCGGTGTTGATAAGGTCAATCGTAAGTGTCTAGCGTATCGAAGTGGTGAATACGACGGAACCGCCCCCGCCTGGTATTGGATTGATGCACAAGGGTATGAGACCAGGGAGTTAAGTTTGGAGAGTGGTGAAAGACTCATTCTCAGCGAAGGATCTTCCTGGAACATACTAAAAAATGAGAATGAGATTTGGACCTGGCTTCCCGGTACCGGGGAGAGAAGTCTTCAAAAGGTATTGAATTTCAGGGTGACGGATATGGTGAGCTCTGGGGATGGGAGTTTACTCTATCTCAGGGCTGAAGGGGAGGATAGGGCTTTTTATTCCTACAATAAACAAACCAAGGAACTCAAGAGAATACCTGTTTTTGAATAAATACCCTGGAGTTGGGAGATTTTCACTCCCGGGCTCTTCTCCGAAGAGTATTTTATCCTTAAAGTATTCCCATGGAAACTATTCAACCTCAGAACGCCTTACCCTCGGTAACCCTTCCGTCAAAAGAAATCTATCGAACCCTGGGACATTCAGGGGTAATAAACTTGGTTAAGGCTGTTTATCGATTATTGGGAAAGAGTTCTATAGCAATCATGTTCCCAGAAACCGAAGAGGCGCTCATGGCATCCGCGGAAAAGAGTGCCATGTTTTGGGTGACCATCTGCGGTGGGCCTCCTTTATATGAACAGAAATTCGGTCCCCCTCGCATGAGGGCTCGCCACATGGATTTTAAAATAGACGAAGGTTCCCGCTTGGTATGGGTGGATTGCTGGGATAAGGTTCTCGAAAATGCCCCGGAGGATTTTGGATTCCCCAAGGACCATCTGGAAGGATTCAGGGAGTATATAAAATCCTTCAGCAAGTGGATGGTGAATTCGTAAGGTCTGGAAAAGTTGAATATTAATGTCTTTTTAGGCTGGAGAACTCCCCTTTCGTTTTCGAGGTGAGCCTCTTTCAAAAGTCGACGAGGCAAAACACATCGTGTTTTGGTTGAGGCCCGTTGCCCTACCGGACAACGAGCATGGCCGAATCTTTTCAGAAGTGAAAAACGAAGCGAAACCCCGGAGTTTACTTTTGTAAATGAGGAGTTGAGCGAGATTTTCATGAACTGAAAATGCACCGCAGTACTTTTGAAAGAGGCTCAGGCAATTTCGATTATT
>CAZUXL010000076.1:15411-17358 GCA_964624355.1 uncultured Spirochaetales bacterium
GAACTGAAAATGCACCGCAGTACTTTTGAAAGAGGCTCAGGCAATTTCGATTATTTTCTTGGCGATATCTTCCGGAGACAGTATGAAGTCTATATAGCCGGTGTCGATGGCTGACTCGGGCATATCCGGTTGGGTGGCCGTCTCGGGCTTCTGTGCAATGGTAATGCCGCCCACTTCCTTGATTCCTTTCAAGGCTGCGGCACCATCTCCATCGTAACCGGAAACGATCACCGCAATGATTTTTCCATCCCAATTCTGGGAGAGGGAATGGAGGAAAACCGTGATCACATCGGGCCAACCATGGGGTTTAGAAATGGGTTTCAATCGGAATTCGTCCTCATCCACGTGCAGGTCACATCTCTCGGGAATGATAAAGACTTGATTGGGGCGGATATCCAGTTTCTCTGTAATCAACGTGACAGGCATTTTCGTATAGCGTGGGAGAATTTCATGCAATAAAGTCGCCACAGTTCGAAGATGATTAACGATCACAATCGCCACACCCATGTCCGCAGGAAGATTTTTCAAAAGTCTGGTATAGGAATCTAAACCCCCGGCGGAACCTCCGACGCAAACGATGGGAAAATCTCTGGGACTTTGTTCTTTATCCATTATAAATACCTTTCGTGGTGTACTTTCAATAAGATACTCATTTTTAGGGGAAAGGGTAAAAAAGAGAGTGTCTAGAATCTTTGAGTTAGATTTCATTTGTATTGTCGTTAAAACTTCCGGGAAAATATGAATAGGAAAAATTATTGTAAAAAAACACAGACTTAAATCATGAAACAATGACATTTTTAATGGATTAAATTACCTGGATTCAGACTTAATTATATTAATTGTAAAGATTTAAAAAACACAAAGATTCTAGACACTGATCAAAAAATAGGTATATCACAAGAAGAATAATCTCAAAAATAAGGTAGTCAAAAGAGCTTTTTCACGTAGATAGTGAATAGTAATGAATTGGATACTATTCTAGAACCCTTGACGAATTAAAATAATAGTCTAATACTAGTCTCATGGAGACTATTTCAGTAACAAAATTAAAAGCCCACCTCAGTGAAGAGATCAAAAAACTACAGAACATGGGCTCTGTCACCATTCTTGATCATAAACGCCCCGTGGCAGTTTTGAGCGCTCACTTAATGGAGTCCTTTTTGGTAAAGGAAGCAGAAATTATCTACAATCCCGTCCCTATGACTTCCCTTATAAACACTGACCCCTTGGAGGTTCTACAAAGGGAAAGAGCCGACTCATGGTAGTTTATTTAGATTCGTCCTTAGCCTTGCGTCATATTCTTCTGGGCGAGGCTGAAATTGAGAAGGCTTTCCACACCGGACCTGTTTTTTCCAGTGAACTTCTAGAAATCGAGTGTCGGAGAGTGCTTCAACGTTATCGGTTGGAGGGGCAATTGACCGATGAGCAGCTTATAACAGCCCTCGATAGGTTGGAAAGGTTATTAAAAGGGATAAACCTTATGGTTCTGAGTTCAGAAATAAAAAAAAGAGCTATGGGCGCTTTTCCCGTGGTGGTGAAAACCTTGGATGCTCTCCATCTTTCTTCAGCCTTGGCTTTAGCCTATAAACATCCAGAAAAAGAACTTCACCTATTTAGTCATGACCGGGGAATGAACCTCTGTGCTAAAGCCCTCAGTCTTCAAGCCCCACTTTTGGAACAAAAATAAAAAAACCGGATCACTCCGGTTCAAATTAATCTGATAAAACACTCTGAAAAACGACGGGATAAGCCACGAGAGGAGTGAGCCCCAAGGCGAGGACCGCAAGCATACAAAAAGTATGTGCGGACCACTGAACGCCGACCGAGGCGTTCTAGCTGAGGCCTGAGGCCAAACGTGGCCTCGGTGCCCCAGGCAGGCCGAAGAGCCACCCCAATCGCCCCCACGTCAGCCAGTCCGAGCCAAAACACACTGAAAAACGACGGGAT
>CAZUXL010000077.1:0-15038 GCA_964624355.1 uncultured Spirochaetales bacterium
TCAAAATGAAGGTCAGAAGAAACAAAAATTTATTTATATTCATAACATACTCCTGGGTTGAATATGCCATTAATACCATAACAAAACCAGTTTCTTCTCTGTTACTTTTATGTGACTTTCCTATGACTTTAGCTATAAATCCTTCAAGAGTCTCTTTAGGAACTTCCATATCCGGAGTGTGGAGTCCGTATCCAAGCGTTCATCAGGGGTGTGGGCATCCCGAATGTCCGGTCCGAGGGAGATCATATCCATTCCCGGGATTTTATCCCCGATCACCCCGCATTCCAGACCCGCATGGATGAGTTCCACCACCGCTTCCTGTCCGGTCATCTCTTTCCAAAGGAGCTTGCTTTTCCCTAAGAGGGGGGATGCGGGATTGGGGGACCAAGCAGGGTACCCATCTCCGGTGCGGAAAGTTCCTCCCGCTAAAAGAAAGGGGGCGGCGGTCCTTCTGGCTAACTCATCCCGAAGGCTAATTCTATCCGCCCTTTGGGAAGTGAGTACTCGCAGGTGTCCTTTTTCTAGTTTTACCGAGGCTAAGTTGGAAGAACTTTCCACCAGACCAGGGACGACCCCGCTCATGGTGTTGACTCCGTGGGGTACACAAGAGAGAAGGTGGATGATCTTTAAACTGTCTTCCGGGCTTAAGGTCCAGTCGGGAGCTTTTGGGGTGTCTACGGAGATGGTCAACTGCTGGCCCCATTTTCCCAGTTCGGATTTAAAGGTACGGGAACAATCCTGGGCTAGGTTCTTCCAAAAATCCAGGGAGCCTCCCCTAACGCCGAGGTAAACTTCCCGGGGGATGGCATTGTGTTTATCCCCCCCTTCAAAGGCCCAGAAGGAAAACTCACCACCCAGGGTTTGCTGCGCCTCGGCGGCCAATCGGATGCCTAAACTCAAGGCATTCCCCCGACCTTCATGAATCATGGTTCCCGAATGTCCCCCTTTGAGTCCCCGGAGGGAGATCCAGTAACCCTCTTCCTGGGAGGGTTGGATTTTCAAATCCAAATCCCCCCAAGCAGTCAACCCTCCCGCACAGCCGATGGTGAATCGGCCCTCATCTTCACTGTCTATATTTATTAAAGTCCGGCCGGTGATCAAACTGGGATCCAACTGTAAAGCTCCCGTGAGGGCTGTTTCTTCATCCACGGTGAAAAGGCATTCCAGGGGGGGGTGAATGGTAGATTTATCTTGAAGGAGAGCTATCATCATGGCTACGGCGATACCATTGTCCGCCCCCAGGGTCGTTCCCTGGGCTTTGAGCCACGATCCCTCAATTTTCAGGGAAATGGGATCACAGGTGAAGTCATGGATCGTTTCCCGGTTTTTTTCACAAACCATATCCACGTGCCCTTGGAGAACGATGGGGAGGGAAATTTCTTTTCCCAGTGACCCAGGTTTATAGATGACCAAGTTCCCCACGGCGTCTTGCTTATATTTAAGGTTGAGATTCCGTGCCAGGGTTACAAGAAATTCCATAATGGCCTTTTCATGACCGCTGCACCGAGGAATGGAGGAAATTTCGCTAAAAGCCCGCCAAACTAAATCGGCTTCGCTGGGGGGGATGGGGAGTTTCATGGGATAAAGATAACATGGGGAACAGGGAAGGGAAAGGGGATCCGAGGCTTAGAATTGGCCTTAAGCCAGGAGTTCCTCCAACCTTTTCAAGAAGGTGTCCACCTGGGACTCCGTGGTGCTGAAACTGGTCATCCACCGGGCCAGGGCTGTGGACTCATCCCACCAGTAAAAGGGAAATTCTTTTTGAAGAAGATCTCCGGCTACCTTGGGAAGGTATACAAACAGGGCGTTGGCTTGGATGGGGTAGGCTAAGTTTAGCATCCGAGGGCGAGGAAGGAATTTCTTATTAATAAGTTCCAGGCCTTTCCCGAGGCACTTTGCCATGGCATTGGCGATGCGGGCATTTTCCAGCCAGAGATCGTTTTTAAGGAGAGCTAGGAATTGGGCGGCAACGAAGCGCATCTTGCTGGATAATTGCAGGTGCTGTTTTCGCAACATCTCAAATCCCGTGGAAAGTCCTGGAGTGAAAAAGATCACTGCTTCCGCTCCCAGAGCTCCATTTTTAGTGGCACCGAAACTTAAAATGTCCACTCCCGCTTCCCGGGTTAAAACGCCGGGGGACACACCGAGCTCGGCACAGGCATTGGCGAGCCTGGCTCCATCCATGTGAACCAAAAGTCCCGCCTTATGGGCTTCCTCGGTCAGGATTTTTACCTCTTCGGGAGTATAGAGAGTTCCCAATTCCGTGGTTTGGGAAAACGAAAGGATCCGGGGTTGAACATGGTGGAGATTCCCCAAGAATCCCAGGTACTTGGTGATTTGGTCCGGGAGGATTTTTCCCTTTTCTTGGGTGAGGGTGAGAATTTTTATCCCCGCGGATTCTGGGGCTCCAGTTTCATCGGTGTGGATGTGGGCACAATCGGGAGCTACCACCGCTTCCCAGGGTTTGAGGACAGACCGGAGGGCAAGAACATTGGAACCTGTTCCATTCAGGGTGAGGAAAACTTCTCCGCCACCGAATAAAAGGGCGATTTTTTCACAGGCTTCCCGGGTCCAGGGATCATCCCCATAGGCCGGAACCTGTCCCTGGTTGGCCTGGGATAGGGCGATCAAAACCTCCGGGTGAACCCCCGCATGATTATCCGAACCGAATGAAATGTTCATAAACTGTCCTTTACCAAGCCTAACTATCCCCTCGGGGGAATGAAATGTCAATGAGATTTGTGGGCGGACTTAAACGGGAAATTAAATTCCCAAAGAAAAATTCTAAATCTATGGTAATTTGTACTCAGGAGAATATTATGACATCCGTGGAAAAAGACAGTTTAATCGAAAAATACGAAAATCAGGGAGCTCAGGTAAGAGCTTGGTCGATCCTCCCCACTCAGGTTTTGGATTTTAGACCTTCGGTGGAGAAATGGACCATCAGGGAGCACTTGGTGCATCTTTTGGATGCGGATCTCAACGCCATCACCAGGGCAAGAAAAGCCATAGCGGAACCAGGTTCCCCCATTTACGCCTACGAAGAAGAGCTTTGGACGGCCCGATTGGCCTATGGGCAGGTAGACTTAAATCTTGTGGTGGAACTCTTTATAGGGTTGAGAAAATTAATGGCTCAAACCCTGAAGGCTATAAAGGATCAGGATTGGGGTAAATTGGTTTACATTCACCCCAAAAATGGCCCGATGGATCTTGCAGCCTTTCTAAAGGGCTACATTGAACATGTGGAGTTCCACCGGGAATATATAGAGAAGTTAATTTCTCAGGGAAAATAAACCGCGGCCAGGGGGCCTAAGATCCAGACCATGAATCCCACGAGTAGGACGTAGGCAAGGCAATAAGGAAGGGTTCGCAGAAGGATGTTTCCTTCCTGCCCTGTCTGCCCAATTGCAGCCGTGGCCACCGCTATGGATTGGGGGGAAATCATTTTTCCGGCGGTGGCACCGGCGGTATTTGCCGCGGCAAGCCAGGTAGGACTTTGGTGGATTCCCTCGGCTACGGTGGTCTGTAATTTTCCAAATAGTATATTGGAGGAGGTATCCGATCCGGTGACGAAGGTTCCCAAAGCCCCAATCAAGGGGCTAAAGAGGGGGAAAAGGGGGCCGGTGATGGCCACAAAAACGGCGGCCAGATTGGCTATCATCCCGGAGTATCCCATGACCTTGGCCAGGGCCAAAATCGAAATCACGGTGATGGTGGACTTGACCAGCTGTCCTGCGGTTTTTCCCAAAACAGAAAGAATCACCACGGGTTTTACCCCTTGAATCAATCCCCCCAGAAAAGTCGCTAAAATGATCAGGACTCCCGGTGTGGCTATCCATTTAAATTCCAAAGGTTTAGCCCCATCACCCATATAGATGGGAACTAAGGATTTGAAGTGGCTTAGAAAATCCTTGATGGGCGGGATTAATGGGCTGGCCATAAGCACAAACACAAAAACCAGAATGTAGGGGAGCCAGGCTAGGAATCCTTCTTTGAAGGACACAGGGACAGATTTTAGATCGATTGGGGACGGAGCGGGGACAGACCCTGGTTGAACCGGGGACAGACCAGGGACAGACCCTACTTCGACTGGGGACAGTGCAGGGTCAGTCCCGGCTACGGTCTGGGACAGACCCCCGCCTGTGGCTGCCCCCTTTTTTCTACCCATTGCTTTCGCTATGAAAATTGTTACGGTCATGGAGGTGAGAGATCCCAGAATAGCCGGAAGTTCGGCGCCTAAAAAAGCGGCAGCTGCCAATTGTGGGATTGCAAAAGCTAAACCGGAGGCCAGGGTAATCCAAAACATTCCCTTCATGGCCTTGAATCCGCCACCAGTGAGAATAACCAGGACAAAGGGAATGAGAAGAATAAAAGGAGTGAGCTGAAGTCCCACGGCCAAACTCAGGGGAGCCACAGGTAATTCAGTGATGGTCGCCAGGGTAGAAACCGGAATTCCCACCGCACCGAAGGCTGTGGGAACCGTATTGGCTATGAGGGAAAGGGCGGCCGCAAACAGGGGATTGAATCCCAGGGCTGCGAGGATGGATGCGGGTATGGCCACCGCTGTTCCGTAACCTGCCACCGATTCGAGAAATCCGCCGAATCCCCAGGCGAGGATAAGAACCTGAATGCGTTTGTCTTCGGTAATCCCCGTGAGCATCCGTTTAATGGTGTTTAGGGAACCGGATTTCTCCGCCAAGTTATAGGTGAAGAGGGCTGCCAAAATCACCAGCATGATGGGCCAGAGGGCAAAGGCCGCCCCTTCCAGAACAGCAGTTCCCAGCAGTGGTAAGGGAAAAGCCCAAACCAAAACAGCCAAGAGGGCGGTAAGTCCCAGCACCAGAGGGGTGGCCCAGTGCGCCGGGGCTTTAAACACACCCAATGCCAGGATTAAACCTGCGATGGGGATTAAAGCGATAAAAAAATATAGATATTCCGACATGGGCCAAGAATAATCAAAACTCTTAAAAGTGTCAATCCTGACTAAAATAGTACCATAATTTCTTGTTAAAAATCTGGCACCCTTTTGTGGGCGGTGGTATAATAATCCCCATGAAATTTAAAATTAGTGTTTCAATTCTATTATTTGTTTGTGGTATTTACTCCTTTGCCCAGGGGCCTCTGAGGGATCCCCGAATATTAGATGGAGAGAAATTAAAGTATAAAACTACGGAGGGGGATAAAACCTTTATCACCGAAATGGAAGTCCGAAAATCCCAGATTGGGAATAAGGAAACCTATTTTTTTACCTCAAAGACACCTGAATCAAAATTGGAACTCACCGTGGAAGCCCTGGAAATGGAGAGCGTGAGAAGTTTCTCCGACCAGGTTTCAGCCGGGGCCGGATACACCACAGAAATGAATCTGACCCGTCGTCCCGTGCTATTACCGGGGGAGTTTCTCGTCCTTCGGACCACCGAATTGGGATTTCTTCTTCGGGGTTATCCCTTCAACCGTCCTGCCAATCTTGGGGTGTTTATCCTCGGGAGTTCCAGGGACAGCGGATTTCGATTGGAAGTACAGTTTAGCGGAACCGAAGATCTTAATATCAACGGACGAATCCAAAGTACATATAAACTAGAGTTAGTGAGCCATTTGTCCGGGGCCATGGCTCTCTTCGGGGGGATGGTTCCCAAGGTTTATTTCTGGTACACCAGGACCGGCGTTCCCACCTTGGTAAAATACCAGGGGGGAGCGGGGTTTGGATCCAAGGCTCAGATCATGGAAATTCTTAACTAAACTTAGGGTTGTTTCAGCAGATCAAAAATTTTATTCGCCCAGGTCTGATGCATGGTCTGATTATCATTATCCCGTTCACTCCAGGGTGTGGCAGCGGTAATTGTATCCACACCTTGTGGAGCTTTTGTTTTGTCTAAAAACCCGACTGAGGTTTCTCTTGACCGGGGTATGAGAGTAAGTAAGATAGGATGGGACAGGGTTTTGTGGTTATTCAAGAAGGTTTGAATACTCGGATCCAACCCTGTGGGGGCAATGTTTAGAAGTATTAATCCGATGGACCCTCCTGTATAAGTTTTGTCTGAGGAAAGAGCATTAATTTTATAATTCAATCCGCTTCTTCGGGCGATTTTTTTTAAATATTCAAACACGTGTTTGGTGGTTTCGTTTGTACTTTTATACACCAAAGTCAGGGTTTCCTGGGAAGGTAAGGCCAGGGGTAGGAATAATCCAAACAGCATCCCTAAGACTAAAAAAATTCCTTTTTTCCTCTTCATCTTTGATCCTTTAAAAGAGATCCTTTGCTCTAGTGTTCTAGAGGCGTACTAGAACGCAAAGTTCTCAAAAATAATATTTTTCATGGGAACACCCATGGTTCTTAAATGATTTATGATATTTTTCCTGACCCCTGGGGAGCAACAGAGATAAAATTTATACATTTTGATATTTCCGGGGAGTTTCTGGAGTTCCTCTTGATCCACAAGCTGCCCTGTTTTTTTATATTCCAGGACACGGATCCGGGGATTTTGTAGAGGAGGATGGAGATCCTCCACCCAGGGAAGGTCTTCTTTCCCATCACATCCTAAAATGGCAAAGGTGTCGGCATTTTGAAATCCCTTATCCCCCAAGAGGGAGAGAACCGGAACCGCGCCTATTCCAGTTCCGATGAGGCAGGTTAAATCCTTGTCCCGAGGGCGGAAATCACCGTAGGAACCATCTATGGTTACCCTGCTTCCGGGTTTTAGGTTTTTTATCAGACCGGTAAAATCTCCCGAGTCCTTTACAGCAAACCAAATAGTGGGAATCCTAGAAGTTTCAGTCTCCGGGGATGAGAGATAGCTGAAGGGATGGGACCGGCCCAACCCTGGGATTCCTGGAAAAGAGAGAAAGGCAAATTGACCCGCCCGGTAGTTGATGGGTTTCACAGGACGGACTTTGAGAATACTCACCCCCTGGCGCTCCGTAATTCCCACCAGGACGGCTTTCACTCGTAGAACCTTCCTGATCATGGAAAGGGTGTAGATCGCTGCGGCGGTAATAAAGGCCCCCAGGTATCCGTAGGAAGAAATCCAGGAGCCCTGGGCTTCTATTCCCGATTCCTGAACATGGAAAAACATGATCCCAGCGGCCAAAGGGAAAAAAATCCCATGGAGAATCCTGGTGGGATCGTAGATTCTATCAGGACTGGTTTTTATAATTTTAATGAGAATTATACGATACCAGGAAAGAAGGGGTATTTTGACCCAAAAAGCTGAAATGAGGAACAAAGCAGAAACTAGAAGGAGCAAAATCCAAGCAAGGATATCCATTTCCTCACCGGTTATAATTTTACTGAGAAAATGGATAGTGAACCCTAAAATTATTCCCAGGCTGGCAAGTATGTGAAACTTAATTCTTTTGTCGTAGGGGAGGAGTTTTTGAAACAGGGGAACTTTGGAACCCAAAATAACATTCCCCAGCATCCAAAAATAAAGAGATATGGACCAGAGATAGGGAATAACATCCCATCCGGTGAAAAAAGGGGCGTTGTTCAGATAATCAAAAATTAAAAGCGCCGGCAAACCTAAATACCAGCACAGGAGTAATAAAACGGCCATTAATAAATCACTCCCCCGATACCCTTTCCATGTTCCAGATCTCAAGATTTTTCATCTTAACTCCTCAGAAGTCCTGCCTTCAAGAAGTATAACACTTAGAATCTGTCTAAGATACAGTAAATATTAAACAATGATGATAATTTATTATTAATCAAAAAACCCTAAAAAAGGACTGCTTTCCCAGAATTATTGTAACTGGATTTTTTTTAGGACTATAATTGGTCTGTAGGCCACTTGATTTCCCTACAATTCTTATTTTTGGAGTTGAAAATGAAAAAGATAATTCTAAGCTTTCTATCCATATCCCTGGGTACCCAGCTTCCGGCACAAGAACCCCTAGAGCTTCCCGTGACAAAAGTTGTTTTGTTCAGCTCTGGCGTAGGGTTTTTTGAACACCGGGGTCAAGTTACCGGGGATGGGTTGGTGAGGCTTAATTTAAGTACAGATCAGATTAATGATGTGCTTAAAAGTCTCCTCCTTCGGGATGAAGGCGGGAGCGTGAGTTCCGTCAATTTCCCCAGCCAGGATCCCTTGGACCGGGCCCTGAGTAGCTTTTCGGTGGACCTATCCTCCAAACCCAGTTTGGCCACCCTCCTGGATCAAGTTAGGGGGGCAGAGGTGGAGGTATCGACCCCGCAAAAATTGACCGGTAGAATCCTAGGGGTAGAGACCCGGGTTATAGCCGGTCGGGATGGTGAAGGTCTAGAGGAAGTTTTTCTTAATATTTTCACCGGTGAGGAGGTGATTTCCATCGCAATTTCCTCTTTGGGGGGATTGAAATTCAAGGATCCTAAAATCTCCCAGGATTTGGGGCGTGCTTTAAAACTTATATTGGAGAGCTCCGATACCCTGAGAAAAGCCCTGGATATCCGTTTTACCGGACAAGGAAAACGAAATGTGAGTCTGGGGTATATCGTGGAGGCGCCGGTTTGGAAGACTTCCTACCGTCTGGATCTCTCGGGGGCTAAACCCTATATCCAAGGTTGGGCTGTGGTGGAAAATACCACGGATCAGGATTGGAAAAACATCAATCTATCTTTGGTGAGTGGAAGGCCTGTGAGTTTTATCCAGGACCTTTACAGCCCCCTTTATCTCCCTCGGCCGGTCGTCGCTCCCTCTGTCCAATCAAATTTGAAACCTCAATCCTACGGGGGGGGGATAGAATCTAGAGGACCCGGAGGTCCACCTCCTTCCCCCGCCATGGCTCCCCAAATGAAGAGCCGGATGTTCGAAACCCCCAGTCCGGAATCCTCGGATGATTTTGCTGCCGAGGGGGCTCTAGGGGATTTAAGAGGATCCTCGGTGATACCCCAGGCTTCGGGAACCGCTGCGGGTGAGTTATTTCAGTTTATGATCAAAGGGCCCGTTACCCTCCCACGGCGGACCAGTTCCCTTCTTCCCCTGGTAGGGGCAGATATTCAGGCTGAAAAAGTCAGCATTTACAATGCCCAAGTTCATGCTTCCCGGCCTTATAACGGGGCTTGGATCACCAATACTACCGGGCTCAAGCTTCCTGCAGGACCGATGACCGTTTTGGACGCCCAGGTTTATGCCGGAGATGCTTTGATGGATAATTTGGTGGAAAAAGACCGGCGGCTTATATCCTACGGCTTGGATTTAAACACCCTGGTGGACAGCACCTCCACCAGTACCCTAGCCACCACGGGAGTCAAACTTCTCAAGGGCGTATTAACCTTTACACGGATGGTTACCTTCACCAAGACTTATCTGGTGCAAAACAAGGGAATGGAACCCAGAACCTTGGTTATAGAGCATCCTGTGGAAGGGGGAAGAACCCTGTTAGAACCCTCTAGCTATGAGGAAAAAACCCTGGAATACTACCGGTTCAAATTCTTGGTATCTGCCGCCACCCAAGGTAGTCTCATGGTGAAAGAAACCCTGCCCCGGGTAGATCGGGTTACCTTGGTGAACTCCGACTCCCAAAGTTTTTTATCCTACATTACCAGCGGGGATATTCCTCCCACCATAAAAAGGTCTTTGGAAAAAGCCCGGGATCTCAAGGCAGTGGATGAGGATCTTCAAACTCAGCAGCGCCTGCTCGCAGGGAAAAAAACAGAGTTGGAGGGCGAGCAGGGACGAATCCGTTCCAATATCGCCTCCGTGGGGAGAGACTCTGTGCAAGGAAAACGGTACTTGGAAAAGCTTATGGAAACCGAGACGGCTTTAGATTCCCTGACCCTGGAAAGTGAAGACCTGAGAAAACGCCTGGGGGAGGCGAAAAAAGCCTATGAGAATTACCTGAACACCTTAGACTTATAAGTTAAACGTCGGTGGCTAGGACCATGCAGGAATGAGCAGGGAGAGAAACCTGGAAATTCTTCGGAGTTCCCAGGGGCCTTACCCCTGCTTTTTGATGATTTACCAAAATATGCCAATCTGCCTGGGGAAGATGGACCTCCCTGGATCGGGGATTCGCATTGAAAATGACCAGAATTTTTTCACTCGCATCTCCTCCGGCGTGGTTATCCAAAATAAAACCCACCATGGAAGGTTCTCCCAGATCCAAGAATTTCAGGTGGCTGATGATTTGTTCCTGACTTCGCAAACGAAAGGCCGGATGTTGTTTCCTGAGCTGAATTAATCCTTGGTAATATTCCACCGCTTCTTTATTTCTCCGTTTCCAGGTCCAGTCGATGCTGTTGATATGATCGGGGGAACGGTAGGAGTTTTCTTCCCCCTTTTTGGTTCTCAGCATTTCTTCCCCTGCGTGGAGGAATGCGATTCCCTGGCTGGTAAAGACCATGGAGGCGGCTAACAAATGGAGGGCTTGGAGGGTCTCCGGGGGATCATCCGGATTGGTCACCGTGAGTTTATCCCAGAGGGTGTGGTTATCATGGGCGGCAAAGTAATTCACCGCCTGGTGAGGTGCGGTGGCCCAGGGTTCTTGGGAATAAAGGAGCTTTGAATAATCCACTTGGGGATGCCGGCCGGAGGCTACCACTCCGAATTTCACCGATTCCTCCATGTCCGTTCCCCCATTCACAAAACCCTTCACGGAGGATTCAAACACATGACCCTTGATTGCATCCCGGGCATCATCGGAAAAAAAGGCCACTTCCCGAACCTTGGCAGCATTCCTTTTCAAACACTTTTCCTCGTCTGGAAGGGTGGAAAGACCTCCGGTCCAGCCTTCCCCGTAAATAAGGATGGCCGGGTCGATTTTCCGAAGTTCCTGAACGATGGTATTCATGGTGATCTGGTCGTGGAGACCCATGAGGTCAAACCGGAATCCATCCAGGTGAAATTCCGTGGCCAGATAGGAAAGGGAATCCAGGATCATTTTTCTCACCATGGGGCGTTCGCTGGCCAGTTCGTTTCCACAGCCGGAACCGTTGGAAAAGTGTTCTCCAAATTTTCTGTAATAATAGTTGGGGAAAATTTTATTTAGGTGGGAATCCTGGGAAGCGAAGGTATGATTGTATACCACGTCCATGACCACCCTTATCCCCTTTTTGTGAAGGACCTGGACGGCTTTTTTAAAATCTTTTATCACTTGAACCGGGTTCTTGGGGTCCGAGGAATAAGCCCCCTTCAAGCAGCTGTAATGCCGGGGATTGTAACCCCAATTGTAGATTTCGGGGTCGTCGATCAGGTCATCCAAATCATCAAAATCAAAAACAGGAAGAAGATGAAGATGGGTGATGCCCAAATCCAACAAGTGATCGAGACCTGTGGACTCCCCCGTCTCTGTTTTTGTTCCTTCCTCAGTGAGAGCGAGAAGTTTTCCCTTGTTTTTCATGTGGGCATGGTCGGAGGATGAAAAATCCCGGATGTGCAGTTCATAAATAACGGCATCGCAAGGGTGGGAAAAGGGAGGTTTTTGGTCTGTTTCCCATTGGGCGGGGGCATCCTCGGTGGTCTTACAGATATAACCCCGGGTTCCGTTGGGGGAAATGGCCTTGGCATAGGGATCGGGAGTTTCTCCCCGGGGTGTCCCATCATAGGATGCTTCCAGGGTGTAATAGGAGTGGAGGATCCCCAGATCTGTTTCCCAGGTCCAAACACCCTTTTCACCATAACTCAGATCAATTTCCTGAATCGCCTTGAGATCCTCTGCCTGGGAGTAGATTCTCAGGATCATTCGGTCGGCTAAAGGGGCCCAAACACGAAATACCGCCGTATTATCCTGAAACAGCCAACCCAAAGGGCCTTCATAGGTAAACCGCTTATAAAAATCGGGACTATCGTAGTTCATACCGGCTCCTGGAAAAAGAATAGAGTTTTGTCACAAATTTGTAAAGCTAGGTTTGTAGTCTAACCCAAACATGAACTACAATAATATAGATAGGAAAAGGAACAATGGAAAATAGCGACCAAAAAAACATTTTAACCCAGCACTGGAAGTCCGCCTTGGAGGGATCTCTCCAAGCTTTGATCATCCCCAGTGTCAGCGGCTTCCTTCCTCGCGAGTTGGAAGAATGGGTAAGAAATCGTTCCCAAGAGGCCCGCGTTCTCAGCAGTTGTGCCTTGCAAGAAACCTTTAGTCCTTTTTTCCCCCTTCTGGATTGGTGCAGCTCCAACTTACAATCCACCCAGGATAACTATCACAGTGTTTTTTCCCTGGCAGAGTTGTATCCCCTGCATCAATCCCTTTTCGAGGCCTTTTTCAAAGGAGTGACCCCGGAACGAAAGGAACCCCTCTTGCCCGGGGAGGAGCTTTATGAGTCCCAGAGGATGCAACAGGGCGTCTGGTCATTGTTGACCCAGGTTTTTTCAGACAAGCCCACAATTTTTATCCTGGAACAATTTCAGGATCTGGGACACGGCACATTGAATCTTTTCAAAACCCTATTTTCCCTGGGGCTGCAAGGTTCTTTTTTCTTTATTCTCCCCATGAAGGTGGGATTTGAGCCATTAAATCCAGAAGAAACGGAGTTTTGGTCCGATTTTTGGGAAATTTGGGAGGATAAAAAACTCGGGGGGCGCCTGCTGGATGCGGGGGAGACAAAAGGACACCTCAGGCGGTTTAGCTTAAAAGACGGCAGTCAAGCTCTGGAAAATATTAAGGTTCTTATGGAATTTTTTTGTTGGGATGAGGCCGCTGTCCTGGGAAATCGTCTTTTAAACCTTCAAACCCGGGATCCGGGATTCCTGAACTGGGAACAGTCGGACACACTTTTTTCCCTCATGGGTGAATTGGATTTGCGAAGGGGAGATGGGGTGAGCGCTCAAGTTCATTGGGGTCATCTTTTAAGCCGTCTCCGGGAGCGTCCCAGTGGGGCAGCTTTGGCCCCTGTGTGGATTAAAATGGCCTGGGCGGCCGGTCTAACCCGGGATGGGCGGCAAATGATTCCATGGATCGACAAACTTCTCTCCCCATCCTCCCAGACTCTGAATCCCCAGGAAGATTTTATTCTTTCTTATCTAAGACTCTGGTGCGACAACTTGGAACGGATCCTGGAATTTGGACTTTGGAAGACCCTTTATAGGAAATTTATTGCCCAAGGCCAGGAGTTGGAGATGTCCAACACCATCGCTTATTGGTTGGTGAATCCTTTCCGCATGGATTTTCTTGATGCCTTGAGTGAAGCTTCGTACTTCCAGGATTGGGGGATGGGGCTCTGTGAAAAAATAGGAAACGATTACAGACTCTCGGACGCCTATCTCATACAGGGACATTTTTGGTCGTTGAAGGGGGAATGGGACAGGGTCTTGGAGGCGTATAAACGCTCGGAAGACTTGAAGATTGCCCTGGGAGCCTTTGGGGACTTGGCCACCATTTACAACGGCCGGGGATTTTTCCTCATGGAGACCGGGAATTTTATGGGGGCCCAGGAGAATTACTACAAAGCTCTGGATTGCCTTAAATCTCGCCAGAGCTTCAAAGAAATTGCCCTCACCTTATTCAACCTGGGAACAAATTTTTTTCGCTGTGGGCATTGGGGCGAGGCCGAGCAGTGCTTTAGTAAGCTACTAAAGCTCATGGGTCTACTGGAAATGGAAAACCTGGTTTTTCACTCAAAACGGGAAGTGATGATCCTATTAGCCTTGGTTTATTTTAAGTTAGATCAGGGACCTCGGGCTTACGATTTGTGGGTGAGAATTGGTGTACAGGAAGAAAGTGTGCGGACCGAGGTGGAAATGCTTTGGTTTTGGTCCCTCAGAGGATGGATTTGTTTATTTGAGGGAGATAAGGAAGGGGCAATACTGGCATTTAACCAGGGATCTGGTCTTTTGGACCAGGAGAAACACTATTTGCAGTTCATGGTGCCTTATTTTTACCGGGAACAAGGGGATTTTTATAAATCCCTCAATCAGGTGAGCGATGCGGTTACGGCCTACAAAAAAGGCTTCCAAGCGTCCTTCCGTTTTCCCAATTTTTACATCCGTTCGACGCTAGATTGGTCCATCAATCCCACGAAGGCTCCACCCATTCTCCCGGACCTGGGAGTTTTAAGACTGGATTTTGACTGGATCATCGAATCCGGGCGGACAGATAAAGCCCTGAGAAACGTCAACGCTCAAAAAAATACCCTGGACTCCCTAAGAACATTAACCACCTTAATAACCCTACAAACCCCAGAAACCGAGCTCCTTCAGGAAGCCATGAGACTTTTTCAGAGAACCTGCTTTTTTGATTTTCTTTTGTTGATTGAGTGGGATGGGAAAGTCTGGAAAGAAGTCTACAGTACTACCGAAACCGACTCCCCCTGGAGGTCGGATCTACCTAGGGCCATGGAAGCCCTGAGACCTTTGGGAAAATCGGTTTATCTCACGGATCCCAAAGCCCACACCCTC
The DNA here is from genome assembly GCA_964624355.1 of uncultured Spirochaetales bacterium. Lineage (GTDB taxonomy): Bacteria > Spirochaetota > Spirochaetia > JABEVK01 > JABEVK01 > CAZUXL01. The sequence goes on from CAZUXL010000077.1 coordinate 14,313, forward strand.
CTGGCTTCCATGAATCTGCCATTCCAAGGTCTGGTGAGTGTGCAGGGGGCGTTTTATCAAGAATATCAACTCCAGCTATTGGGAGCCGTGGGACCATTGATCAATTTCCATACCGAAGGATTGGATTCCTTGGGCCTGGGACTGGAACTTCTGGCTAGTCATATCGGCCGATGCCGGAGAGAGATTTTCCTAAAAAAGAGGGGAGATGAACTTTATAAAGCCTCTACCTTGGATCCGATCACCGGTCTTCCCAATCGCCGCAGCCTAACGGAGAAAATTCTAGAGGAAGAGGCCCGGATAAATCGGTACAGGGACCAGGGTGCTGGTTTTTCCGTCCTGTTTTTGGATGTGGATAATCTGGGGGGGGTGAACCGTCAACTGGGGTATGCCCAGGGGGATATTGTTTTAAAAAAACTGGGAGAAATGCTTTCGAGCCATTTACGACTCGTGGATGTGATCGGCCGCTACGGGGGGGATGAATTTTTAATACTCCTTCCTGAGACCCGGAAGGAAGGAGCTTTAGCCCTCGCCCAGCGTATCTTTGAATCCCTTAAAGAGGATTCTTGGGCGACCCTCACCTGTTCCCTGGGGGGAGCGGAATACCATAAGAACTCGTCAGTGTTGGAATTGGCTGAGAAGGCTTTAAAAGAGGTCAAAAAGGGGGGTGGGGGTTCCTTTAAAATTATATAATATCATTTCAACTCGACCGAATTTACCACAGGTTGC
>CAZUXL010000077.1:15048-17261 GCA_964624355.1 uncultured Spirochaetales bacterium
AGGTTGCGGCGGCTCCAGGGGAAGGTGAATATGAAATTTGACCCCTTCCCCCGGCTGACTTTCGGCTTTAATCCGGCCGCCGAGTTTGGAATTTACCAGATTAAATACAATGTTCATCCCCAAGCCTGTCCCTCCGGAATTTCTCCTGGTGGTGAAAAAGGGGTCGAATACCCGGGCTAGGGTAGGTTCTTCCATTCCAATTCCATCATCGGTGTAGGTTAGAATGAGTTTATCCTGATCCCGAAGGAAGTTCAGACCTATAATTCCCTGAACCCGGTTTTCAAAACCGTGGGTACAGGAGTTCATGTATAAATTGGTGATAATCTGGGAAAAGGCCCCGGGATAGGAATTCAGTTCCAACTCCCCATCCCCCTCAATTTGTATCTGAAGTTGAATTTTACGGTTGGGGGAGGGGAGGGAGCGGAAAATATCCTCCAAATATTCTTTAAAACGAAATTTTCTTTGGAGATCCGAGCTTTGATCTACAGAAATCATTTTAAAACTTTTTATCAGGTTTGAGGCTCTTGCCATGTTGGAAAGGATAATTCGGGTGGATTCATGGGCAGTGACCAAATAGGACTCCAGGTCTGATTTTTTCATCAGGCCTTGGTCCATGGTTTTTTTTAACTCTGCAGTGGCTTCGAAAAGAAAGCTGGCGGCTGTTACCCCCACCCCCACCGGTGTGTTAATTTCATGGGCAACCCCGGCAACCAGGGAGCCTAAGCCCGCTAGTTTTTCCGCTTCCATCAGATGTTTTTGAGTTTCCACCAATTCCCGGGTGCGTAACTCCACCCGGTTTTCCAAATCCTTATTGAGATCCTGAAGCTGTTTTTCGGTTTTGTGGAGCTCCGAAGCATCCACCATGGCCAGGAAGGCGGCAAAAAACTTGCCGTTTTGATCATAAATCGGGGCACAGGTGAGAACCACATAGAGTTCCCTTCCGTCTTTTCTTCGAATGATGACCTGGTTTGTGGTACTGACAGGATGGGAAAATACCCGAAAGAAGGGGTTATTTTCTAAGGTGTAGGGGATTCTCTCCAGATCGATCACTTCCCAGGACAAGGGCTCCATGTACAGGGGCAGCCCAGTCATCTCCAGGTTTATCGGAATTCCTAGAATTTCTTTGGCCCCATCGTTACAGATTTTTATCCTGGTGCTTTTGGCATCCAGAATAATGATTCCCAAGGGTGATTGGCGGATGGTGGTCTGTAGGAATGCCTGACTTTCACGCAGTATCCATTCTTGATCCCTCCGGCTTGTAGCTTTTAGAAACAAGGAACCCCAATGGTCTTGAAGGGAAAAACGAAGTACTTCAAAAGCCTCTGGTTGACCTGAGAGGGGAATTTCCCAGTACCCCCCACCCAGTTGATCTGAGGTTTTTAAATAACCAGGTAAAACCAGATTCCCCCCTGCTTGAGCTTTCAATTGGCGAAAAGCCTGATTTTCTATTAGTTCTCTACCTTCTTGGTCCCGGATAAGCAGGGGGGGGAGGGCATTCCATATTTTACTTTGGTGATCCAGGTCTTTCTGAATTTCTTTCAGGGAGCGGTTTTCCTCGGTGACCGGCCAGATAAAAAGGGCGAGGGTGTCTGGAGATGGCCAGGGGGAGATTTTATAAAGGATGTGGGCGGTGATGAAGGGGCCTTCCTTCGGTCTGAGATCCTGGATAATTTCACAACCCATATCCTGGGAAATCTTTTCACGAATGTCCCGAAACTTACCCGGGTAGTGGGTAGGATCTATCAATGACCAGGATTGTTCCCGTAATGTGGTGGGATCGAATCCTAATGTAGCGTTTAAACTGGGGCTGGAGTAAATAATTCGGTCATCGGCATCCAATAAAATCAGAAGTTCCCTGCATCCCAATAAAAAGAATTCCGGTAAGGGGAGTTTGTCCAGTAGTATTTCGATTTGTTTATTTAAATCCAGGGAGGTCTGATAGTGGAATCGAGCAGTGATATAAAAAAGGCCGGCACCCAGGGACCCGAGGTTTAATATCACCAGGAGACTCACTGATGTGGGAGAACTTACCAGGTTCCATTCACCCAACAGAAAACCCATGGCGAGCCAGAGTGAATCGGCAGCTAAGAAAGCTAAAATCATTAGAATATAGGGAAGTCGAAGACTGGGGTGAAACATTTTTTGTAAGTATGGTGGAGTATTAGGAGTTTGTCAAAGTGGGGGAAAGGGGAAAGGGGAAAGGGGAAAGGGGA
>CAZUXL010000078.1:0-11155 GCA_964624355.1 uncultured Spirochaetales bacterium
GTTTTTGAAGTGGAGGATGGGATGATCCTCAGGCCAAACTGTGCCTATATCATTCCCCCCAATCGGGATATGGCCCTCATGCATGGAACTCTTCAACTTCTGGAACCCAGTCTCCCCCGAGGGCTGAGGCTTCCCATCGATTACTTTTTCAGGTCCCTGGCCCAGGATCAGGGGGATCGGGCGATCTGTGTTATTCTTTCAGGAACCGGGAGCGATGGAACCCTGGGACTCAGAGAAGTGAAGGAAGCCGGGGGAATGGTCATGGTTCAAAACCCCGCTTCCTGCGAATTTGATGGAATGCCGAAAAGTGCCCTGGGAACTGACCTGGTGGACTACATCCTTCCCCCGGTGGAAATGCCTTCTCAGATTATGTTTTATGTGGACCACGCTTTTGGTTCCAAGATCCTTCCGTTGGATAAAACCGGGTTTGAAAACGACCTAAAAAAAATATTTATCCTCTTGAGATCCCAAACCGGCCATGACTTTTCCCAGTATAAACCAAATACCCTCCATCGGCGGATAGAACGGCGCATGGTGGTGCAAAAAATTGACACCATTGAAGCCTATGTGAGGTTTTTGCAGCAAGCACCCGGGGAAGTGGAGGCTCTTTTTCGCGACTTACTCATAGGCGTGACCAATTTTTTTCGGGACCCCGAAACCTTCAAGTTCTTAGAAGACACGGTGATACCCAAGATCCTGGAGAATCATCCCAATCCCGAAGTCCTCCGCATCTGGACTCCCGGTTGCGCCACCGGGGAAGAGGCCTATTCCCTGGCCATACTTCTGGCGGAATACCAGGTTAAAACCAAGAAAACTTTTAAAGTTTTAATCTTTGCCACGGATATCGATTCCTCCGCCATCACCAAAGCCAGAGCGGGAATTTATCCCGGGAGTATTGCAGCCGAGGTCTCCCAGACCCGGCTGGCGCAATTTTTTATTCAGGAACCCGATGGGGACTCCTACCGGATTCATAAGTCCATTCGGGATATGATTGTTTTTTCAGAACAGGACCTCATAAAAGATCCTCCGTTTACAAAGTTGGACCTCATCAGCTGCCGAAATCTTTTAATTTATCTGGGCATGGAGCTTCAAAAAAAGCTAATTCCCCTGTTTCACTACGCCCTCAATTCCCAGGGAATTCTTTTTTTAGGAAGCTCTGAAACCGTGGGGGAATTCGGGGATCTTTTTTCTCCCCTGGATAGAAGACTAAAAATCTATCAGCGCAACGACGAGGTACAAAGATCTCATAAACATTCCTTGTCGAGTTTTATCCCTCCCATGGGGAATTTGGTCCTTCCTTATGCCCCGCCCTTGAGTAAGTTTGTAAAATCGGGAAAGCTTCCCCTGAAGGAATTAACCGAGCAGGCTCTCCTTCAACAGTTATCCCTTGCCGGTATTCTGGTAAATTCCCAGGGGGATGTTTTGTATCTCCATGGACGAACAGGATTGTACCTGGAACCCGCTCCTGGGGAAGCGGGAGTTAATAATATTTTATCCATGGCCCGGGAAGGCCTTCATAGAGAATTAAGCAACGCCCTTCAAAAAGCCCTCAGTACCCGGCAAATAATAAAAAGCCCGAAGGTGAAGGTTAAAACCAACGGGCATTTTACCTGGGTGAATTTAACAGTTCGCCCTGTGGTGGCGGGGACCGATCCAAAAACCCACACCCTTTTTCTGGTTATTTTAGAAGAGGCCCAAGAGAAAGATCCCATCCTGAATGAGGTTATCACGGACCAAGCACCCCTGGAAAGAACACAAGGAACCCTCACGGAGGAACAGGCCTTACTCGCCGCCTTAAAACTTGAACTTCAGACCAAAGAAGAATACATCCAAATCACCAATGAAGAACTCAAATCCTCCATGGAAGAGATGCAGTCGGTGAACGAGGAGCTCCAATCCACCAATGAAGAATTGGAGACCTCCAAGGAAGAACTACAGTCGGTGAACGAAGAGCTGGCCACGGTGAATGTGGAACTCCAGAGTAAGGTCACCGATCTGTCCAGGGCCAATAACGACATGAATAATCTTCTATCCGGGACGGGAATAGCCACCATTTTTGTGGATCTCAAACTTCGTATCCTTCGCTACACTCCCTCCGCTACACAGATCATCAATTTCATACTTTCCGATTTGGGGCGACCGATCTATCATGTGGTTTCGAATTTGAAAAATTATACCCAGCTAGAGCCGGATATCAAGTCGGTACTGGAGATACTTGTGACTAAGGAAGTGGAAGTTCAATCTTACACTGGGACTTGGTATCTTATGCGAATATTACCCTACCGTACCTTGGAGAATGTGGTGGAGGGAGCCGTCATTACCTTTGTGAATATTACCGGGATGAAGGAAGCGGAAGAATCCATCCGTCGCTTAGCCGTGGTCGTCCGGGATGCGAACGATGCCATCACCCTTCAAGATATGAAGGGACAGATTCTCGCTTGGAATCCCGGAGCCGCGCGAATTTACGGATGGAGCGAACAAGAAGCCTTGGGGATGAATAACCTGGATCGAATTCCCCCAATCCTGAAGGATGAGTACCTTCATAAAATCCGTCAATTAAGCTCCTCGGAAATATTGGAACCTTATCGAACCCAGAGAATCACTAAAACAGGTCGAATTGTGGATATTTCCATGACTTCCACTTTGTTGAAAAATGCAAACGGGGAAACCTATGGGATAGCAACCACTGAGAGGTTGACGGAGAATTACCATGACCAATAGTAATTGGGAAACCTCGGAAGAGCAGAGTCTTCGACTCCGGGCTGAAGAAGTTTACAAAGAAAGTCAAAGGTACCACGAGATTGAAGCCTCCCAACCAAACCGGGAGGACAACCGCAGGATTCTCCATGAGCTTCGGGTTCATCAGATTGAATTGGAAATGCAAAATGATGAACTGAGGAAGATCCAGATCGAACTGGATAGGGCGAGAAACAAGTATTTTGATCTTTACGATCTGGCTCCCGTGGGTTACCTCACCATCACTGAAAAAGGAATCATTCAAGAAACGAATTTGACCGCTGCAAAACTTTTGGGATGCGAACGGGGCTCACTTCTCATGCGGCCTCTGACTCTATTTATCCATAAGGATGATCAGGATTTGTATTATCTTTACAGAAAGCGCCTGGGAATGCCGGATGTCCCGCGATCTTGTGAATTGAGAATGGTACGCCACGATTCCACGGTATTCTGGGCTCGATTGGAAACCACCGTGGATCAACAAACGGCCACGGCCTCCACCTATCGGGTCATCATGAGTGACATCACTCTGCGAATGCAGGAAGAAGAGGCCATTCGTTTAAGTGAAGCCAGGTACCGGTCCATTATTGAAGACCAGAGCGAGTTGATCTGCCGTTACCTTCCCGACGGGCGACTCTCCTTTGTGAACGAGGCCTATGCCCGGTATTACAAAAGGGATAGGGATGAGTTGATCAATAAAAATTTCATCCCAGAAATTCCCGAGCCGGATATGGGGATGATACTGAATATGCTGAGTCAGATATCCATGGAACATCCGGTGGTGGACTTTACCCATAGGATATTGACCCCCCAAGGGGAGATCCGCTGGCAGCGATGGACCCAGAGGGGGATTTATTCCCAGGAAGGAAAGCTTTTAGAATACCAGGCTGTGGGTTTTGATATCACGGAACGGAAAAAAGCCGAGGAGGCCCTGAAGGATGCCTCACTCTACGCCCGGAACTTGATTGAAACCAGCTTGGATCCCCTGGTTACCCTGAGCGTGGAGGGTAAAATTACCGATGTAAATCGGGCCATGGAAAAAATAACAGGAAAGTCCAGAGAGAATTTGATAGGAAGTGATTTTGCCCAGTATTTCACCCAGCCGGAAATGGCCCAGGACATCTATCAAAAAGTTTATGCCCAGGGGGAAATCACAGATTATTCCTTGGCCATTCGCCATGACTCCGGGCTTATCTCCGAGGTTTTATTTAACGCCGCCCTTTTTAAAAATGACCAAGGGGAAATTTTAGGTGTTTTTGCCGCCGCTCGGGATATCACCGAAAGAAAACGCACGGAAGATCAGGTGAGAAATCTTCAAAAAACCGAAAGTCTGGGTCTCATGGCCGCTGCCGTAGCCCATCATTTCAACAATAAACTCCAGGCAGTCATGGGATGCTTGGAATTGGCCATGGAGTATCTTCCTGATAGGGGAAAAGTTCTAAGTATTCTAAATGATTCCATGACCGCCGCAAAAAAAGCTGCGGAAATGAGCAATCTCATGCTCCAGTACCTGGGACAATCCTTTCGAAAAATGGCCCCTGTGAACTTGAGCGACCTTTGTGAGCAGTGGCTACCAGAAATTCGCCAAGGGCTTCCGGATTCCGTCACCCTGGAAATCCACCTGGCTACCCCGGGACCGGTGATATTAGCGGACGAGGATCAAATAAAACAGATCGTCATCAATCTGGTGAATAACGCCTGGGAGTCCATCGAACCGAATTCAGGCATCATTAAACTGACCATACTTGCGACCAGTCCCAAAGAGCTGAGTCCAGAGTACACCTTCCCCCTGGGGTGGCACCCCAAGGACTGTCCCCACGCCTGTGTGGAGGTTTGGGAGAATGGGTGCGGCATCAACGACCAGGATTTGAAAAAGATTTTTGATCCCTTCTTTTCCACCAAGTTTACAGGGCGGGGCATGGGCTTGGCAGTGGTCTTGGGAATTGTACGGATTCACGAGGGCGGGATTGCGGTGGAAAGTAAACCGGGAAAAGGAAGTACTTTCCGGGTTTATCTTCCCATGTTAGACTAACGCCGTGGATCAGGACAGGCTTTTTAACCAACTGCAAAAATTAGCCCGGGCAGGGCAGTTCTCCTTTTATTTTTCCGACCGCAGTTTTGAAATCACCGAAGATCTTAACCGGTTATTGGGTCGCCATAAAAGAGCGGAAATCATGTCTTTGGAAGTTTTTCTCCAGGATCATATTTACTACGAAGATCAGGACCAACTACGGGATTCCCTTCTAGCCTCGGAAAGAACCGGTCTGTTTCAACCCCGTCCATTTAGACTACTCCTTTCCAGTGGTATTCTGCTTTGGTTTAAAGCCTGGGGAGAAACCGAGAGTCTGAATTCCGGCCTGCATCTCACGGGATTTTTCATGGACATCACCCCGGAAAAAGAGCTGGAAAGCAATCTGAGAATCCAACAGGAAAATCTTCGGAATATTTTTGAATCCAGTCCCATACCCCTGGCTTTGATCACCCAGGACCATAGCAAATTTTTAACCGCCAATCATCTTTTCATTCAAGTCCTGGGCTACGATGATAAGACCTTTTCCCAGGTCTCACCCTTGGACTGGTACTCCGAAGATGCCCAACGGAATGAGTTTATCCGGGAACTGGAAACCCAAGGATTTCTCCGGGGGAGGGAGATTCAAATCCGCACCTCCACCGGGGAACAGCGGTGGGCTTTGGTGTCCGCCACCCTTACGGTATTTTTTGGAGTACAGGCTTTTCTCATGGGTTTTTCCGACATTACCAAACAAAAGGAAATTGAAAACCAACTTAGGGAGAAAGATCGGCTTTTGGGAGGAGTTTTTGAAGCTCTTTCGGCTTTGTTGAATCACCAGGATTTGGAACAGGGGATTTTAGCAGCCATGGACCATGTGGGTAGGGCTTTGGAAGTGACCCAAATTTATCTTTTCCGACGGCATCCTTCGGCGGGGGCTTTGGAATTGTGGCTGGAGTGGAATCCGAAAGGCACGGGGATCATAAATACGATCACTTGGAATCCAGATGCCGCGGGTCCCAGTCAATTGGTTCTTCCCCTGATGATGGATGGTAATTTTTGGGGCTTCGTGGGAATGGAAGATCAGGAAAAAGAGAGGGACTGGAGTGAGGATGAAAGGTCCCTGCTGGGGTCCTTCGTCCTTTCGGTGGGGGCCTATATCAAAGAACATCTTCTGGAAGAGGAGATGAAAAAAGCGAAAGAGGAGGCGGAATCCTCCAATAGGGCTAAAAGCGAATTCATTGCCAACATGTCCCATGAGGTGAGAACGCCATTAAATATTGTCATGGGATTTTCAGAAATCCTCGGGTCGGCCATCCAGGATCCCTTGCAGAAGTCCTATGTTTCTTCCATTCAAACCGGAGCTAAAAATCTTCTTCTTTTAATTAATGATATTCTGGATCTATCAAAAATTGAATCAGGGTCTTTGGATTGGCATCCTGAACTGATTAACCTGGGGGGGATAGCCCGGGATGTGGTTTCTATTTTTTCCTTGAAGACCCAGGAGAGGGGTGTCTCCCTGGTTTTGGATAATAAAATGGATTCCCATTTCCTGGTGGAGTCGGATGAAATCCGCATTAGGCAAATCCTTTTTAATTTGGTGGGCAATGCGGTTAAATTTACCACCCAGGGGGAAGTACGGGTGGAAATATCTTTCACCGATCAGACCGAGGAAGTCCTGGATTTGGAAATCCGTGTGTCCGATACGGGGGTGGGAATTAAACCCGAGGCCTTGGGACATATCTTTGAATCCTTCCGGCAGCAAGATCCCACCACCAGCCGCAAGTACGGGGGAACCGGTTTGGGCTTAGCCATTACCAGAAGACTGACCAACCTCATGGGAGGCTCTGTGACCGTAGAAAGTACCTTAGGCAAGGGAAGCACCTTCATCGTCCGCTTTCCCCAGGTGAATTGGAAGTGGAATCAGCGTAAAAAGGAAAGGAAAACTTTTATCCCCCCAAACCTTAAGGGAAAACACATTCTCTATGTGGATGATGATTTGGATAGCCGTACCATTCTCATAGAGACCTTAGGGGAATGGGGCGCCTTGGTAACCACTGCACAAGACAGCCGATCGGCCCTGGAACTATTGAATGATTGGGCGCCGGATATGGGAATCCTGGATATAAAAATAGGGGAGGAAGACGGGGTCGAGTTGGCAAAGGCCATTTGGAACCACCCCTCAGGAAAGGATATCCCGCTCATGGCCTTCACGGCGAATAATTCCCAAGACGAAGCCCTGAGGATAAGACAAGGGGGTATTCAAGAAATCCTGGTGAAGCCTTTGGATCGTAAAGCCTTGGCGGAAGTGGTGAAAAGGCTGCTTCTGGAGGATGCGGGGATCCAACCCCAGGCTCTGAATCCTTTGAAAGATGAAAAACTGATGAAAAACTTGCCTCGGCTGCGGGAAGAGTTTGGTATGGCTTTTAAGCCGGTCCGCAGAAGTCACCACATGACCCTTATCATGGAATTTTCTCAGAAGCTTCTTACCTGGTCCCGGAAGGAAGGCATCAAATCCTTGGAACAGTGGTGCGATGAAATGCTTTACCATGGGAAACGGTTTGACTTGGCAGGATTGGAGAAGTCCCTGAGTGTTTTCGAAGAATTATTAAAACAGGAGAACCCATGAATCGCCCGAAAGTTTTAATTGTGGATGATGTTCCCCACAATATTCAGATAGTAGGGAGTCTTTTAGCTGCGGAAAACTATGACGTTTTTTTTGCCCAATCGGGAGAAGAAGCCCTGGGCATCGCCCAAAATCAGAGTCTGACCTTGGTTCTCATGGATGTCATGATGCCCGGAATGAACGGTCTAGAGGCCGCAAAAGCCCTGTTAAAAATCCCTGGAAATCATGACACCCCGGTGATCTTTCTCACCGCCCTTTCCGAAAAAGAACAGCTGCTCACGGGATTTGAGGCGGGGGGAGTGGATTATATCACGAAACCCTTTCACCGGTCTGAACTCCTGGCCCGGGTTAAGACCCATATCGCCTTAAAGACAGCCCGGGAAGAACTAAGGCAGGCAAAAGAATCCCGGGATCAATTTTTTTCCATTCTCGCCCACGATTTGAAAAATCCCTTTCAAGCGCTTTTGGGACTCCTGAAAGAAATCCTGGACCATTATCAGGAGTTTCCACCGGAGGAAGTAAAGGAAATGATTCAAGGGGTCTACAATTCCTCCCATTCGGTTTATGAACTTCTTTTAAAATTACTGGATTGGGGGCGCAGTCAAACCGGTGCCTTGATCCTGAGGCCCCAGCAACTGGATTTAGAAAAATTACTGAATAACTTGACAGAGCCCTTTCGTGCAGGACTTCAGAGTAAAAAACAGGTGTTGAACTTGGATCTGAAAACCTCCCAGGTCTGGGGGGATGCTGAGACCCTGGAAGTCATCCTGCGAAATCTCATCTCCAATAGTATGAAGTTTTCACCCCTTGGGGGAGAGATCACAGTTTGGTCCCGGTTAGAGGGTGCAAAGGTTCTCCTGGGGGTGAAGGATTCCGGTATGGGGATGAGCGAGTCCCAAGCCGCCCACGTCTTTGAAATTAAAGACCGGAGTTCCACCTTGGGGACACAAAAGGAGAAGGGCACAGGACTGGGACTTATTTTGTGTCGAACCTTTGCCCAGGAGAATAACGGAACCTTAACCTTCACCACCGAACCAGGAAAGGGAACCGAATTTATGCTGGAGTTACCGCTGAACCCGCCCGGTTCCATCCCCTGAGAGAAGAAGTCTTACATCTTCCGGAGTAATTAAAGCCTGATCCCCCGGTACGGAGTGTTTCAGACAGGAAAGCGCCGTGGCGTATTCCAAGGTTTCTTGAAGTCCCCAATTTTTTACCCGTCCCAGGATAATCCCCGCCGCAAAGGCATCACCGGCGCCTACCCGGTCAACCACCGGTTCGATGGTATATTTTTTGGACCGGTGGATTTCTGGCGTGCCGGGTATTAGGGCTAATGCCTCCCAAAGGTTCTTATCTGCACCAAGGCTGGTTCTTAAGGTGATGGTCAGGAATTGGACTTTGGGAAATAGCCTATGAATGGTTTCCCCGAGGTCTTTTAAACTTTTTTCATCCTGAGCGTCAAAGGATTCCATTCCCAAGGATTTTTGAAGATCTTCTTCGTTGGCCATGAGCACTTCACAGTGTTGGGCCAGGAGGTTCATGACCTCCGGGGCAGACTTTCCATATTTCCAGAGGTTTTTTCGGTAATTCAGGTCCAAGGACCGCTGAATCCCCAGCTCTTCTGCGACCTGAAGAGCGTGCAAACTACTCGCTGCGGCCTTTTCCGAAAGGGCGGGGGTGATGCCCGTGAGATGGAAACCCCGGGCCTTGGATAATATTTTTTTCCAATCCCAAACCTGGGGATCCGCCAGAGCCAGGGCACTGTATTCCCTATCGTAAATAACTTTACTGGGACGTTGGGAGGCCCCTTCTTCCAAAAAGTATAAGCCCATCCGCCCGGGAAGGCGCTGAACGTATTCTGTATTGATATCCCTGAGCCTCAGAAAGGCTAAGGCGGAATCCCCCAAACTCCCTTCTGGAAGGGCTGTGACAAAACCAGCCTTCAGTCCTTGAGACCTGAGGGCTGAGGCGGTATTGGCTTCCCCGCCTCCGAAACTGGTTTCCAGAGTAGGGGTTTGTAGGAGCCTTTCTTTTCCAGGGCTTTTTAACCGGAGCATGAGTTCACCGAAGGTAAGGATCATGCGAAGGCCTCTTCGTGGCGGGTGATGAGACCGGCAGCCTGGCGGTAGAGCTGAATTCTTCGGGTGAGCTCCGGCCAATTCCCTTGATCGATCACCGATTCGGGGGAAAGATCTCCACAGCCGACTCCGTCCACGGAAGGAAGTTCAAAGTAGGGGGCCAGGTTGGTGTGGTTGATTCCCCCGGTGGGGAAAAATCTGGCCATGGGAAAGGGGCCTTGCAGGGCTTTTAAGAAGGATGGCCCTCCCGCGGCTTCAGCGGGAAATATCTTAAAATGGGTGACACCCAGACAGAGTCCATCGTAAAGGTGGGTGGGATTGTTCACTCCGGGGAAGATCGGTATCCCTTGGTCTAAACAGTACTTCACCACGTCGGGATTGAGAACCGGAGAGACAATGAATTGCGCTCCGGCCTTGTGGGCTAATTTGGCCTGGCCCAAGGACAAGGTGGTGCCCGATCCCACGAGGATCTCCGGATACCTTTCCCTCACCAGGCTTATGCCTTTTTCGGATCCGGGATACCGAAGGGTGAGTTCCAAAACAGGGAGGCCGGCCTGGAGAAACGTTTTTGCCAGTTGCAGAACATTTTCCTGGGATTTGAGGGTGATGATGGGCACCACCTTCCATTTTCGTATTGCATCTATGAGCTTAGGATCCATAGGTGAATTATCGGAGAATTATGATAATCAATAAAGGGCACCCTGAAAGGGTCCCTAAATTCCCTGGATATAGGGATTTTCCCGGCGTTCCTGCCCTAAGGTGGTGCTCGGTCCGTGGCCGGAGTAGATTATTACATCATCGGGGAGGGGTAAAATTTTCTTTTTTATGTTTAGAACCAGATCTTTAGGGACCGAGTGGGGGAAGTCCGTGCGGCCGATGCTCCCTTTGAAAATCACGTCCCCGGCGAAGAGATCTCCGTACTGTTTCTGGTAAAAGACCACGGACCCCGGACTATGCCCCGGCACGTGGAGCACTTGAAATTCCAATTCCCCCAAATAGACGCTCACCCCTTCTTCCAAAAAAAAGTCCGCCGGGTCACAGACCACGGGATGGGACCAGAACGTGGAAAGGTTCTGAGAGGGATTTTCAAGAAAACTCGCTTCCAGGGTGTGAATACCCACCTTCACATCCGGAAACATCTCCCGGAAAATTTGAACCCCGGCGATGTGATCGAAATGACCATGGGTTAGGAGAAGTAATCTGGGATTCCAGCCCCCGGAAAGAACGGCCTCCATGAGCTCTTCGGGATCTTGTCCACAGTCCACCACCAGGCAGTCTTGGGAATCGGGATGGGTGATCAGATAAGCATTGGTCCCCATTTCCCCCAGTGCGAAGGTTTTTACATCCAACATTTGTTTTCCCTTATTCCTTCAATTATGTTATCAAGAGGACTATGAGTTCCCCTAAACCTGAGTATTCCGTATTTAAACCCGAATGGAAAGATCTCTTTGACCGCCATGGGCTAAATCTTTTGGGAATTGCCGTTCCGGATTTTGAAAAACAGGAAGTCCTGAAGTACAAACAGTGGATTTCTCAAGGACGAGGCGGGGAAATGACCTATCTGGAGAATCATCTGGATCTAAAATTTAGTCCTGAAACCCTCCTGGAGGGATGCAAATCCATTCTATTCACCGCACTGGATTATTATCAAGAAATCTCCCCAGGGGATCTTTCACCCCAGAACGGACGCATAGCCCGGTACGCATGGGG
>CAZUXL010000078.1:11165-17232 GCA_964624355.1 uncultured Spirochaetales bacterium
CTATCACAAAACCCTGGGAAACCAGTTAAAAAAAATCACCGCAGAATTGAAACTTCTCTATCCCCAGGAGTCCTTTCGCAACTTCACCGATTCGGGGCCCTTAGCCGAAAGGTGGTACGCCCAGAATGCGGGTTTGGGGTTCATCGGTCGCCATACCCTGCTGATCAATCCGCAAAAAGGAAGCTGGTTTCTTTTAGGCGAAATCCTCACCACCTTAGATCCTGGGATTTGGAGGGAGACCTCCGTCGAATCGCCCCCGGTGGGCTCGAAGATTCACGGGGGCGGCTGTCCTTCGGGATGTAAAAGGTGTCTGAATGTTTGTCCCACGGGGGCGTTAGAATCTTCCGGACTCATGGATGCCCGGAAATGTATTTCCTATTTGACGATAGAGCACAAGGGATCCATTCCGGTGGAGATCCGGGATAAAATGGGGAATTGGATTTTTGGCTGTGACCTTTGCCAAGAGGTCTGTCCCTTTAATCTTCGGGCGCAATCCACGGGAGAGAGGGATTTCTTAACCCTGCGAGCCGGGTCCTCCCGGGACTTGGGGGAACTTTTAACCATAACTGATGCGGAATTTATGAAGACCTACGCCGGCACGCCCCTGATGCGTACGGGTAGAATTTCCCTGGTAAGAAATGCCTGCGTGGCCGCGGGAAACTCCCTGGATCCGCTTTTGGTTCCCAGGCTGGAAATTCTTGCAGAAGGGGATGATACTCTTCTCAAGGAACACGCCCTTTGGGCTATGGAAAAAATCAGGAGCCGCGGTTGAAAAAAATCTTATCTGTGGGTGCGTATATATTATTCCCTGTCTTTTTTCTCCCTGCCCTGGGGAACTTGGAATATACCCAGGAGGTGGTCACACCGGACGGAGTGGGCGAGGACGAATTCACCCCATTGCGCCGAACCTACACCCTTTCTGATAAGCCAGAAACCTTGGAAATTGCAGGTCCCTTGGAATTGACCTTGGAACAGGGAGATGTCCCATTTTTAACAGTTCAGGCAAGCCCAGGTCTCTTATCCCAGATATACCTTCAATTTGAAGAAGGCAGGCTTAAGATTTTATTAGAGCCCGGTTTGGGGGGACCTTTGGAGAAGGGCCGGATCAAAGTTCACCTGAAAATCCCTGGTTTGGACGCCCTTCTGCTCCGTTCGGGGGTGGTGGGAACTCTGAAACTAACCCAGGAGAAGCCCCTGAGCTTGGAATTACGGGATAGAGTTTTTTTGCGGGCAGAGATTTTCACACCAGAACTCAGGGGGCTTCTCACCTGGAAATCTGAGGTCCGGCTCCAAGGGACTGCCCCGAAGAACCAGTGGACCCTACAAGGACTTTCCAGTTTAAAAGCTGAGAACCTGCAGTGGGAGGAATTTATCCTGACCCAGAGTAATCATTCCCTCTCCCGATTGGGCTTGGGGAATAAACTTTCCGGGGAGCTTCGAGGCGGGTCTGTTTTGGAAGTAGCTCCGGATCAAGACACCACCCAAATACGACTGAGGGAAGAATCCCAAGTGGTGATTTTTCCCTCCCCCTAAGGGAATCAAAGGATCGTTTTAAACCTCGTAGTCCACCGCAGCACCCGCAGTTTTCCATTCCCCGATGAAAGCTGCCACGGGGAGGTGTTCGGGGTGAGTACCATAGGTTTCCAATTCTTTTTTAGTGGAAAATTTCACCATTAAACTCATATCCCAACTGCGCTCAGACCTCAAAATATCCACTCCCACTTCCAGATCCAGGACAAAGTCGATTTTCCCTTTCATTCCCTCTAAACGAGATTTAATCTCCTTCAGGGGCGCTCCGGATTTAAATTTCCACATCACCAAATGTACGATCATCTTCTACCTTCCTGCACCGCTGCGCATCAGCAGTTCTGAAATTTTTGTATTTTTATTGGCCAGGGCTACATCCAAGGGGGTTTTCCCGTTTTTATTCCGGGCATTCACATCGGCCCCGAGACTCATAATATATTGGAGAATATTATCCTCCGCCGAACCCATGACCGCCAAATGGAGGGGGGTATTTCCCTGATTATTCTGGAGGTTCACGGTCTTTGCTGTTAGTAAGGCCTTGAGACTTTCCAAACCTGTGGATACCGCCACCCCTATGGGCGTAAGACCCTGCTGATTTTCTGCAAAGAGATCGGAGCCGGCGTCTAACAAAAGAGAGTTCAACTCCGGCCTGGTGCGGGTAACCGCCAGGTGAAGGGGGGTGTTCCCGGTGTTATCCCGGACCTGAACCAGGGAGCCGGCTTTTACCAGGATTTCCGTTATCCCCGTGCTGTCCCGGAGAACCGCATCGAATAAGGGTGTTCTTCCATAATTGTCCCGGGTTAATAGTCCGGCTTTTTTACTAATGAAGTATTGAACCTGTTTGAGATCCCCTTTTCTGACGGCCTCACCCAGGGGCGTTCTGCCTTCCAGGTTTTTAGCATCCACCGGGGCTCCGCTGAGGATCAAAAGATCCGCCAAGAGGGGATTATCCCAAAACACCAGGTTATGGAGGGGGGTGTTTCCCAGGTTGTCGGTTTCATTCACCTGGGCGCCGGCTTTTATAAGACTCTTGGCGATTTCCAGTTGGCCAAACCGGACGGCTTCATGGAGGGGAGTAGATCCGTTCACACTTTTGGCACTCAGGTTTGCGCCCTTGGCCAATAGATTGTCGGTGATGGCCAAGTTACCCGTGGCGATGGCGAAGAACAGGGGGGTGGACCCGGAACTGTCAGCTTTTTCCAGATTTTCCTTCACTATGATCTGGTCCACCACCTCCAAACTTTGACGAAAGAGCAGGGTCAAGGGCGTATCGGTGTCATTGTTTTGGATGTACCAATCCGCTCCTTGGGAGAGTAGAAGCCGGGAAATCACCACGGATTTTCTGGCTATGGCCAAATGTAGGGAGGTGCTTCCGCTTTTGTTCCTGTCATTCACCAACGCCCCTTGGCTCAGGAGATAAGTCACCGCTTCCGGGTAATCTTTTTTTAAGACCGCGGCGTGGAGGGGGGTATTTCCGTTGTCATCCCGGGCTTTAACGTTGGCCGCGGTTACCAGCCAAGCCAGGGTATCATTTCCCTTTTCAATTCCTGCGCTCAGGGGGCTGATATCCAGATTATTAGAGGCAAACAGGGACGCTCCAGCCTTCAACAGGGCCAGGGATGCTTCCTTCTGTCCTTTTTGAACCGCTTCCAACAGGGGAGGGTTTCCATCTTTGTTCCGCCCGTTGGGATCCGCCCCTTTTCTCAGAAGCAGGTCGAGAACCGTCAGGGGAAGCTCGAGGGATATGGCCAAATGCAGAGGCGTATTCCCATAGTTGTTTTTCAGATCCGGATTAATGCCCCTATCTAAAACCAGTTCGGCGGTGGGAGCGGGCTGGGGGGAGGTCAAGGCCAGGTGAAGGGCGGAATTATTGTTAAAATCCCGGATGCCGATGTCTGCTTTGGCATCCAAAAGCAGTTTCGCCGATTCCAGATTGGATTTTTCTATGGCCTTGTGGAAGGGCGTGTTTCCGGGGAAATCCCGGGAGTCCACCGTAGCCCTATCGGCGATCAGGAGCTGGATTATTCCCATGTGATTTCTTGAGGCGGCCAAATGCAGGGGGGTACTTCCCTGGTCAAAGGGGGTATTCACGTTCCCCGCGGGATAAATCTGGGCAAGATAGTCGAAGCTTTTATCTTTAGGGGGAGGGGAATTTTGCATAAGGAGGGCTTTGGCCACCTGGGCATGGTTTAAAGACCGGGTATTTTTCACCGCCAGGTCTAAAGCCGTTTCCTCCAGCTTGTTTTTTATCCTGGGATCCCCCCCCAGGGTGAGAAAGAACTCCAAGACCGGAAGTTGGCCGGTGGAAGCAGCGTAATGCAGGGGCGTATTTCCGTTTTCATCCCCTAGATTCACATTGTCCGAACGGATCAAGACCTTTAAAGCCTCCAACCCTTGGTCCATGGCTAGATTTAAAGGGTGCCTTCCCAGTTTGTTTTTAATAAAAATACTGGCCTTGTACTGGACCAGAACTCCCGTCACCTCCGGGGATTTCTCCATGAGAGAGAGGTGAAGGGCGGTATTTCCATCGATATCTTGGGCATCGACTACCGCACCCCGGACCAACAGCACGGTGGCGATGTCCAAAAGGTTTTTTAAGGAGGCGATGTGGAGGGCTGTCTGACCTTTCTCATTGACGGAATTGGGATCGGTGTTGAACCCAAAGATTTCCCTGATTTTATCCAGGTTTTGATTTTCCACCAAATCCATAAGGCTTTCTTTTTTAGGTGCCGGAGGAGGGGGAGCCGCAGTCTGACAGCCCACAACCAGGGCTAAACTCAGAATTAAGGTGATTTTTTTTATGGTTAAATACATAAGACCTCCCAGTCTTTGTTGTTATTGTCGGCTTTTTACCAGGGAGGTTGAATTGGGCGCAGCCCGGACAGGGGAAAAGCTGTGTCTGAGGGAGCAAATCCTCCTTCTGACATGGTAAAAGCTCTGTCTGAGGGAGGACGAGGGACCTCAGACTCAGGACGAGGTCCCTCGGAGGTATAACCATGGTATCGCAGACTTGGTAAAAGCTACCGCTAAGGTATTAAAAGATATCTTAGACATGGTAACCAGCTCTGTTTGAGGGAGGACGAGGTACCTGGGAGGGAGTTATGCGGGGAATTAGGAATTTTTCACGCAAGGACGCAAGGGCGCTAAGGGGGAAGACGTTAAACTTAATGTACACTTAGCGTCTTCGCGGCTTTGCGTGACATCTTATTTTTGTTTTTCCATAAATCTAAGTATGTTCAGTTAAGAGACCCCTAAGGATATGGAATGCCCAAACTGAAAGCCACGGTGAAAAAAAAGTTAAAAGAACCGGGGTATCGGCGGGCTCTTCTCTTGGTCTTGATGTTTGGCGTAATCAGCTTATTTAGCAATATGGATTATCAAGCTAGCCGTAGTCTTAACGGATCGTTCCTGGGGGAATTAGGGGCCAGTGCGATTATCGTCGGCCTTATCACGGGGCTGGCGGAATTCCTTGGATTTTCCTTGCGGCTGCTGACGGGATTCCTGATGGATAAAAGTCGGGCCTACTGGGGTTTTACCTTTGTGGGGTACAGCATGTTGGTTGTCGTTCCCTTGATGGCCCTGGCTGATACCTGGGAATTAGCTGCAGTTTTAATCATCCTGGAAAGGATTTCCAAAGCCGTTCGAGTTCCTGCAAAGGATACGATTTTGTCCATGGCCGCTCGGCGCATCGGAACAGGTTATGGATTTGGGATACAAAAAACTTTGGATCAAATGGGGGGTATTTCCGGGCCTTTGGTGATGAGTCTGGTGTTATCTGGGGTGATAGGTGATAATTTCTTAGGGTTGAATTCCTACAAAATGGCCTATTCCCTTTTATGGATTCCCTTTGTCTTGATGTGCATCGCCACAGTGATTACCTATAAAATTGTTCCGAAACCTGAAAAACTGGAGGAAGAACTTCACAGTGAAAACAAAGGCAAAAGTTTAAACCGGGACAAGCCGACTTATTCCCAAAATACGAAGGGTAAAAACCTATCCCAGGATTTTTGGATTTACAGTATCTTCACCGCCTTGGCCTCCATGGGGTTTATCAATTTTACCTTATTAGGTTACCACGCAAATGCTACCCACCTGCTCAGTGACTCAGCCATTCCCTTTTATTATGCCCTCGCCATGGCGGGGGGCGGCGTTGCTGCTTTTTTTACGGGAAAGATTTACGATAAGTTGGGATTTTCCGTCATGTATGTAGTTCCAATTTTATCCATCCCCCTGCCGTTTTTGGGTTTTCTGGGGGATTCCCCCCTCCTATTGATTGTGGCGATCTTTCTATTTGGAGTCTCCCTGGGAATTCAAGAAACCATAGCCAAAGCTGCCGTGGCTGATTTAACCCCCCTGAAAAACAGGGGCTTGGGTTATGGCGTTTTCAATGCCATAAATGGAGTGGGTGTATTGGCCTCCGGGGTTCTCATGGGTTATCTCTACACGTGGGCTCCCCTTTCGGTTTGTATTTTTGCCACCATAATTGAACTGGGTGGGTTATTTGTTTTGATGTATTTCTTGAGAAAACGTTAAAAGTTGC
>CAZUXL010000079.1:0-5579 GCA_964624355.1 uncultured Spirochaetales bacterium
GGGTTTGGCTTCCCTGATTTTATAAACAACCTCGCTGCCGTTGATGCCCGGCATTCTCACATCGGTGAGGATAAGGTCAAAATCTCTGGTGGTGGCGGTGATGATTCCCTCCGCCGGCTGGGAAATGGTGGTAATATCATACCCCAGGTCTGTAAAAACCACTTTCATGGATTCCAGAATCAACTCATCGTCATCAATCATTAGAATGGTTTTCATGGGAAGCCCCCTGACGGTGAGTTTAATCCATGGGGGCGTATAAATCCAATTTGTTCATTTACCCATCTGCTGGGTGTCTTCCACGGACTCTTCGAAGTGCTCCTGGTAACGGACCTTCCGTTCTTCCCGGTAATTCACGATTCGCTTAATCCCTAACCCCATAGTTTCCACTTTTTTAAATCCGCTAAAGTCCTCGCAATATTTGGGTAAACCCCCACAGAGGTGACTATTTGTCAAAACTACCTGATCAGTAGCGTCTTATCAAAAGTTTAATTGACCCCACCTCCTGGTTTTATTATATTGACTACAAGGTATTTACGTCAATAAAGTTTACTTATTCTATAAATTCCTGAGAATATCATAAAGAATCTTTTATAAGGGTGGCGTAGATGTCCAAGTTCTTTGTTTCTATAGCCTTTCTTTTCCTTGGTTTTTTTCAGCTCCCAGCGGAAACAATCTTCGTGGCGGACGGGCGGATTTTCTTGGGAAATCTGATCTCCGCGGCCAGTGGAAAGATTGAAATGGAGAGTTATGGCCAGTCCATTACCCTAAATGCTGGGGAAGTCCTTAAAACTGAGGCAAATTTTGCGTCTCTCATGGAAACCAAAGTTGAAGTGGTTTTAAAGGACTCCTCCACCATCCGCGGGAAAATTGTGGATTTTGATGCAGATATCGGACTGTTTCTGGATATTGAATTCGGGATTCTAACCCTCCCGCTTTCCTCCATCAGTAATATCTATGATCCTGTGGCCCGGGAAATCTACGAAGGTGCCTTAGGCTCTGCTTTTATCGGGGGAACTTATAATATCCCGTTAGTTTTGACAGGATACGACCCCGGTTTTACCGTCTTGTTACAGGGGGAATGGAAGACTCCCTTCTTGAGAGGGCTCTATTTGGGGGCGAGCTTGGAATACAACTCCCTGAAATACACTCTTCTAGAACAGCTTCAGTATTCCATTACCCATTTAACGGCGGAAGCGACCTATAAATATCTGGGTTTCAGAAGTGATAAAGGTGTTCTGTTTTACCTCTCCCCCTTTATCACTCTGGGCGCCGGACCGTCGGTAATTCTTGTGGCCGACAACAGACCAAATATATTCCCCAATACTTATGGAACCTTAGTTGGTCACGTGAATGGGCGACTCGGGGTGGAATTAGGGCCTTGGTCCGGGGTCATAGTGAGGGTCTTTGGAGGTTCCACTTTAACATTTCAATCCAACGGACTTTTTACCACCATGGAAACTGGAATCCTTGTTGGCTACTCTTTTAATAAGGTGTCAAAATGAAAAAGCTAATCTGGACTTTGATCATCGGTTTGGCTCTCTGGTCCTGCAGCGGGAATCTTTTAAACAACCCCTTAGGGTCCGTGACGGTCTCCATAAGTGCCGGACCCACCCATATTAATGGTGTGGACACCATGGGTATTTCCTGGAACACCAATGTGGCCTCCCGGCATATGGTGGAATATGGGACTGTCTCCGGTACTTACACCAAAGCAAGTCCTGCGACATCCGCAGAATCCATGGATCATTTGGAAACCTTGATAGACCTGGTTCCCTCGACAAAATATTTCTACCGGATCACATCCTTCTATCAAACCAGTTTCCAAAAAGTGTCCCAGGAATATTCTTACACCACCAATGCCTTTACCCAGCCCACCGGCATTACCACCACACCCAGTACCACCAGTGTCACAGTTGCTTGGACCACATCCTTGTCGGCGAAGGGCTCCATTGACCTGGGTACTAATACCGGGGTTTATAACCTGAGTACTCCTGCTGAAGCAACGAGCGGGACGGTCCACACGCAAACCATTTCCGGACGGCTTCCCAATACAACCTACTTTTTTAGACTCAAATCCCAGTATCCCAACGGCATCATTGACACCCACACCCAGGAAACTACATTTACTACAGCTGCCGTTTCCCTGGTGGGCATTCCCACAGCTGTGGCCGATCAGACCTCTGTGACTATCACCTGGACCACGGATACCTCGGTGAATCATGGGGTGGATTATGGAACCGCCCCGGGGGTGTATTCCCATACCACGGTTCCCACGACCTCGGCATTCGCCAGTCATAGCGTAGCCATTGCCAATTTAGCCGCAAACACGACTTATTATTACAGACTCAAATCACTTTTAAGTACCGGAACCACGGTCAATCACACGGAAGCCAGTTTTACCACCGGACTCATCAACCTTGTGGCAGAACCGAATATAGTTCTCTCACCCTCGGATGCAGTGTTTACCTGGTCTACCAATGTGGCCACCGCTTATATTATTGAAACGGGGACGGCCACCGGGGTTTATACCCAGTCCAGTCCCAAAAGTACCACCTCTGTCATGGATCATTCCCACGCCCTGGCCAATTTGATTGCGAACAAAAAATATTACTACCGGATCATTTCCTACCTGCCGTCCGGGGTGAATGTAGCCCATGGGGAAGGAAGTTTTACCACCACCAACGTGTCTTTTGCCGTGAATCCTGCAGTGACGGTCACCAGTACTTCCGGGGATATTTCTTGGACCACCAATGTCTTAACGACTTATACCCTGGAATTCGGACTGAGTACCGGGGGCTATACCACGGCCACCCCCGAAAGTACCCCAGCAAAAACCCTCCAGACCCATTCTCTTACAGGATTATTGTCCAACAGAACCTATTTTTATAGAATAAAATCCATCCTACCCACCGGAGGGGTGGTGGTTCACTCTGAGGGCTCTTTCGCCACCACCGCCGTGACCATCTCTGGACTCCCCGGAGTTGTAACCCAAGCTACCAGTGCAGAAATAGCCTGGACGACCACTGAGGCCACGAATTATTCCTTGGATTATGGAACCACCACGGGGATCTATACCAAATCTCTTCCGGTCTCCCTGACCGCAATTGCAGACCATCTCATCGTTATCACTGGCCTAAGTTCCTCCACGACTTATTTCTATAAGATCACCTCCCACCTGATATCCGGGGAGAAAATTACCCACACGGAAGGCACTTTTACCACTGTGGCCGTCACTTTGACCCTGGGACCTACGGCGACACCCGGAAGCACCTCTTCTTCCATTACCTGGACTACTAATATCGCCACTGACTCTGCCGTCGACTACGGGACAGCCACGGGAACCTATACCCTGTCCACTCCCGCGACGACTTCGGCCACTACGGGACATACCCATAATCTCACGGGCTTGAGTGCCAATACCCTTTATTACTACCGCATCCGTTCCCTGCTTTCTAACGGAGAGACCGTGGTACACGCAGAAGCGAGCTTCACGACCACCGCAGTGAGTATTACCGCAGGGCCCTCGGCCACTCCTGGGAATACTTCCGCATCCCTGACCTGGACTACCTCTGCTTCCTCAAAACATACGGTGGAATGGGGGACAGTGACGGGGACCTACACCAACGCGACAACCCTTTCGGGCAGTTTTGCCTCGGACCAATCGGTCACGATCACGGGATTACTTCCCGCCACCCAATATTTTTACCGCATCAAATCCTATCTGACCACCGGAGAGATCGTCACCCATCCGGAAGGCTCCTTTACCACTATGGCTGTCACTTTGACCCTGGGACCTACGGCGACACCTGGAAGCACCTCTTCTTCCATAGCCTGGACTACTAATATCGCCACTAACTATGCCATCGACTACGGGACAGCCACGGGAACCTATACCCTGTCCACTCCCGCAACAACTTCGGCCACCACGGGGCATACCCATAATCTCACGGGCTTGAGTGCCAGTACCCTTTATTATTACCGCATCCGTTCCCTGCTTTCTAACGGAGAGACCGTGGTACATGCACAAGCGAGTTTCACAACCTCCGCAGTGAGTATTTCCGCAGGGCCCTCGGCCACTCCTAACAATACTTCCGCATCCCTGACATGGACTACCTCTGCTTCCTCAAAACATACGGTGGAATGGGGGACAGTGACGGGTACCTATACCAACGCGACAACCCTTTCGGGCAGTTTTGCCTCGGACCAATCGGTCACGATCTCGGGATTGCTTCCCGCCACCACCTATTTTTACCGCATCAAATCCTATCTGACCACCGGAGAGATCGTCACCCACCCAGAAGGGAACTTTACCACTGTGGCCGTCTCTTTCACCGTGAGTCCCGTGGCGACACCTGGAAGCACATCTGCTTCCATTGCTTGGACTACCAATATCGCCACCAGCTACGCCATCGACTATGGGACAGCCACGGGAGCCTATACCCAGTCCACCCCGGCTACGACTTCGGCCACCACGGGGCACACTCACAATATCACGGGCCTTTCAGCGAATACCCTGTACTTTTACCGGATCCGTTCCCTACTCACCAACGGGGAGACCGTGGTACATGCGGAAGGATCTTTCACCACCAACGCTGTAACCATAATTGTGGGCCCATGGGCAACCCCCACATTAACCTCCGGGAATTTGACCTGGACCACATCTGTCACCACTAAGAATATGGTGGAATGGGGGACTGTCACGGGAACTTACACCAACGCCACCACCGTTACCGCCAGTTACATCACAGCCCAATCGGTTTCCCTTACGGGACTACAACCGAGTACCCAGTATTTTTACCGGATCAAATCCTACCTGAGTACAGGGGAGATCGTCACCCACACCGAAGGGAATTTTACCACCACCGCCTTTGGCTTTACGGTAAATCCTTCTGTGGCGGGTATTACCACCACCTCGGGAGATATCTCTTGGACGACCAATCTCGCGGCCAAATCCATAGTGGATTATGGGACTTCTACAGGGATTTATACCTTAAGTTTGAGTATAGATACTTCGGCCACTGCAGCCCACACCAGGACCCTATCGGCCTTAACTCCCGGCATCATGTATTATTACCAAATCCGCAATTTTACCGCGAGTAACGGGGACTTCACCAGCGGCGAATCCACCTTCACCACCACAGCGGAAGTGGAACCCACCTTGGCTAAAAAGCGAAGGGGAATATGGATGGTGGGGGGATTGTCGGGGAGCCAAATAAGTAATGTGGTGAACTCCTTGGATCTGTTTGATCCTGTCACCGAGACTTGGTATGCGGGAGCAGGTTCCGTAATTGGTTACACCCCTGTGAGTTTTGCCGGCATTGCTGCGGTTAGTGACAAAATATATGTGATCGGCGGTTTTAATGCTGCAGGAACGGCTGTCAGCACAGTGCAAGTTTATTCCATCACTTCCGATATGTGGACCACAGGAACAAGCATGCCATCGGCAAGAGCAAACATTCAGGCCACTTATAGTAATGGGAAGATTTATATCCTTGGTGGAACCGAGGGTATATTCTCAGATGCCTTTGCAGGATCTACCACAAACTATGAGTATAATTTGGCAGGAAATGTTTGGAACA
>CAZUXL010000079.1:5679-17218 GCA_964624355.1 uncultured Spirochaetales bacterium
TTACCATCCTTATCGGGGGGGTAACGACTTTTGTTGGAACCACAGGTAATTTTGTTAATCATGGAACAACAACTCCCACATTGTCCAACTTAATGCAGTATTTGGCCTATCCCCTTGCCACACCCAGTTCCTGGACGATCCCCTCCTCGGGGCCCACGACTTATCCTTCCTTGATTGCTTTTGGAAGTGCGGTGATTTCAACTAAGGTTACACCTCCCATGCTCTATTATTTTGGTGGTGTGACCTCCTTAGGAACTACGACCACACTTGTATCCGGTGGGTACAAGTGTAATGTACCCAGCCATCCATCCTGGGAGGGAACTTGGACTGCTTATCCCAATGCTCCCACTGCCCGGTGGGGTCACAGTGCTGTAACACTGAACAATTAAAGGAATACCTATGAAAACACCCACAGGTCTGTGTCTGATTTTATCCTTTCTTCTTCTGTTGGCTTCTGGGAATCTTTTCGCCCTGGCTCCCGATGTGGCGGTTTCTGAATCTAAGATAAAATTTTATCAAGGGGCCTATATCGAGGTTTTGGGTCTTTTAGCCCAGTCTGCGGCGGAGAATAAAAACACTGATTCGAAAAGTATCCTGTCGGATGCCTATACTTTGTTTGCCATGGAAGAGTATTCCATCAAGAATTATAAAAATGCTTACGAATGTTTCAAAGAAGCCCTGAAGCTCACACCCACTAACCAGGCAGCGACCCAGGGTTACTTAAAGTTAAAAAGAGAACAGGATTTCAACAACCTCCGGAACCTGGGAAACCGACTGCCCCCCGTGGTGATCGCTGAGGTTACAGACCCTGTTTTCACCGGTATCGAAAACATCGCGGAAGCCCGGCTTACCACGGCGGAGTACACCGTGAATACCATTAAGTCCGAGAGTGATTATCTGAAAAAGCAGTTGGAGGACCAAGGGCTTCTGTTGGAGAAAATGAACACGGCCCAGAGCACCGCACCGAATAATGAGATCAGCGCCCAGGACTCCCAGCCTGCCTCTCCCCAGGTGATTGTTCAGCCCGATCCTGCCCTCCTGGTACTCCTGGGACTGCTTTTTGTCGGAATCCTTCTCTTCGTTTTTATGGCCTTCCGGCGTAACCGCCGAGTGGTCTTCACCCAGGAACGGCTTCAAATGCTAAGTTCTGCCCCCACTGCGTCCTTTCAAAACGAAAGGGTGATACCCGTCCACCTGGACTTTGTGGACAGAAGCAGCAAGAATCCTAGGGGAAAAGATCTCTCCCTGAGATCGGCCCTGATCAAGGCGGACCGGCTTAAAAAATGTACGAAGAGGTTCGCAATGGAACCCTAAGTTGGGATACTCTCAGGTCATACTTGGATGAATTGGTGCTATTTACCGACCCATCTGCTGGGAGTATTCCACGTATTCTTCGAAGAGCTCCTGGTAACGGACCCTCCGTTCTTCCCGGGGATTGAAGATGGCTCTAATGCGAAACAGGGCTTCCGAAGCTTCGGCCAAATGGGAGAAATCCCCCTGGGCCTTGAGGGCGCAGACCGCACCCCCCAGGAGCTCCGCATCCTCGATTTCGGGAACCACGATGGTTCTCCCGGTCATGTCGGCCTTCATCTGGTT
Organism: uncultured Spirochaetales bacterium; assembly: GCA_964624355.1. Lineage (GTDB taxonomy): Bacteria > Spirochaetota > Spirochaetia > JABEVK01 > JABEVK01 > CAZUXL01. The sequence goes on from CAZUXL010000079.1 coordinate 7,276, forward strand.
CCAAATCACGTTCCGGGCTTGTCCCCCGGTGACCCGGATTTCTTCCACTTTGCAACCCTGGGTTTCCAAATTATTCACGATTCGTTTGATCCCGAAGCCTATGGATTCCACCACCGCCCGGCCTAAGTCGTCCCGGTTATGATCCGGGTGAAGTTCCAAAAATCCACCCCGGGCAAATTCAAAGTCCCCGTTCCATTCAAAACTGGGGTAGAAGTTCGGACGGGACCGGTCCAGGGGTACATTTTCAATATCCTGGAGAATGTCCCTGTATGACCGTTCTCCTTGCCCTGTAATTTTTCTCAGCCATTCAAAAAGTCGGCCGGTGGAAGAGAGGATTCCGGAAATATTGTAAAGACCGGGGATCACATGGGGGAGGGTTCGAAGACCCGGGGCCTCCAAGGAGGCGGAATGACAGTGGTTGATTCCTTCCGAAGTTCCCGCCCTGTCGCAGGTTCGTCCGGGTTTGATCACCGCAGATCCTAACAGGGAGAGGAGAAAGTCCGAGCCCCCCGCGACCACGGGAATACCTGCGGGAATTCCAGTAAAATAGGAAGCCTGGGGGCGGACCTTTCCCATAAATTCCCCCGTGGTTACAAACGGCGGTAGTTTTCCGGGAAGCAGATCGTATTTTTTTACATCCTCCTCCCCCCAAATAAAGGGGGTAAATTCCTGGGAGGGGGTGACCGTGTGGGCTTCCCCGGTGAGGAAGAAATCCAGGTACTCGGGACAAGAGAGGAACCATTTGGTTTTCTCAAATAACAGCGGTTGGTTTTGGGCAAACCAGGCAATCTTGGGGAGGAAAAAACTCCGGGTTCCCTCCCGGCGAACCTGGCGCTTATCCAACCATAGGAGGGCGGGAAACAGGACTTCCCCGTTCTCCCCCACAGGTATTACTGTGGGTCCATGGCCGGAAACCACAATAACCGAGATCCGATTATACCCCCCCAGGGAGGCTACAATATCCCGAAGAGCCTCGATCCATACCTTGGGATCCCAAGTGTGGTAGTCCTGCCGGGTTTTTTCCCAGTAGGTGACCCGGTGATAGGCCACCATTTCCCCTTCGGGAGTTAACAACCCCCCCTTCATGGCAGTGGTTCCAATATCAATGGCTAAAACGAGGTTTTTGGGAAGGATTCTCATGGGTTGAATTCTAAGGGAAAAGAGCTCCTATGGCTAGAACGTTTCAGAAGTTTAGGCTCACTTCTTTGATCGTTCGGAAATTATCTTCAGGATGTGGGCGTCGAAATCGGGATAGTGAGCCCTCAGGGAGTCAAAGCTATCCTTGGCCAGGGAATACACATCGCAGTATTCCAAGGTGCGAACCGAGGCGTTTCTTGGTTCGGCGTTCACCAAAGAGGACTCTCCAAAGGGTGAACCTTCCCCCAAGGTCGCCACCCGGGTATTATTCACCAGGACCTCCACCGTACCGGAGGAGAGAAAAAACATACTGTTGCCCACTTCCCCTTGGTGGATGATATAGTCCCCTGGAAGGTAGATCTGGGGCTGAAGATGGAGTAGGACTTGCCGGAGAAATATTTCATTGGCCTTTTGGAAAAATTCCACCCGGGTCAGGAGGTGTTTGTGGAGCTGGAGCCGGAGGTCCGCTGACAGGCTGGGGGGGAGATCATGGAGGATTCTGGTGGGAGACTCGGTGGATCTGTGGTTTGCCTGGAGGTAAAAAAAGTAGTCATTCACCCGTTTCTGCAGGTCCTTGGGGATTTTCCGGGAGTGCATAAAGTCCCGAACTTCTTCCAGTTTTTTTGTGAATTGGGCTTTAGATAAGTCCAAATTATTCAATAGACCGGCCACGTTGGCAATGATGTAAGAATACATTCCCACCCCGAATATTTCGATCATGATGCAATAGAGTATTTGAATGTTAGAATTTTTATCCGGGAGAAAATCCCCAAACCCCACTGTGGCCACGGTGGTCAGAACCCAATAGAATGCCCGCAGATACTGATCAAAGGGCTGGGTCCAACCGGAGAGGGCTCCCAGGGCAACCCATCCCAAGGACATGAAATGTAAAGCTAAAACAAACCAGAATCCGAAGGAAAGGAGCCTCATGAGGGAGGGGTTCACACTCAATCCGAACTGGAGGGTCCGCATTTTGGACCGGACGGTGAAGAGTTTGAAGAGGGGAAAAAATCCCAGGGGCACACAGGCGAGGAGGTCTCCCAAGGTTTTTAGTATGAATCGTGGTGATTTTCTTTGGGGTTTTGCGGTGGAAAACCAGGTGAATCCCAGATCTATCAAGAAAATAAATCCGACACCGTAGTTCCACCAAGATGGCATATCCAGGTGCATAAATTGGGAAATTCCCAAAAAAAGGGCCGAGGCCATCACCATCCCCAGGATGAAAAAGCTCCAGATCAAGTTGCCCATGTTTTTCACCAGGAGGAGCATTATTCCAGATTGCCTTTCAAGGGGATCTTTTCTTCCATGTGGGTTTGATTATTTTCAATTTCCCCTTGTAGAACTTGAATATCCCCTTGGAGCCGGCGGATCTGGGTTTCGTATCCCCGGATTTTATCCCCCAGGCGGTGGTTTCTCTCTTCTAAAATTTGAATGTCCGCAGCGGACTGGTACTGTACCAAATCCTGGGATAATAAATCCCTCTCTTGAAGGAGGGGTTTGATGGTTTCGAAAAAAGGTGTTTCTTGAGGGGAGAGGGGGGCCGTGCTTAGGGCCGCAGCCTCCCAGAGGGCTTTTCCCCGGCGAATTCTCAGATCCATCAGGCGGGTTTGTAGAACACCCAGGGTTCTGTGGAGTTCTCCCAGGCGACGGGCGGGACTTTGTTGAGCCCCAAAGGTTTCCAATTGGGTTTTTATAACCACTTCTTCGGCTTCCAGGGCAATTCGGGATTCCTTCATGGTTCGCAGGGGTTCAAAAAAGGTTTGTAAAACCGAGGTTTCACTCAAGGGAAGGGAATTAATGGCATCGTAAAAGGCTAAGTCTTCCGCTAAGGTGACTCCTAAATTGGTGTGAACGTCTTTTCGGCGGTAATCTACCCGTTTTAAACTCAAATAGTTAAACAGGGAGCTGGAAGCCCGTTTAAGGGATTTCCAGAAACTTTTATCTTCCTGGGTCTGATCCAAGAGCATCTTTTGTTGCACAAGGTCTTTGTACCGGGTTTCATATCGGTCGGCAGCGGAAAAGAGTTGGGGGTGGTTGATCCAAGGGAATTCGCCCCGGTGATAGGCCGCCGTACTTTGCTCCCCCAGATCCTGGAGGGTAGTGCCGCAGGAGCGGATCAAGAGGTTCCGTCTTTGGAGAATGTCTCTTTTTCGCGTCTGAACCGAGGTGAGGGCGCTCAGGAGACTTTCCACGGAGGACAGGTTGGCTTTTTCCCTTTTAATATCTTGCGCAGTGGTGATGCAGGTGTCCAGAAGTTCCCGGGATGGTTCGGGTAATCCAGACCCTAGCTCCTCGGTATTTTCTGCCCAAGACCCGAAGGCCTGGTTTAATTTTTTTTCATTGAGGGCAAGCAGATTTTTAAGTTCGTGTATTTTATGATCATAACGGGTCATGTGTTTATTATAGGCACCTGGGGGAATCCTGTCATCCATCTAAGTCACAAGGTTTTGGGGTTTCATGAAACTGATGAATTCATCAAAACATAGGGGTTGGGAGAAATAGTATCCTTGGATCAAGTGGCAGTCCAAAAGCCGTAGAAAGTCTAGTTGTTGTTGGGTTTCCACTCCTTCAGCCACCACTTTCATATCCAGACCCCGGGCTAGATCCACCATGGTTTTCACCAAGGCTGAGTCTCGGGGGGTGTGATCAATTCTCTGGATGAAGGATTTGTCAATTTTCAGACTCCGGATGGGGAGATCCCGGAGGTAGGCCAGGGAGGAGTACCCCATCCCAAAATCATCCAGGACCATTCTAAAGCCCCGATCCACCAGGCTTTGGAGAAGGGTTAGAGCCCCTTGGGGATTATCCATGAGGGCTGTTTCGGTGATTTCCCATTGAATATCCCCGGGGGATACTCCTGTTTCCTGAACTAAGGTAGAAATGCTTTCCAGGAGAGCGGGATCCCGCAGCTGTTTGACGCTGAGATTTACAGAGATATAGATATCCAGTCCCGACTCTTTGAATTTGACCAGGTCCCAGAAGGCTCTTTTGATGACCCAGGCGCCAATTTGGTTGATAAGGCCGGTGGCCTCCGCTAAGGGTATGAAAACTTCAGGGGAGATGAAATTCCCCTGCCTGGGGCGCCAGCGGAGCAGGGCTTCGGCCCCCACGGGTTCTCCGGAACTGCGGATGATGGGCTGCCAATAAAGATCGAAATCCCGGTGATCCACCAGGGATTCCCGCAGGGAGGTCAGGAGAGCAAGTTTGGAATAGGCTTCACGGTTGAAAGTTTCGGAGAAAAAATAAAAGGTATTCCGGTCTTTTTTAGCTTCGTTCAAGGCTTCGTCGGCCTTTCTCAGGAGTTCATCGGTGCCCTTACCATCCCGGGGAAAGAGGGCTATTCCCATACTAATTCCCAGGGAGACCGTTTCTGCCCCCAGGATATAGGGTTTGTTGATGGATTGGATAATTTTCTGTGCCACATAGGCCGCGTCGGTGGGCTGACCGAGTTCGCTGAGGATGATGGTGAATTCATCACCCCCTACGCGATATAAGAAATCGGTGGAACGGATACAATCCTTAATCCTTCGGGTGGTTTCTATCAAGGCCAGGTCTCCGGATTTGGCTCCCAAGCTGTCATTGATCTGGCCCAGTTGATCCAGGTCCAATAAAAACAGGGCTTTCTGGCCGGAATTTCGTCCTCCGGCCCGGGTGGATTCATCCAAACGTTCCAAAAAAGATTTTCTATTGGGTAAGCCCGTCAAAGGGTCAAAAAACGCCAGGAAAACGGCTTCTTCTGTTTGTTTTATCAGCTCTCGGGAGGTTTGGGCATAGTTCCGGGCTTGACGTATGAGGGCCAAGACGACACCTCCCATGGAGAGACCTGCAAAGAGGGTAATTCCTAAGAGGTATCGGGAAAAATAGAGTTCCGGAAAAAGTTTAGCTTTGGCTCCCCAGGTATCCTGAAGGATATCCAAAAGCCCCATGGCGATGACGGAAGCACATCCCAGCAGAAAGGCAAAGCTTTCCACGTCTTTAGGTTCTCTCCTGTGTCTTCTGGAAAGCCAGGCTAAGCTTATGAGCATATAAATCGTGAGCAGTGCGTTTCGGCCATGGAAAAGGGGTCCTTCCAACCCCCGGCCCAGGTCCACCAAGGGGATTTCCGGGTTGACTACGGGCAAAGTGAGGGATTTAAACAGATCGGGAGAAAGAAAGGCCAAGAGCGTCAGGATGAGGGTGGAGGCGACTCCAAAATAAAGCATAAATCTAGGGGCCAGTTCCCAGGGTTCCGCGGGTCCTTTTAAGGCCTTCATGGTCAAGGGAATTGCCATGAGATAGAAGGAAAGGGCTAGTTGTTGAATCCGGCTGATTTGGAAGGTGTATTCATAAAATTCCAAAGAACCTAAATAGATGAGGGCAATCTCGCAACTTCCATAAATCAATCCCACAAGGCTGATAAAAAGTACGCTGGGACTGGCCGCCCGGGGGAGTTTGAAGGAAACGATAAAAAATCCCAGGGTTGCAAAGAGGAGGACACCAGTAAGAAAGGTGGAAATGGCCAGACTTTGAAGGAGGGCGTTCATCTGTCCCCGATTATCCCCTCGGAAATGCAAATTGTCAAACGAGGCTTATTTTATTTAGAAAAGGAACATCCCCGGGGGCTAAGGGGTAATCTCTGGACTGCTCCAGGGTGACCCATGCGAGAGCATCGTGAAAATGAGGAATGGGATCACCGGAAACCAAAGTGCACTGAAAGACCTCCAGTCTGATTATTCTTTTAGGTTGAGGGATGAGGTTAAAACCCAGATATTCCCCGGTTTCGATCACAATCCCCAGTTCTTCCTGGAATTCCCGAACCAGGGCTTGTTCCGGGGTTTCCCCCATCTCCACCTTACCGCCGGGGAATTCCCAAAGACCCTCCAAATCGTCCCCCGGAGGTCGTCTAGCTATCAAAAATTTCCCCTGACAGATGAGTACTCCAGCACTTACGACCAATTCTTTCATGGATATGGTGTACCATAGGGGGGATTCCATCACCAGGGGCTGATGGGTTGAAATGTCGTCGTTTATGGGGCAGATTTAAGGGAGATGCAGGATAGAAAAGGGTTATAACTCCATGAAAAACACCTCGGAACATCATTTACCCTTGATCCTTATTTTTATTTCTCTGGCTTTTATTTTCCTGGTAATCTATTTTCCCAGCAGCCGGGAAATGGTTCCCGCCGGTCTTCCCCAAGTTCCAGGACCGGATGAAAATGGTCAGATTATTTCCCATAGCCCCCCTCCCTCGCCCTCGGGACGGATCGGTATTCAAGCGGGCCATTGGAAACCGGAGGAGTTGCCCGAATCCATGAAGGAGCTTCGATCCAGTACAGGAGCCAGGCAAAATGGCGTGAATGAAGCGGATATCAATCTGAGGGTGGCGGAAATGACCGCGGTTCTCCTGAGAAAAATTGGCTGGGAAGTGGATGTTCTTCCAACCACCATTCCTCCGGCTTATCAGGCGGATGCCTTTATATCCCTACATGCGGATTGGGGTCATAACGGGCGGCCCAGAGGTTGGAAAACAGCCCCTCCGTGGCGTCCTTCTCCGGCTTCTTTGAGTTTGGAAAGCTCCTTGAAAAAGAGTTTCTATGCCGCCGGTTTGCCCGAGGATGGGGATAATATCACCGTGAATATGCGGGGGTATTATGGATTTAACTACCGTTATTATTCCCATGCGGTTTCTCCCTATACACCTTCGGTTCTCGTGGAAATGGGGTACATTACCAACTCGCTGGATCTGCTGCTGCTCACCGACGGAGCCCCCCGCATGGCGGAAATCTTAGCCCAAGGGGTGATGGAATTTTTACAGACCCAGGAATCAAAAGGTCCGCTTTGGCTCGTGCCCCCGGAATACCCTCCGTTGGTGGTGGGTTCTTCGGGAGCAGTGGTGAGAAAGCACGCACAGCCCCAATCCTCAAGACTAACAGAGATCGCCTCCGGTGCTAGGGTTTTTATCCTTCAGAAAAAGGAAAATTGGGTGGAAGTTTTTATCCGGGATCCCCAGCCCCTGACCGGCTGGGTGTATCAAGGGGACCTCCTCGGAGGTCTGAGGGAGTAAATCCTCCCTCAAACATACTAAAAGCTATGTCTGAAGTCCTAAGAGATACCTCAGACATATTAAATCCGCCCTCAGACATACCAAAAGGTACCTCAGACATTCAAAAAGCTCCCTTGGAGATAGAAAGAGCTCAGTCTGAGGGAGGAAAAGCCCTGTTCGAGATACTAATTCGGTATTTTTCGTTACAAAGATACTGACCGGTATTCCCCCGGAGCCAGACCGTTATTCTTCCTAAAAAATGAATGAAAGTATTCCGGGGAGGAGAAACCCAGGAGAAAACTGATTTCTTTCACACTTTTACGTTTTTCCAACAGGAGCTGTTTGGCAGACAAGTTCAAACGGTAGTTTAGGGATTCCTTCGGGGTGATGCCCGTACTCTCTTTGAATATCCTGTTCAGAGTTCTGGTGCTCACCCCTAGTTGGTCGGCGTAAAGATTTACTTGGTGCTGTTTTTCATGTTTCTTATCCACGGAACCGACGTACTGTTTCACCAGTTCATTGTCGGAAATTCGTTGGCTATTCCCGTCATTCATGTATCTGGAAAGATACTTCACCAACAGAAGAGTTTGGATTGATAAGATATCCTCCGTCAGGGAAGGATCGCTCATCATGAATAGAAGATCTTCCACAGTGGAAAACTCAGATTTTTTCAATTTCATGTGAAAGACACCGGTCATGGGGCACAGCAAAAGAAAGGCATGGGCAACCAGGGATTCCATGGCTTTTTTGGAAAAAGAGACTACGTAAGCCTCTGGAAAGACCCCTTCGATCAAGGCCATGTCCACCAAGGGGGAGTGGTTAATCACCGCAGGTCCTTCGATGACGTGGAGCCGTCCTTTCATACGAAAGGTCATGGACCCCTTACGGAAAATGAGGAGCCTTTGGATCGTTTCCTGGGTGGTTGTGGGAAACCTATACTCTTCTTCGCTATGAATTTTAGAAAGGGTCAGCATGGTTACCTCATCCCCCAATAATACCACACCGGGAAGTCCTTGGCTGAAAACCTTAGGAGGTAGGCGCAAACTCGAAGGAGATTGGACACACCTGCCTGGTATTGATCGGTATTCTTAAATCATAAGGAGTTCAAGAGAATGAAAAGAAGATTGATTCAGAGTGAATCCCAAAAAAATCAAGGGAGTAAGTTATTTTTCATCCGGGGGATTCTCGGGTTACTAGTGATATTTTCATTTGTGGGATGTGGAGGGACTGAGCCGGTCAAAGCGCCGGCCCTGGCAGCCGGTTCAAAAGTAATCATGGACGGATCGACCAAAGGCTACGCCATCGGTGTCGGATTGTTGAAAACTACCTTGGCTAAGCCCGTAAGGAAACTATAAATGGAAAAGAACAAAGAAATCGCATTGAACCTGTCATGGGCCATATCCGGGGGGGAGTGGGATACGGTAGACCGTCTTTTATCTAAAGATTTTCAGTATATAGGGGATGGCAATCCCGCCATGAACAAAGAGCAGTACATAAGCTTCATGCGGAATGTTTTGTGTACTGGTATGACAAAAATGGATATGAAATTTCCCAGGGTCATCGGTGAGGGGAGCCTCGTCGCGGTGGAATATACGAACGAAATGACCCATTCTGGAGTCTTCTTCGGTATTCCTGCCACGGGAAGAAGGGTGTTGGCCACGGGTCAATTCATCCGGGAAGTCCGAAACGGCCAAGTTACCGCCGAATGGCAGACCACCAATGCCCTCGGACTAATGAAACAGTTGGGATAGTCATCCTGGAGGCTTTACGGAATCTGGCGCGGTCGGCTCTTAGATAAGTTCGGGGGGGGCCAGGCTTTGTCAGTGTCTAGAACCTTTGTGATGTAAATAATAAGCCTAAGGGTAGCCTTAGGCTTATTGAGTCCGGCTACATTTTAAAGTAAACTCCCTTTGTGGAACACCTTATTTTTCTCTATTATTTCATAGGACTCTTTCCCGGCCTGGGGGCGGGAGCTCTGGCCTGGGCTTTTTCCCTGGGGCATCAGTCCCCCCTGAGCAAGAAATTTCTCCAGCTTTTTTCCCTGATGATGGTCTACTTCACCCAGATGGTGGTGGTTTATTACTTTATTCACATCAGCGGGAACGACCCCCTTTTAGTGGAGTCCTGGAGCCAGCCCCTCTATCTTTTAATCTACTCTTTTTATCCCATTTTAGCGGTGCGGTTTTTCTTAGAGCTCCTTCAGATTCCGGAAAAAGGTTGGCTGCAGAACCTCTCCCGGGGATTAAGCGCCCTGGGAATAGGGATGCTTTTTGCTATTTTACTCTTTTATTCCGGGTTTCAAGAACGTATAGATGCCTTTCGATTTTGGGTTCAATTTATTTATATCCCCCTTTTCTTAGCCCTTTTGTCTTTCCTGGTGGGGTTGCAGTTTATCCGGGTGAAACTCATCACCGACCCCTGGAAAAAGACCACGGTATGGGTGTCGAACCTGCTGATTCTAGCCTTTTTCCCCCTGTTTATCCTGGACGCCTTTTGGCCTGTACTACAGATGAAATTCCGCATTATCCCCGAAGGTTTTAACTTTTTCGGGATATTTTTTATGGCGTACAGCCTCTTCTTTTTCTTTCGCTGGAGGATCCTCCTGAAGGATGTGGCGGATAAAACTGTGAAGGAAAGTCCCAGTATTTTACCCGATTCCCAGCGTCTCAAAGCCCTGAATCTCACGGACCGGGAAGCCCAAGTCCTCCTTTTAGTCTTCGATGGCCGTGGGAATCAAGAGATTGCGGATAGTCTAAAAGTCTCCCTGGGGACCATAAAAAACCA
>CAZUXL010000080.1:0-16592 GCA_964624355.1 uncultured Spirochaetales bacterium
CCCCCATCCCTAAGCTCTCAAAACAAATTCCTTCCCCAGAACCCCTGCAATCTGTTTACCCCAAGCAGTCAGTTTTTCTTGGTTTCGATCCCCCCGCAGGACTTCCAGAACGATGGATTCCTTGTTGGTCTCCATCACCAAGCGGTAGAAAAAGGCCGGGGCTCCTCTTACTTTATCACCGGCAGGAATCGCCATTTCCAATCCGGTGATCTCCTCCACCTCCCAGGTGGTCACCTTCAAAAAAGGTCCCCAGCCGGATTGATAAATGGCGGAAGCTTTTCCGAAAGTCCACCTCTCGGTATACCCTGCGCCCATTATCGCCAATATTCCCAATCCCAACGCCAGCCAAAAGGGCGGCCAGGTCAGAAAGGCAGAAATCAGCAGAAGGAGGGCGGCGCTCAAATTGACCGCTCGAAAGGCAAGCCCAAAACCCAGTTGGGTGGTGTTTTGTTTCACATTTAAGGTGAATTGGGGGGAAAACATGGGAATAAGTATAGCATGACCCCCCGGGGGATTTGCTATATTGGGTTTATGAATTTTGACCTGCTCAATATTGGCTATGGGTTTAACTTTTTGGCCTTTTTTCTCAAGGATATTCTTTGGCTCCGGCTGGCGGCCTTTTCGGCACAGACCACATTTATCATTTTAGGGTTGATCTACGGGAACCATACCGGGGCGATCTGGAATGCCCTATTTCTCGGGGTAAATTCTGTGAACATTGCCATGATCCTCTGGGCGAGACGGAAGGTATCTTTTTCCCCGGAAGTAGAACATCTCTACCATCACTATTTCAGTCTCTTAACCCGTCCTGAAATGCGGATGTTTAAAAAACGTGCTCGGGAAGAGGTTAGGGAAGGGGTCATCCTTCAGGATGGAATGGTTCCTTCGGCACTTTTTTTCCTCATGTCTGGCACCGTGGAAGTGAGAAAATCAGGTATCCCCGTCTCTAGTTTGGGACAAGGACGGTATTTTGGGGAAATGGCCTATCTCACGGGAAATCCGGCCACGGCGGATGTCATTGCCGCCAGCCCCACGAAATTTTTAGTCTGGGACTACAGCGTCCTGAATGATATAAAAAAACGGTCTCCCCATCTCTGGATAAAGATCCAAGGATTATTGGGACGGGACCTGGTACAGAAGGTCGCAGACAACCATCCCCGGCGCCAAGAAATGGAAGCGGAGACCTCTACCTAGGTTTTAGGTTTTATGCCCCGGAGCTTTCCCATGGTTCCCTGGAGCCACTGGGCTTCTTCCTGGTCCAATCCCGCCCGGGTAAAAAGATCCCGCCACATCTCCCGGGCCTTTTCTTCTCCCCCTTTGTGATAGAACCCCAGGTTCTGAAAAATGGACACCACTTCATTCCCTAAGTCCGCAAACTCCTGGATCTTCAAGGGCGTGGACCGGGATGGGGTACTCATCTGGAGCTTTTTGGCCTTCCGGTGATCCTTGGTGATCTGCCGGAGTTCCCAGCAGGCGATCTGAACGGCCTGGGCGAGGTTCAGGGAGGGGAAGTCCGTGTGGGTGGGGATTTGGATGGAATAAGTACACCGGGAGACCTCTTCTTTGTCCAAACCATGCTTTTCATTTCCAAAGACCAGGGAGGTGAGGCCCTCCTCTTGGGTGTTTAGGCGCAGGGCCATTTCATCCTTAAAATCCGGAAGCTCCCGAAACCCGGTTTTTCTCAGGGAACCCTGCCTGCGGGCAAAGGCGGCGGAGAGGGAACTGTCCGCCAGGGCTTCCTCCAGGGTGGGGAAATACCGGGCTGTTTCAAAAATATCGTAGGCATGGATGGCCATTTCCCTCACCAACTCCGGTCTCACCGCCGAGGAGGCAGGATTCACCAAGTCCAAATGCCGGAATCCCATGGCCTTCATGGCCCGGCACACAGACCCCAGGTTCCCAGCTCCCTCTGTCCGGCATAGGACGATGCGATACCGGTCTGTTTTCACAGCTTCATCACTCATCATCACCGATCCAGTTGGGCGCTATCTGTTTAGACGTTTTAGCCCCCAGTTCCCGGAGTTTTTGAGCCCGGCGGATCACATTGCCGCTCCCGGAGGAAAACCGGGCGGTGGCTTCCTGGTAGGTTCCCCTCAGGGTTTCCAATTGCCGGCCAATCCGGTCCATATCCTCTGTAAAGGCCGCGAGTTTGTCATAAAGAGCCCCCGCCGCCTGGAAAATCTCCTGGACATTTTGACTCTGGCGTTCAAACCTCCAGGAGTTTTCGATGGTGCGGAGTGTGGCTAATAGTGTGGTGGGGGTCACCGGAATGATGTTTTTCGCAAAACACTCCTCCAGAAGCCCGGGCCAGGCGGCCATAACCACAGGAAAGGCCCCTTCCAGGGGAATGAAAAGCAAAACGTAGTCCAGGGACCGGAGTCCTGGAATGAGCTGGTAATTTTTTGCACTCAAACCGTTTACGTGGTTTTGCAGGGAGAGTGCCAGGCGTTTTTGTGCCAGGATCCGGGTTTCTTCACTATCTGCCCGGCTCCACTGTTCGTAGGCCACGAGGGAAACCTTGGAGTCCACGATCACATCCTTTTCCCCGGGCAATCGGATAATTGCATCGGGCATCTGACGCTTCTGGTCCTCCTGGGTAAAGCTGGTTTGGGTCTCGTATTCGATTCCTTTGCGCAGGCCGGAGATTTCCAGTACCCGTTCCAGGATCATTTCCCCCCAGGTTCCTTGGGTTTTTGATTCCCCTTTCAAGGCCTTGGTTAGCTCTTGGGCATCCTGGCTGATTTTCTGGTTCATATCCCGAAGGAGGAGGACTGTGCTTTGCAGACCTGCAAGCTGTTTCGTCTCCTCTTGATGGGTCTCTTCCACTTTTTTTCGGAAGTCCGTCAGGTCCTTGGAAAGGGGGGCTAAAAGGTGGGAGAGTTTTTCCTGGTGGTGTTCGGAGAACTTTTTAGAATTATCCTCCAGGATCTTTTGGGCTAAGACCTGAAAGTCCGCCTGCATCCGTTGGTAGTTCTGGGTCAGCAGTTCCCTCTCCTTCGTTAGAAGCTCCTGAGAGGCTCGAGCCCGTGCTTCCATTTCTGTATAACGGTTTTGGAGGGATGAATGCTCTTCGGTTTTTTGCCGCACCTGTTTTTCCCTTTCCAGGGCTTGGGCTTGGTAGTACTGACCTTCCTGGGCTCTTTTTTCCATTTCCTGGAGCCGGGTTCGTAGGTCCGCCTCCGAGTCTTCCCGGGCTTTTAGCCGGGCTTCTGCGACCTGAAGCTGGGTTTCCAGGTGAGATTTCGCTGACCTCACTGCGGACTTTTGAAACAGGTAAGAAAGCAGGAGAAGGGCGGTGAGGACCAGGGAAAACACCAGGGCGAGGGTAAAGGTATCCATGGACAAATCATATCATATTCCAGTACTTTGACCCATGATCGCAGATATTTTGGTGATACTCTCCTTGGCCGCCGTGGCGGTGGGACGAATTCCCCGGCTTCACATTAACCGCTCAGGCCTGGCCCTAGTCGGGGCGGTTCTTCTGGTTCTCAGCGGCAACCTGACGCTGGAGCAGGCCTTGGAAGCCATCGATGCTCCGACCCTGGTACTTCTTTTTGCCATGATGGTGTTCAACGCCAACCTCCGGCTCTCGGGATTCTTCCGGTGGGCGGGGCACATCCTCCAGAGGGCGGGTAAACCAATCCTTCTCTTGGCGACGGTAATGGGCGTTTCCGCCCTGATGTCGGCTCTGTTTATCAATGATACCGCCGTGGTGATGCTCACTCCCTTGGTTTTGGAAACCACTGCGGTCTTGAGTCTTAACCCGATCCCCTACCTGCTGGGATTGGCCCTGAGTTCCAATATCGGAAGTATGGCCTCCCCCCTGGGGAATCCCCAAAATATCCTCATCGCTTCGGCTTCTGGCCTCGGATTTCCCGAATTTCTAGGGTCTTTGGGTGTTCCTGCCCTGGTAAATCTCCTGATGGCCTTCGGCCTTCTCAAATGGCTTTATCGAAAGGATTTCCTAGCCAAGTCCCCGTTTTTACCAGGTTCTTTCAGGGCACCACCGGTGTACAAACCACTGTTGTATAAAAGTTTGGGGGCTTTCGGGGTGATGGTGATTTGTTGGTTTTTTCACCTTCCCTTGGCTATAGGGGCTCTGGCGGGTATCTCACTCCTCCTGATCACCCGCCGGATCAAGCCGGATAAAATATTCCAGGAAGTGGATTTCAGTCTTTTGGTTCTGTTTTCCGGTCTGTTTGTCATTACCAAAGCCGCGACAGGGACGGAAACTTATGCTTTTCTACTCAGCCTATTAGGTGTAGGCTCACAGTTGAATAATTGGACTCTGGGTTGGTTCGCCTCGGGCTTAAGCCAACTAATATCCAACGTGCCAGCGGTGATGGTTCTGCTTCCAGTCCTCGGGCATATGTCCTACCCCACCTCCGCGGCCCTCGCTTTAGCCGCCACCACGACCTTGGCTGGGAACTTTACCCTGTTGGGAAGCGTGGCTAATCTTATTGTGGCCGAAGGGGCTCGTAAGAAGGGAATTCACCTGGGATTTCTGGAATATTTTCGTGCTGGAGGGCTTCTAACCCTGGTGGGAATCTTCCTCACTTTATTGTGGTTTCAAATAAATAATTGGTGATTTCCTTGTAAAATGGATATTTTGGATTTATACTCAATTTAGGTAATAACGTTGTGGTGAATTCAAAAATTAATAGTTCCGCTCCGGTTTTTAGGGTTCCCTTGCCCGAAGCCTTGAATTACCAGGATTGGCTATTTGAAAACCATCATCCCATTCAATATTGTGATGTTCAGGGGGTTTGGCACACGAAAATCCTGGGGGATCCCTCGGAACTTCGACTTTTTAATAGTCAGAATGGCTTTGTTTTCATTCCCCTGCCCCATGAAAAAATCCTAAAATCAGATAAGACTACCAAGGATGTACGGCTTATTAGCCGTCTGCAGGAAATCTCATCCACCTCTCCCCGGGAACGGTTGCAGATACTTCAATCCACGGTGAATAAATTAATGGAAATGAGGGGCCAGAAGAACGTCCATGAGCTGAGAATACAAACCATTGTTCAGGGATCCCAAGATGCCTTTCTTATCAACAAGCAGACTTTTTTAACCCGGGATTTTACCCAGGAGGATGTCCCTGTGGTAAATAATATAAAAAAAGAGACCCAAGTATTTGTCTCCCGAGTGACGGAACATTTGAAGGGATACGAAGGTCCACGGTTCCTATTCGACCTTTTGGAAAGAATTTCCTCCGGTAGTACCCTAGATCACGTGAGCCGTGTTTTTAACCACACCCTGGGACTTCTTCTCTTTTTTAATGAACGATTTAATTTGAAAAGTCAGGTGGGGGTTTGGCGTACCTTGTTTCATTCGACCTTTGAACCCTATTACCGTAGGTTATTGCCCCAGGTTGAAAACCTATCCTTGGATCTCATCTTTCCCAAAATCACCCAATTTACAGAAGAACAGATCTTGGATTTTGGATTGGGAGCCTTGCTCCATGATATTGGGAAGGTCCCGGAATTGGATTATTTCGAAAGTACCGAAGGTTACGATAGGGAAAAGGTCATGCAGCACGCTTTTTCCGGCTACGGAATTCTCACAAAAACCTACGAAAAAAACAGGGCTGCGGCCATTATGGCCGGGACCCATCATGAGTATTACGGCCATCCCCTGGGCTATGGGATATTTCGGTCCATCTACGACCCCTTAGCCCGCAGCCGGGGCATGAGTCCCCAGAGTGCCATGACCTTGGATCTTTCCCAGGCAGAATTGAGGCACTCTTTGAGCCTATTTCCTGTGAAGCTTTTGGAAATTACAGATATTTTTGATGCCCTGACCGATCCCAGCCGGATTTACCGGGATCGCAAGTCCCATTCCCCGTTGGAAGCCGTGGAAATCCTGAGGAAATCATTTTTGGATGAAGATCTAAAGATAGATCCCCTTTGTTTTGATCTATTTTGTCACTTTCTCTTAGCTGAAGGGTATTCTGAAGAAATAAGGGAATTCGCCCTCACTAAATAGGGTTGTTACCCAGACTTGACAGTTTTTTTGTGTTTGACATATATTAACTACCATGGTAGTTAATATAGTAAATAACCTGAAATCCTTGGGATTTACGGAATACGAGGCCCGGATTTACGGAGCCTTGTTGGAACATCATCCTTCCAGTCCCTATGAAGCTGCAAAAAATGCCGGCGTGCCCACGAGCAAGGTCTACGAAGTCATCGCCAAGTTAGCCGAAAGGGGCCTTGTTCTCGAGGTGGGGGAACCGGATCGCCGCCAATACATTCCCCTGGAACCCCAAGAGTTCCTACGTCGGGAAAAACAGAATCACCTAGGGGTGGTGGAAGCCCTGGAGAAGGATTTTTCGTCCCTGGGGAACCGGCCGGA
Organism: uncultured Spirochaetales bacterium; assembly: GCA_964624355.1. GTDB lineage: Bacteria > Spirochaetota > Spirochaetia > JABEVK01 > JABEVK01 > CAZUXL01. The sequence continues at coordinate 6,358 of CAZUXL010000080.1, forward strand.
GGTGTCCTATCTTTGGAGTCTTCGGAGCCTTCAGGATTTCAACCTTCGTGCGGGACAGTTGATGGCCTCAGCCCGGGAGACCTTACTACTGTCCCTCTGGGAAGAGGACATTCCCCTCATTATCGGTCCCCACAAACAGGCCATGGAAAGGGGAATAAAGGCGGCTACGGTGGTTTTTGGTGAGGGGGTGCTTCCCGATTTGGGACAGGTTTATCCTCATCCCATTCGGGATACCCTGCATCAGGAAAGGGGTGGGCGGGGATTTGTTCTGGTGGCGGATTCTCAGCAGGTCCTCTGGGGGACTTTTTCAGCAGGTGGTGTGGAGGGGGTTTGGAGCCGCAATCCCGGTTTCGTCACCTTGGCTGAGGATTATGTGAAGCATGATATTTACATTATGAAGTTGGTGTCCCGGTACGGAGAAGATATGCTCCGGCGATTCGGTCCCGGGTACAAAAGTTTAAGGGATATTTATTCAGATCAGGAGGATGTATGAAGGATATGAAGATTTACATCGACGGAGAGTATTTTTCCAAGGATAATGCAAAAATATCGGTTTTTGATCATGGACTGCTTTATGGGGATGGGATATTCGAAGGCCTGAGAATTTACGGGGGAAAGGTTTTTCTTTTGGATAAACACCTGGATCGCCTCTACAATTCCGCCCTGGCTCTGAGTTTGACCATTCCCATGAGCCGGGAGGACATGAAAATGGCCGTGGAAGAGACTGTGGCATTGAACGAACGGGTGGATGGGTATATTCGCCTGGTGGTGACCCGGGGTGCGGGAACCTTGGGCCTGGATCCCGACCGGTGCCCCAAAGCCAGCGTGATCATCATTGCGGATAACATTTCCCTCTATCCCCAGGAAAATTATCGGGATGGAATACCCGTAGTCACCGCTTCTTCCCGGCGTCTGGGCCCGGATGGCCTGGATCCCCGGATAAAAAATTTGAATTACCTGAACAACATTCTGGCCAAAATCGAAGCCAAACAAGCCGGGTGCATGGAAGCGGTGATGCTCAACCGGGAAGGAAATGTGGCGGAATGCTCTGCGGACAATATTTTTATTTTTAAAAATGAGGTTTTGAAAACTCCCGACCCCACCCAGGGGGCTTTAGCTGGTCTGACCCGGGGTTTTGTCCTGGAACTGGCAAAAAAAGAGGCGATGGAGGTGAAGGAAACCATCCTCACCCGGTACGACCTCTATACGGCGGATGAGTGTTTTATGACCGGGTCCGGGGCGGAGATCATGCCGGTGAATAAGATCGATGGCCGGGTCATCGGTGGGGGGAAATGCGGACTCCTCACCGAAAAACTCCGGTCATTATTTACCCAGGCGGTGGGAAACTCTTAGGGGCCGACCGCCCCATCCATCCAATACAGCGGTGCACTGGTTCCCAGGACTTCCACCCGGGAGTAGTACTCCGCTGCTTCGTCGAAGGGGGCGGGCAAGACCGCTCTGGGGAGTAAACCTCCCAATAATTGCCCCAGCCCCCCGGACGTGCCGGTGGGGATGTCCATAATTTCGATCTCCCCATTCCCCAGTTTCTCCCGCATGGCGTCTAGGGCATCCTTAAGGCCGCCCACTTGGTCGATGAGTTTGTTTTTCATGGCCCCCTCGGCGGACCATAGACGTCCCCCAGCCAGGGATTTGAGGTCTGCCACCGAAATATTCCGAGCTGTGGAAACATGGTTCAAGAACATGCTATAGGCCCCATCCACCCCGGAGCGGAACACCGCTTCACTGTCGCTGTTAAAGGGTAGGAAGGGGCTGCCCAAGCCTGCGTTGGGACTGGATGCCACCAAGTCGGCGTTGATTTTTTGCTTCTCCAACAACCCGGTGAAATCGGGAACCAGGGAAACCACACCGATACTCCCGGTGAGGGTCAGGGGTGTGGCAAAGATTCGATCTGCCACGGCGGCGATGTAGTACCCTCCGGAACCGGCCACTCCGGCCATGGAAACAAACAGGGGCTTGTTCTTCTTTTTGATCAGGGTGATTTCCCGGGCGATGAGGTCCGAGGCCAACATGGCCCCGCCACCGGTGTCCAGACGAAGGACGATGCCGTCGATGGTGGTATCTTCCCCAGCACTCCGCAGGGCGGCGGCCAGGCTCACCACACCGGGGGTAAATTCCCGGTTTCCCTGGTCGGGGGTGATATCCCCGGAGAACCACACCAACCCAATTTTTTTGAAGCTATGTCCCGACCACCGGTCCACATAGGGCTTTTCGTAGGTGAGAGAGGTGTTTTGATCGAAGGGAAATGGGGATGTGCCCAGTCCTAGGGCTTCCATGAACTCATCCTTATAAGCTACCCGGTCAATAAGTCCCAGGTCCTGGGCGTTTTTTGCATCCCAGAAGGGACCTTTGGCTATGAGGTTTTCTGCGGTGTCCTTGAGCTTATCCTGTCGGCCTTCCGCCAGAACTTGGGATAAGACCTGCTGCCATTCCTTCAAAAGCCCCAACCATGTTTCCCGGTCTTCAGGACTTCGCCCGGATTCGGAAAGGGTGTCATAGGCGGCCTTGTGGGGACTTACTTTGATATTATGAAATTTGATACCCCAGGTGGCCAAAAAGTCCTTCCAGTAGAGCTGTTGGTTCCCTAGTCCTGTGAGGATCAGGCTACCGGCGGGGGGTAGGACTATTTCGTCCGCAGTCCAGGCGGCCATGACATAGGAGGCGAGGGTGGGTTGTTCCAAATACCAGTGGATCTTTTTCCCCCGGGCTTTTAGCACCTGGAGGGTTTTCCCAAATTCCCAAGCCAGGGCTCCGGAGGCAAATTGGACAGGTTTATGAAACACCACAGTCTTAACCGAGGAATCCTCCGCCAGGCGCAGGAGATCCTCTTGGACGGTTCGCCAGTTGGGCTCCCGGATACCGAACCAACCGGCTTGGGGCCATTCGGAAATCAGGTCTGGTAGAGTTGGGCTGACCACCGCTGGGGAGGAGGCTCGGAAGACCGTCTCACGGGGTCGGAAGGATATCCATCCGGATACCTGGCCTGTGGATATGGTGTCGATATTTTCCACAGGGGCGAGGACCTCGACCTTGACGGTTTCAGCCCAGAGGGCGGTTTCTACACTAAAAGAGTTCATGTTCTGGTTCCAGTAACCTGATACGGAAAAACCAGGCATCGGTCGTAGGGTAGCCCCTAGTCGGTCGAAGAGGACTGTCCCCTGGGGATCGCCCCAACGCCAATCCACTTGGGCTGCGGCGTCCAGGGTCAGAACCCGGTCAAAGGAGGGGGAAAAAGCCAGGGGTCTCAGGGCGATCCCACCCCGGGATCGGATCAAATCATTATCCCGAAAGTCCACCGTGGCTCCCAAGGATACAAAGGAAAAAGGTCGGGAAGCCAGGCCTAAGAGATACCTTCCCGGTCCGTTTTGGCCCACAATTTTAGTCCAGGAAATGCCCGCTGAGAGTAAATTGGGATCCCAGCCACCGCCGTATCCCAGGGTGTAGGTCATTCCCGCGGGAGTCCAGTGATAGTTGTACCCCATGAATCGGCTGATGACCTCCACATGGGCGGACTGGAGGTCCCTATTTTTGTAAATGCCGTATAAACCCAGACCCTCTTGGGCTACGAAGCCCATGCCCGCGGGATTGGTCGCCAGAAGTTCCGGACCCTCGGGGAGGGCAGGATTCAACGGGCGGTCAGGGGTCGTCTGGGCGTTTAAGGGAAAAATTAAAGCTGAAGAAAGGATCAAGAGGGACAATAGGCGACGGAAGTTTTTTTTCATAGTACCCATATTAACACTAAGTTTTTATTTTGTCCGGTGGTTTTTAGAAAGGCGCTACTGATGCTTCATTAAGCCAAGCTCTACACATCTCAACTTTGCAGTTTTTAAATAAAGATCTTTTCCAGATTTCTTCGTGAATCAATGACCAGATGAACAAACACTTTTTGTCCCACAATTGAATAGATAATACTGTAATTACCTTCAATTAACTGTCTGTACTTAAGAAAACCTTGTTTTTCCAATTCAGGAACAATTAACCCTCTTTCCGGAAAGTATTCTGTTCTTTAATTACCCGTCCTGATTCGCTGGAAAAGGAGATCCTGGAATTTTGGGCTCTCTGTGAAAAGGCTGATACTCACTGAAAAACTCCGGTCATTATTCACAACGGTGATAACAAAGTCCTAGGCAATTCTCCTCTTAGGCCTTAAACTGAGCGGGTGAAAGACATAATGCTAAAACTACTCAACCGCCGGTGGGCAGCCTTTCTTTTGATAGGGGCGATCGGATTAATTGGAATGGGGCTGACTTTTTTCATCTCCTCTCAAATCCAAAGGACTCTAGGGACGGATCAGAACCAATCCTTTCAACGGTCTTTGGAAGTGTATGTGGATTTAAAATTCCGCAGTTTACAACCTTATATTGAGGGATATACCCACTGGAGCGATCTGACTACGGAGCTTTCAGACTTGGAAATCGGAGCCCCTCTTTCCCAGGAGATGTCGGATTCCTGGTTATCCGGTAATGCGGATGTGAATGATGGGGTGGCTATTTTGCGGGACGGCAACGTGGTGATCAGCGGTGGCCTGGATTGGGAAGGGGTAAAATCCTTTGTGAGTTTTCCAGATTTATACTCCTTAGCTGAGCAGTTTTCCACCGGGGCTCTGACAGATCCGGTTCCATTACTTCTTTCCCGGGGAGGAAAGGTTCTTTTTCTCCTCGCCGGACCATTTTGTGATGATTTGGGAAATATTTCACCCTCCAGTGGGATGGCGATTTTTTCCAGGTTTTGGGGAAAGGAAGATGGGGAAATTCTGGGTCAACTAACCCAATCTGAATTACAAATTCACCCCAGTTCCGAGACTTTGAAAGTATTTATTAATCCCACCTCGGTGCATGAAAAACCCCATTTTCTGTATTTGAAGCCTTTAGCGAGTCCCCAAGAAGCGGTAAAGACCTCTTTGTACTTGGGATTTTTACTGCAAGCCTTGGTATTGATAATTTTGAGCCTTTTATTTGTGGGAGCCATGGGTTCCCTCCGGCGAAGCAAGGATCTTTTGGAATCCCAGCAAGCTAATACGGAAGATTTGAATAAACAGTTTGTGTCCTTAAGGGACCTGTATAATGGTTTGGCAGGATTCTCCCAGGAATTTACGGAGACCGTAGAGGATTTAACCTCGTCCTTATCCTCGGTGAGAGACCGCATGGGGTCTCAAGCCCTAGAAAGTATGACCCTTTTCCAACAATCGGTAACCTTGGTAGGGAAGATTGAAGAAGCTCAAAACCACCTGACTACCATTTCCCGACATATAAATGATTCCCTTTTGAATCTCAAGGAAAACTCCCATCTCACTGACAGCATGCAGAAAAAAACCGTGGAAATGGTGGCCATGACAGAAAAATCCTCCATTATCGCTCAAGATCTTCAACAGGAATCTTTGGAAAGTTCCATGGAGCTGGAGCAAACGGTGAGGATTCTTGAAGCCCTTGCGTTGGAAAGCCGGAAGATAACTGAAGTGGTGGAAGTGATTGAAGACATTGCCGCCAGAACCAACCTTCTCTCCATTAACGCGGCCATTGAATCGGCACGGGCGGGGGCAGGTGGGCGAGGATTCGGCGTGGTTGCGGAGGAAATTCGCAAGCTTGCTTCCAGCACCGCACAAAATTCCCAATCGATCCGAGGCCGGTTGGAAAGCATTTCCCAGCAAATTCAAGAAGCTGCCTCAAAAACGGGAGATTTGAAAGTACGAATCGCTGCCATGTCCCAGGGAGCGGAGCAAAATCTCGGCTTAGTATTTGATTCAGCGGACGAATTGAAAAACCAGGGAAGAAATGTCCAAGATCTGGTGGTTTCAAACCACCTCATTCTTAGTATAGCCCAGGAGTTGGAGATAGGAATAACCCAAGAATCCAGCGTATTGGTGGAAGCTTTATTGGCCATGCATCAATTCGAAGGGTTCAATTCCAAAGGTCAGGTCCAATCTGTGGAGGGGCTGGAAATGCTGAGTACCTTATTGTCCCGTATGGAAATACTCAAGCAGCAGTTCTCCTCAGGATTGGAGTTTATTGAAAAATACGGGGAATTGGTGAATCGGGAGGATTAAACCGGGGTTTTTTTATCTTGGACGCTCAAGGGGATGGTCAAGGTAAAGCGGGTTCCCTTTCCCAGGGTACTTTCACATTTCAAATGACCGTTTAAAAGTCCTGTAACCAGGTTGTAAACGATGTGGAGGCCCAAGCCGGTTCCTCCACTACCCCTTTTGGTGGTAAAAAAAGGGTCGAAAATTTTATCTAAATTTTCCGGGGGTATCCCCTGACCATCATCCATAAACACCAGTACAGCCTGGTCGATGCTTTGGCTCACCTCCACCAAAATTGAGCCTGCTTGTTCCCGGGTAAAGGCATGATTAAGACTATTCATCAGAAGGTTTGTGAGAATTTGTGCCAGAGCGCCGGGATAGCTATCCACCTCCACATCCTCCGGGCCCCGGACATTTACCCGTAAGGGACGGTGTTTCCACTGGGGTGACAGACTTAAGAGGACCTCGTTGATATAAGCCAGGAGTTTAAATTTCCTCCGGTACTCACTGGATTGGTCCGAGGCAATTTGTTTGAAACTTTGCACCAGTTCCGCGGCTCTTTGGAGGTTGGCGGCAATGAGCTTACTGGATTCCAGCAGATCCTTCAGTCTCTCTTCCAACTCAGATTTTTTAAGAGTCCCCGCCTCCAAACTATCCAAGGCCGATTTGGACTTTCCCTGGGAGAAGGAGGCCGCAGTGAGAGCCACTCCCAAAGGCGTGTTAATCTCATGGGCAACTCCCGCCACCAGATTCCCCAGAGCGGCCATTTTTTCTGACTGGACCAATTGATCCTGGGCGGTTTCCAATTCCCCTAAAGCTTTGGTCAAATCCAGATTTCTCCTTCGCAAATCCTCCAACAGAAGGACGCTTTGAAGGGCACTGGAGATTTGGCTCCTGAGGATACCCGTAATCTGACTGGAGACCAGTCCGGTTCCAAATATCACAAACCCCATGCTCTGGGATTTGGAATGGAGGGCTTCCACAATGAAAAGATCCTCCTTCGGATCTAAGGATTCCAGTCCCGAGGGAATCATTTTCAAGGAAGGAAAGGGTAGTCCTTCCAAGGGGATGGTCCATCGGCCCTCGGGGGTAAAGGCTAAATGGAGACGGGATTGGTTTCCGGGAAGGGGTGGTTCTTGGAAAAGATTTAGAAAAAAGGATGTAAAACCCAGTTTTGGTAAATTGGTGGACAGGACATCCAAAACACTCGTCAAGTCGTGGGACATAAGGAGGACCTCATCGGAGTTTCTCATGATACTACTGCGTTGGAGGGTTTCGAACCGCAGTCTGGCCTCCCGTCTCTGGGTCTCCTCCGTTAAGGCTCCCAGGGAGTCCTTTAACCTCTGAGTCCCTGCATCCTTGGGGAGAATTGCTTCTAAAAAGTCCTGGAATGCGGCGGTATTATCCAAGGAAGGTTCTTCCCGGAGAAAGTCTCGCCAGGCTTCCATGAAAGCCCCATGGAACTTCTGATCTTTTTGTAAGGCCGCTTCCAAAAGGCTTCGCTTCTCGGAGTAGGGGCTCTCCATGGGCATTTTTGACCCATTATATTGACCCCGGCATCCGCAGGACCTCCTTACCACGAGGGATGCGGGTAGGTGGTCCAATTCATGGGCTGCCGATGGGTTTCTACAAAGTTCCCATGCCAGGGTGGTTCCTGTGAAGGCTTGTTGAAAGGCGGATTGTCTCACGGTGGTTAGGGGGGGGTCGTGAAATTTACTCTCTTCCATGTCGTCAAATCCGGTGATGAAGAGTTCTGTGGGAATGCGGAATCCCCGTTCTTTAAGGACCTCCATGGCGCCCAAGGCCATGGAATCATTGGCGGCTACAACACCTTGAAATTTGGGAAGGGAGCTTCGACTAAGAAGTTCCTCCATGGCTGTTTTTCCCGATTCCCTGGTGTAATCACCCGAGGAAATCCAGGCGGGATTCTCTTGAATTCCCGCTTTTCTTAGGGCTGTTTTAAATATTTCACTGCGAATTTCTGCTTCTTGTTGCCCCGGTGGACCCCCAATAAACGCCAGCTTTTTGTATCCATGTTGGACGAGTAAATGGTCCATCAGGGCCTCCATCCCCGGTCGATTGTCCGTGAGAATGGAAGGCACCCCGGGGATGTCCACTGCAAGGCTCACCAGGGGGATGGGGGAAAATTTTCGACAGAAACTTTGTAGTTCCGGGGCGGGTACCGAGTGGCTCAGGGACCCCGCCAGTACTAAGGCATCCACCGAATCGGAGCTGATCAGATCGAACAGGACGTTCCGTTGGGCCTCAAACCCATGGTAGGATTTCAGGGTCCCGCTGGTTAGTACTAATAGTCTGGCACCTTGGGCAAGAGTGGCTTTATAAGCCCCCCGAATCAGTGATTGACCGTAAGAATCCTCTGAGGATCCTATCAATAGACCGATTGTTCGGGGTCTTTTCCCAGTGCGCCTGTTGAGCATAGGCCAAGTTTAAGGGCTAATACTCAGAAGTGCAAGAACTATCCGGGTCTCTAGGGCTTAATGACGAAGTTCACCAATTTTCCCGGAACTACGATGGTTTTCAGGATTTCTTTTCCCGCCAGAAGTTCCATCATCCGGGGTTGGGCCAGGGCGGCATTTTCCTGATCTTTACCGGAAATACCCGCAGGGGCCCTGAAATCGCACCGAACCTTTCCCAGAACCTGAACCACTATGGTGACCTCGTCCTCGATGAGTAATGACTCGTCCCAAAACGGCCATGCATGGCGGGAACAACCGGGTTTTTCACCCATCATTTCCCAGAGTTCCTCGGACATGTGGGGAGCGTAAGGGGAAAGGAGGATGATAAAAGGTTTCCACAGGTCTTTGGGAATGGTAGCTAAGGCGGTGAGTTCATTCACCATCACCATCATGGCGGAAATAGCCGTGTTGAAAAGCATGTTTTCCGTGTCCAAAGTGACTTTTTTTATGGTTTTGTGGAGAGTCCTGAGTTGTTCTTTGGTGGGGTGTTCTCCGGACAAGGGTTTATCGCTCAAAGCCCAGACGCGGTTGAGGAACCGATGGACACCCACCACCCCGTTGGAGTTCCAGGGTTTGGATTCCTGCAGGGGGCCCATAAACATTTCATAGAGCCTGAGGGTGTCTGCGCCGTAGTCCTTCACAATGTCATCGGGGTTGATCACATTTCCCAGGGATTTGGACATTTTCACCCCGTTTTCCCCCAGGATCATCCCTTGGTTCACCAGGCGCTGGTAGGGCTCGATGGTATTCACCAGGCCGATATCGTAGAGAACCTTGTGCCAGAACCGGGAATAGAGGAGGTGGAGAACTGCGTGCTCTGCCCCCCCCACATAGAGGTCCACGGGCATCCAATACTTAATTTTTTCAGGATCTGCCAGGGCTTTTGTATTATGGGGATCAATGTACCGCAAATAATACCAGCAGCTTCCCGCCCACTGGGGCATGGTGTTGGTTTCCCGTTTGGCGGGACCGCTGCAGCAGGGGCAGGTGGTGTTGATCCATTCATTGATGAGGGCCAAAGGACTTTCACCTGTCCCCGTGGGTTTGTAGCTGGCTACCTCCGGGAGGGTGAGGGGGAGATCTTTTTCCTCCAAGGGGACGATGCCGCATTTTTCGCAATGGACCACGGGAATGGGTTCTCCCCAGTATCTCTGGCGGCTGAAATTCCAGTCCCGGAGCTTGTAGTTCACGGCTTTCGTGCCCAAGTCTTGATCTTCCAGATCCTGGGTGATTTTTTTCTTGAATTCTTCCGATTTTAGGCCGTCGTATTTCCCGGAATTGATGGCCAGTCCCATTTCGGTAAAGCACTGCTGGAGGCCCCCTGGGGTGGGTTTTCCATCTTTGGAAATGACTTCCTGGATGGGGAGGTTAAATTTTTTGGCGAATTCCCAGTCTCTGTGATCATGGGCGGGGACGGCCATAATGGCACCGAATCCGTAGGAGGCTAAAACGTAGTCGGAAATCCAGATGGGAACCTGGGCCCCGGTGAGGGGATTCACACCATATGCACCGGTGAAAACTCCGGTTTTATCCTTGGCGAGATCAGTTCTTTCCAGGTCACTTTTGTTTTGAGTCAGGTAAATATAGTCCAAAACGGCTTTTTTCTGGGCTTCGGTGGTGATTTTTTCCACCAAGGCATGGTCAGGGGCCAAGACCATGTAAGTCACCCCGGCCAAGGTATCCGGTCGGGTGGTGAAAATATAGAAGGATTCAGGGGAATC
>CAZUXL010000081.1:0-16499 GCA_964624355.1 uncultured Spirochaetales bacterium
CCAAATCCTGGTTTGTCACCTTTTTGGGTGTAAACGGCGCCCCCGGTGGCATCGGTACTCACCACACTGTACCAGGAACGGGAAATGGGAGTTCGTTTTGTCCTATAGAGATTAAAGGCAAGAACACTACGACTTTGACCGGGGCCAATATCAATCCTCTTGTAAGGAATCGTAATTATTTTCCCCGATACCAGGGACTCTTTGTACATTTCATAGGAATTATCCTTGGCCTGCTGGGTGGTGTCCCCATCCACGGGTACGAGAATCGCCCATTCGTCCGGCGCAATGGATACCACTTCATATTCCGCACAGGAAGCCAGAGTAAAAAGAGCTATCAAGGTTAGTAGGATGTTTTTCATTGAATCTATTCCTTTTGATTTACAGACTTGAAGTATCGAATCCCCGCTTTGACTCCGGGAATCACAATGATGATGCAACTCAGGACTAACAAGGCATTAGCCCCTGTAAAATAGAACTGCATATTTGTCATGGACGCATTGGAATTCCCCAGTTGATCCAATACCAGCTGATTGGCCATAGGCCGAAGGGTGATATTTGTAATCACCATATAAAAACCAGTGACTGCGACGAGGGCGAAAAGCACGATAACCCAGGTGGTTATTAATCGTTTAAGCGTCATGAACTCTCCTCCTTTCCGGATAAATCGACTATTTCTTTTTCATCAGAGCGGCAAAGGGATTATAAGTCTCGCCGTCGGTGGAGGCATTCATGTACTTCGCCGAGGTCTCGTCCTCCTCCCGGGTGGTGGCTGGTTTCAAGGAGATTCTTTTGTTACTTCTGTCGACTCCTACGATTTGAACGGAAAGAACTTGTCCTAGTTTAACGGTCAAGTCCGTACTGTTACTGTACTTGGTGGAAGACCTGAGTTCAGAAATATGAATAAGCCCATCCAGACCCGGTTCCAAGGAAACAAAAGCACCAAATTCCGTGAGCCTTACGACTTTCCCTGTGTGTTTTGATCCATCGGGATATTTTTCCACGGCCTTATCCCAGGGGTCTGAAAGCAGGCTCTTCATACTCAGGGTAATTCGATCGGTACTCCAATCAATTTTCAAAATGGATGCTTCGATCTCTTGCCCCACAGACAAGAGGGTTCGAATATCCTCTACCCGAGATCGGCCAATTTCCGAGACAGGAAGAAGAGCCTGAACCCCTTCCACGTCCACAAAGGCGCCGAAATCCTGGATGGATAGAATCACACCCTTAACGATCATATTTTCTTTGAGTTTTTCTTTCAGGGCAGCTTTGTTTACCTGACGGGCTTCCTCATGGAAGACGCGGTTCGAAACCAGTATGTTTCGGCCGTTTTCCTTATATTCCGTAATTCTGAAACTGAGGTGTTTTCCCACATAGTCTGCCGCATTGTCAGATCTCTTCTGGCCCATTTGTGAATGGGGGCAAAAAGCCCTGGTTTCGCCAATTTTGATCTCAAAACCACCCTTCACTTCTTTTTCCACTAAACCTTCCACTGGGATTTGGTTCTGATAAGCCTGCTCCAGCATTTCAGGACCGGCTTTATCCCCGGCGATGCGGGTCGTGAACAACATCTCCCCATTTTTTGCCTGGAGAAAGTAAGCCTTTATGGAATCACCCACCTGAACCGTGAGTTTACCATCTTTATCTGTCAGTTCCTCCCGTTCCAATATCCCTTCACTTTTACCGCTCAACTGAAGAAATACGGTATCTTTGGAAATGGATAAAATATGGGTTTCCACCATCTGGCCGGGTTTATAAGTCGCAATTCCTGCAAAACTTTTCTCGTACATGGACGCAAAATCGTCGTCATTCGCCTTAGTGTTATTTTCTTTCATGATGAGAGATAGTACCTGTCCTGGGTGAAATTTCAAGGGTTCTGGGGCATTTCTTTTGTTTTTCCCCCTTGATAGATTCACCAAAGGGATTATGATTGATATGGTTACAAATAGTTTACACAGGAAGTTACCATGAAAACAAAGCTATTTCTCGGTTTATCATCACTAATTATTTTGGCAATTCTTTCCGGTTGTACGGATAAACGTAAAGAGTTGGAATCCGCAACCCAAGAGTCCGCTTCCGTAATCAATCAGGAATTTGTGAATATACGGATAGCGGTGAATGATTTTAAAACCTCCATAGAGGGGGTGGTGAACAACTTGGGTTCCTTGGACCTGAGTACGGACAAACTGGACGTCTCCCAGGGTGGTCTGTTTAAAATGTTCCCTGAAAATAAATATTACTACAAGACCTTAGCCGAAGGCAGCTGTTTCTATCTCAGCCCAGGAAAACCCCTGGAAGAGGGCATGAAAAAGGAATTGAGAATCCAGCAGTATTTGGAACCCTTTGCCCAAAAAGCCTCTGCGACTTCCAAAAACATCGGAATGGTCTTTTATGGGGTGCACGATCCCTGGACCATCGCCATTATGGATCCTTGGATCGACGTGGTCTCCATATTCCCACCAGGGGTCGACCTGCGGTATTTCGAATGGTACAACCGGGGTCTGAAGTCTCCTGGGGAAGCGCTTTGGTCAGAAAAGCCGTTTACCGATTTGGCCACCGGATGGGTTATGGATGTTTCGGTTCCCATCAAAACTCCCGACGGTATACGGGGTGTGTCGGTGATCAGTCTCAATATGAGCAAGCTTCAACGAAACTTTTTCCAACCTCGGAAAGACAATCTTATTCTTCTGGGGTCAGACCTCACCATTGTAGGAAGCACCCTGGGAGCAAAGGAGCTTTTGGGGATCAAACTCTTGGAAGACTTTGATTTTGTAAAGCAGATGAAGGAAAATACCTTTGCTCCCGACGAATTCAAATTAGCTTCTGAGACTCAGCCCCCTCTAGTCCAAGAGATCGCAAAGAAAATTTCCGCAGGGCAGAATATTTTCGATGTGGGGGATGGAACTAATACTTTGGCCGTACAGGTGGAAAAAGTCCCCGAAACTGATTTCTATCTCATTGGCCTCGTGAGGATCTAAGGAGAGAATCCAATTCCCGGATGTTCTGGATCTGAAAGTCCAAGGCATCCTGGAAAGGGATGCAATCCCCCGAGGCAAACAAAACTGACCTCATGTGAACGGTGGAAAGTCCTGCTTGTTTCGCCGTCCAAAGGACCAAGGGGACATCGTCGCACAAAAGCCACTGGTCAGGATTTCCTGGAAGAGTGCCCGTAAAGGCAGAATAAAGACTGGGATCTACTTTTGACCCCCCCGAAGGCAAAAGAAAGGGTCTCTCGGGGAATACTTTATCCAATACGGCAAATCGCCCCGGTCCACTTCCGGCGGAGGAAAAAAAGAACACTTGGATACCTAAGTCCCTGCAGGTTTCCTTCAGGTCTCCCAAGGCCTGGAGAATGGTTTCGACCTCTTGAGTTTGATTAATATCCAGGAGAATTCGGGAAAAATCCTCCCGATATTCCCAAAGGCCCAGGGAACGAAGCAGGAGACCCAAGGAAGGTTCCGGGGAAAAAGCAAGCACGGATTTGAAATAGGGTTTCAAAAAGCCCTTAGGAAAGGGACGATAAAAATTTAAACGACTTTCCAGGGCCTCCAGTATCCGCTCCGGCACCCAGGGGAAAACCGTACCATCCAGATCCAGAAGTAAAACCTTCCACCGACTCCGGTTCATTTCCAACATCTATCTTCCAGCGCTTCCCCGTCCAGAACTTGAAGTAAACCTAAAGTTACCTCCCGGGGACTATGAACCAGATGTCTGACCCCCAGGTGCTCCATTTCCCGCTTCTGAAATCCCCACTCAGCTGCGGCAGGCATTCCCAGGAAGGGAACACGGAGTCTTTTACATTCCTGGGCTGGCCTCACCACGTCATCCACAAAGAAAACCTGGGATGGTTCCAATTTTGAAATTTCCAATATTTCTTTGACCCCCGGCCTAAAGTCGTTGGTACACACATAATTCTCAAAATAATCCTTAAATTCCCCAAGACTGGTGTCAAAATGGGAACTTTCCAACCCTCCGTAACAGAGAATTCTCAGGTTTTGATCCGCCAATAGTTGGAGAAGTTCCCCGGTACCAGCCCGAACGCCCCCCGCATGGGTTTCCAGGTAGGAAGCTCGCCTGGAAAAATAATGTTTCAACATATCCTGGGGCCTCCAGTCCAATCCTAAGCGGTCCAGGAGATATTGGGCAGCCCGATCCCGGTTCTGGGAAAAAACATTCAACTCCAATTCCCGGTCGTATGTTCCCCCCAGGTCTTCCACAACCTGGCGGATTACGGGGCTGAAGGTGTCTTCCAGAAGAACACCGTCTATATCCAAGGCCGCCATTCTTAACTGTTTCATAGGTTGGTAATCTTCCTTTCCTCCCGGAGAAGGCAGGAGGTTCTGATCGCGGCAATTAAATTTTTCCTGTCCGCATCCCTCACGGATTTGAATTCGAAACCGCAGGACTCCCCCACACTCTTCCTTTCCATCCAAAGACAAAGAGCATTTGCCCGGATGATACCCGAATCATCAAAATGCAGCATCACTTCCATAAGTCGTCCGGAGAGATCAGGATGCCCTTCTTCCAAAAGCTTGACCCGAAATCCCAGGCTGGAGATATCTAAAAGTTCGGTGGAGATATACCTTTCGGACTCCAGATCCCATAAAATGGCCTTGACCCTGATTCCAGGATTGGGTTCAAATCGATGACTTGAAGGAGGCTCGGTGGTGGAGGAGCGCATCCTGTGGAAGATTCGAGAAGGAATCACCCGGGCTTTCATGGTCATGGTCACCCTCGGGGTTCCCCTCTGTGATAGGATTACTTCCATAACACCCGAGGACCAAATACCGTCCCGCCCTTTTTCCAGGGAGATCATCCTCCCGGTAAATTCACTGGGGTAATGGAGCTCCACGTAATCATGAAAGGTGGAATTGAACTCATTGAGAATGAACTGGTACCCGGTGAGGGGAACCTGACCAAAAATATGCCAACAGGCAGTGGAAAATTGCCGACCCGCTTCTAAAATTTTCAATCCCGGAAGATGCTCGTTGGGGTGCTCGAAAAAAAACTTGTGGTCTGCCCTGACCAGGAATCCAGCGGTGAATTCTTCTAGGGGGACAAACCTGGGAAGGGCTTCCAAGAGGTTGGAAATAAATATCTGCTCCTTGATGGAAATGGAAAAACCGCTTCCCTGGAATATACCTTCCAAGGTCTGTCTGTCCTCAGGGGAGATGTCCGCCGGAAGTTCTTGATAATCTTTGTTGGGGGATGGAATGTAGATTTTACCCATCCGTACCTTTTGTTCCTGGGAGAAGTAACCACCTCCGGCGGTGGGATCCAGAAGATTCCCGGGTAGGATACGGGGAATCTTGTCCAGGTGATAATTCTCGCCCTCAGAATTATCCTGGGAGTAATACTCTTTGAAGGTGATTTTCAGACTGTCTTCCAAATCGGGCAAGATCATCTGCTCCACAGTAGCCTTATCCAGAATTTTGGGAATACTCCTGCGTAGATCCTTTACAAAGACATTTTCCTGTTTCTGTTTATGTACAAATGACCGATCAAGGGGTCCGAAAAAAAAGAGTCTCACCGTTTTAAATTCTCCAAGTATGTCCGTGCATCTTCAAGATTTTTAAAGTCCCCAAACAGGGGCATAAAGCCAATAAGTTCAAAAACCCGGCGGACATCGGGCTTGAGGCCAGCAAAGAGGATCATGCCACCCAAGGGTTCCAACTGATCAAAAAGATTGATAAAAATTCCAATACCCGCACTGGAAACATATTCTAACCTCTGGGCGTCGATGAGATAATAAAGGGGGTTTTCCCTGTTCTGGAATGCCTCTATCCGCTCGGAGAAAAAATCCACCGTATCCATGTTTATGCACCCCTGAATAGCCACATGGGCCAGGGATTTTTCCTTGGACATTTCCATTATCAAGTCTTCTTTCATTCTGGAAATCCTTTCAGTTCGTTTAACAAAATGGTGGATCCTGGATTGGCTTCCACTATCGTGACAAATCATATCCATGACCTCGTGGATGAGAACCAATCCCATACTCCCGCCGGTGGCCACCACATCATTCCTCAGGTCCTCGGACCCGGGCTTTCTCCGGGTGTCTCCCATCATACACTTCAGGGGAGCGGTTCCGTACTCTTCCAGGCAAAGGTTGAATCCCAGGGTATCGATCCAGGAAGTCACCCGGGCGGAGGGCCTGTCTTGGGGCAGCAAGGAGTGCTTTAGAATATTGCTGTAGGCCTCCTCCAAGGCTATCAAAATGTCCTGGAGGGGAAATCCGTTGGGAAGGCGGCTCATGAGCTCTTTCCGGGCCTTCGACACCAGCTCCCGGGGTCTACAGGGCACCAGGGAATCGGAGTGGAGGACGAGGGGATCTTCTCTGGTCATGGGCTTTCCCCCTGCCGGGATTGGAGTCTTTTTTTATCCCTGAGTACCCTTACCTGTCCAGGACGAATTTCCAAGGCCCTGTCCCAACATTTTAAAGCATCCTCATATTTCCCCATTTTACAGAAAATCAGGCCGCGCCAATAATTGATCATGGATTCCTGGTCGGTATTCTGCGTCGTCCCCTCAACGGATGTAAGAAAAGAATTGAGGCCCATGAGATCGTCCAGGGCAAAGAAGGTCTGAACTTTTTCATGGAGGGTCAATTCCCCCGAGGGAGCAGAGTTCTGGGACTTCTGAATTTCCAGGTGTTGGGGATCCCACCGGGCGGCAAGAATGGTAATATCATCCTGCATTGCCTGGCCATCAAGAAAGTTCAAAGACCAATCTGATAGATTTTGAACTAGGGATGTCAAGGTTTCCCCTCCCCAGGCTTGGATTTTTTCCCGGAGAATGGAAAAACTCCGCTGCTCTCCCACGGGAGAGCGGGTTTCAATCAAACCATCGGTAAAAAGCAGGAAGGTATCCCCTGGATGGAAGGGAGTGGTGAAGCTCAGAAAAAGTTCATCGGTCCGGACGCCCACAATCCCTGAGTTGGGTAAAAGAACCTGGATATGCCCTTCCTTATCCAGAATTATCATCTCGTTATGCCCGGCGTTACAATACTGGATTTCCCCCTGATTCAAGTCCACAATGGCGTAAATCATGGTCACGTACATCCCCAGGATGCCCAGGTTCATCTGCAATTCCCTATTAATTTTATCCACCACCTCGTGGGGTGGAATGCCCGATCTCCCATAATTCTGCAGAGAAACCTTGATCATGGCGGTCACCAGGGCTGCCGGGACACCGTGGCCGCTCACATCGGCGATGACCATGTGGATTTCACCGGGCTTGAAACTGAACACATCAAAAAAATCTCCTCCCAGGTCTTCCATGGGCAGATACAAACCCACCATGGAAAGCTCGGAAAGCCGGTTGTGATCCGGCGGCATGATGGCTTTCTGAATTTTTTTGGCGAACCGGAGCTCCTTGAGCATGGATTCATGGGCCCCCGCCAATTCCCTGGTCCGAATTTGAACCAGATTTTCCATGGTTTTATTATATTTTCCAATCTCGTCCAACATTGTGGAGATCGCCTGCCCCAAGGCTTGAACCTCCCACCCAGATTGAATCACCGGTCTAATATCAAAATTTCCTTGGGAAACATTGATAGCGGTGGAAGTCAAAATTTCCAAAGGTCTGGTCAGCCTGCGGGCGATAATCAGGGAGATAACCACCGAGATCATCAGGACCACGATGGAAAGGATCAGGGTCTGGACAATCCGGTCTCGAAACTCCTCCTGGAGATCGAACATGGATTCATCCAGGGAACTGCGGATATCCCCCACAATGGAGGCCAGAATTTTTGTTAAGGCCATCTGATTCTCTTTGAATTTTCCCACAATATCCGTTTGAGCCATGAAATCCGCCAGTGACTTGGACTCCAAAATAGTCATACCGAACTGATAATACCCTTGGAATTTTTTTCTGAGTTCAAAGATGAGATCGTTTCTCTCGGGACTTTCAAGACCCAGGGTCCTTAAATTGTCGTAAAAATTCACCGCTTGGGAGTTGAGTTTTGGAATCAACTGCCCTCGTTTATCCGATTCGAAAATCATGGTGTCCCAAATTTCCGTTCGGATTTCCAATATGAGGACATTCATGGTTTCGGCTGTCCGGGAGGCATTGAGGGTTTTTTCCACCACCGTGGACAGATTTTGTGAGGTCTGAAAATAAAAAAACAGATTGTAGGAAATGAGCAGGATGTAAAGGGCGGCGACCACTCCGGCGAGGAGAAGAATGCGGAATCTCAAGGTCATGAGGAGGACACCAACAGCCGTTGAACCACTTCATTCAGGTCTTTCAAAGAAAAAGGTTTCGCCAAGCTTCCATCAAAACCATATTCCTGATACCGGGACATCACGGGATCGCTGGAGTACCCGGAGGAAACAATAATCCGGGATTTTGCCCCCAAAGACCTAAGCTTGGTGAGGGTTTCCCGACCGCCTTCGGTTCCAGGAACTGTAAGATCCAAAATAATAAGATCATACTCCACGCCTTGGTTTCTGGAGGATTCAAAAAGTTCCAAAGCCTGGGCCGGAGAGGATGCTTCCGTACACTCGAGTCCCAGATAGGAGACCATTTGCCGTATGACTTTTCGAGGCATGTCTTCATCATCCATAATCAGGCATTTACCCTGAATTTTTCCCGGGGTGACGGAAAATCCACTCTGGAATGGCAGGAGGTAGGACTTTTTAGCCGGGAGATAAAAAATGAATGAGGCACCCTTACCCGGGGGACTCTCGGCGGTAATCCATCCCCCGTGATTCCTGATGATGGAGTAGACAATGGATAATCCCAAGCCGTTTCCCTGGGCTTTCGTGGTGAAATAAGGATCAAATATTCTGAACAGCTGATCCTGGGGGATTCCTGGTCCCAGGTCCTCCACCGCCGTCCGAATGTAAGCACCGGCCTGGAGATTGGGGTTCTCCCCTTCCCCGATTTGAACTTCCCGGGCTTCAATGCGGATCAGGCCGCCTTCGGGCATGGCCTGGCGGGCATTGAGAACCAGATTTTGAATCACCTGACTGAGCTGCCCCTTGTCCACCTGGATGGTGGGAAGGGGTTTGGGAATGATAATTTCCAGCTCAACCCGGCTCCCGTGAATGATGAACTGTGCCGAATCCCGGATGACCGCCTCCAAGGAGGTGGGGGAAAGAACCGGAGAACCACCTTTTGAAAAGGTGAGTAACTGATGGGTTAGCTGGGTGGCCCGCTCGGAAGCTTTTTGTAGATCCTGAAGATAGACGTCCATTTCGGAACCGGGAACCGTTTCCAGCTGGGCGAGGGAAATGTTTCCCATGATCGCTGTCATGATATTGTTGAAATCGTGGGCAATCCCCCCAGCCAGGATACCAATGGATTCCAACTTCTGAACCTTGAGAATCTCTTGGGCATCCCGCCGGGACCGGGTCACGTCCCTGAACACTAAAACAGCACCAATGATCTCGCTTTTTTTGTTCCGAATGGGCGTGGCAGAATCCTCAATAAAATAAGATTCGCCCTTGAGGGACACAAGAACCATGGGACTTGTCAGTTCAACGGGTTGACCGGCTCCCAACACCCTTTCTAAGGGATCAGGAAGTGGGTTCCCCGCATCATCCTGAATGGTCAACACATCTTTGAGCCTTCGACCAACGGCGGTGCCCGGAGCCCAACCTGTGAGACGGTAAGCGACGGCGTTCATCAAGGTTACCGTACCCTCCACATCCGTGGCGATGACACCTTCACCAATGGATTGAATGGTCACCTGTAACCGCTCTCTTTCTGAAAGCAGCATATCCTCCGCCAACTTCCGATCCACCACCGGATTTAGGTACAAAAACTGTCCTGGATGATCCAAATCCAATTGCCGGTTTACAATAGTCGCCTCAATTAACCGGTACTCCTTCAGGCGGCTCAGCAAACGCAGGAGTACGGGGAGGGAGGAGCCTTCTGGACGCAATCGGGACTCTTCGAGGGACGCAAGAAAAAAAGGTCGATCATCCGGGTGGATTTGCCCTATTAACACTTCCAAGGACTTCCCTTCAAACTCCTCAACAGCCCCCCCTAGGAGGCGGATGAAGCCGGGATTGAGAAATTTCGCCAAACCGTCAGTACCATAAACCGCCATGGCCTGGGGAGAATCTGTCAGAAGCTGGTAAAAAAGACTGGTATCCGTTGGATCGTTGGTGGACATTTGTGAATTCAAGTCTACAAGATTTTTATCCATTTCACAATCAATTCTACTTATTTCTTAGGGGAATAATCCTGTTGCAGGGGTTTTCGGCCTGAGAAGCAACTGGTAATTGTAAACAAATTTGACTTTCTCGATTATCCTATTACCTTGATAATAGAAGCCTACTTCATTCGGGTTTAGTTCACCAATTAACTAATACGATACAGTAAACACCCTCACAAAACAATAATCCTTTACGAAAACCTTTATTGCCAAAGAGTCATAGTCTTTTGAAATTCCCAGGAGGCCCTATATGATGTTTGGATACGATAAAAAGATTACGATTGGCGTAATCATCGGGTTATTGTTTGCCTTAAATGCCCAGGCTGCTACCACAGGCAGCATAAGTTTATCGGGTAATCAGCCTATTATCCTTGAAATTACTGTGACCACGGAGCCGACAGCGGCGACCATTCTTCTTTCCACGGACGTCACCGATCAAAAAGTTGGTACTGTGGTGGAAAGAAGTAATAAGAAGGCCGGATATACCGTGACCCTCAGCTCCGCAAGTGCCGCTGCTACCGCCTCGTCCACACCATCATTCCGCAGCATCGAGACGGTGGATACCCTCGCTTATACTATTAAATACGGCGGCGCCGCCGTGGTTTTTGTAGCTGGCGCTCCTGCGGAAATTTCTAATATGTCCGCTAAAACTTCCGCTGTGGGTGTTTCCAAGGATGTAACCATTTCCTACACAGGTTCGAGTTCTTTCTTGGACGAGTCCATATATACAGATGTTCTCACATTTACAATTCTTGCTAAATAGGAGGTATGAAGTGAACAGGTTTGTCAGATTTTTTTTAATTGCCATCCTCCCATTCCTGTCCACTTCTGCCTTTTCCTTTACTTTGCAGCCCATGTTTTCCCACCTAGACCCCTCCGGCCCCGGAAGCATTAAAAATTTTGAAATCCTGAACGAAGGTGCAGACATCTTAGCAGTGCGATTACTTATTTTAACACGGTCAACCGGCCCCGATGGAAAAGAAATCAACAAGGACGCCAGCGATTTATTTAATATTTATCCCCGGCGAGTGATCGTGGAACCCAACTCCGGCGCCTCGGTAAAAGTACAATGGAAAGGTTCCACGACTCTTTCCAGCGAGCAATCTTTCCGTCTCATGGCTGAAAATATTTCACTTGAATCTGTTGACTCTGACAGCTCCGGAATTAAAGTCATGTTTCGATACGGAGCTTCTGTTTACGTGGGCGATGAAACCTTTAAAGAAGAACTCCTTTGCATAGTAACCGGCGGAACGAATCCCAAGAATGACAAAGGCTTCCATTTGGTAATTACCAACCTAGGAACAAAACACGTCATAGCCGAAAATCTTATAATTTTCGTCACCCTTTCGGTAGGGAACGAACTCCTTTTAAAAGGAGAAGAATTAAAATTTATTTCCGGGGCCAATTATCTTCCTGGAAGCGTATTTAAAATATTTATTCCCCATTCCCAGGCTGAAATCGGAAAGTCTTATGTATCCAGGATGACTTTCAATTCAGAGTATTAGCATTATGAAGTCTTCCTTTCCTGTTTTTGTATTTTTTTTATTGATGAACGGGAGTCAATTTTTATTCTCTGAATATAATTTGTTGGAATTAGAACAATCCTTGGCAGACGTCTATGTTAACAATATTTCCGGTGGAACTCTATTATTTTATCTGGATGAAAATCAATCACCCCTGATACCCAGTGATTCCGTTTTCCTAGTACTGAGGAATGAGGTAAAACCGGAGCTACTGCAATCCATAACCCGTGAAAAAACTCTTATCACGACCCAAGATCTTGGTCAAAAAGGTATATCACTTATATATAATTCCTCCACCCTGAGCTTATCCTTTACGCTTTCTCCTGCAATCATGACTTCCCAAGATCTGAGCGAACCCATTAAAGTTGTGGAACCAAAAAACGGATACTACATTGCCCCCAATATTTTTTCCGTCTTGATGGGAACCTCCCTAATTCTAACTCCCGCCTATAATTTTGGTAGACTAAATGAACCCTCATTGGAAGCGGATTTAAACCTGACGCCCGCAATTAGAATTTTCGATTTTGTGGTGGAGGGTGCCCTGGGAATAAATTATAACACTACCCCATCCATCAATCTTAAATCCATCTTAATTTCCTATGATTTCCCCACCATCGGCGCAAGAGCTTATTTGGGCACCATAAATCCCCCCACGGGTATATTTCTTAACCCGGTGAATTTGGTGGGAATGGGCTTCACCAACGGAATCGGCCCCCGAAAAAGAATCTACTCCGGGCAATCCCTGGTGAGTGAAATCCTTCTTCCCCGACCGTCCGATCTCCTGCTGGAAATAAACGGCGTCAAGTTAAATAACTTCCATCTGCCTGCGGGATCCTACAAGTTAACCGATTTGCCCTTGGATACGGGCCTCAACAATCTAAAATTGCACATTCGCGAAGCGGGTGGTGAACAGAAAAGCCTGGACCTGATAGTCCCTGCCGATGGTAAGCTCCTGTCAGTGGGTGAAACAGAGTATTCTGTTAATTTTGGATGGGATAGGCAAAATTTTACTAAACCTTTTCTGTTGAATAAGTTCTCCTTGGGACTCACTCCATTTTTGGAAATCAGAGAAAACGCCTCCACCGATTTTGAATATTTCTCAAGCGGCGGCTCGCTTCTTTGGGCCTCTCCCTTGGGAAGTTTTGGGATTACGGGGGCAATATCCATGCCCTACACAAGGTTTACATCTCCTGGGTTTGCCAGCCGCCTGGACTGGCAATTGGCCTTTCCCGGTTCTCCCTTAATCCCTAAGATGGGACTATCTTTGGAATATCGCTCACAGATTTTTAATTCCACCCAAGACCCTTTAAGAAATGCCTCAGAGAATATTAATATTTCTTCTCAAATAACCCAGGCGCTTCCCATTAAACTTGGCACATTGGGAGCTTATTCCCTTGCGCGGTTTTTTGATGGCGTCCTGCAAAGTTCTTCCCTATCCTTGGGAATCTTTTTTCCCGTATTTAGTCTTGGCTCTTTTACAATTTTCGGTGGAACGGACTGGCATTCTAATCGGGGTTTCGAACCTCGGCTATCGTTTTCATTTTCCCTCGTTCAGGAAAATAGAAATAACCTTCTCTATCAGCAGAACATTCTGGACAAAAATGAATCTTTGGAGCTGAGGTTCCCCTTGGATACTAAAGATAGTGTCAACCTTACCCTGAGGGAATCAGGAATTTTAACACAAAATACTGTGAGCAGAGATGTAAGTTTGTCAGGAAACTATTTGGGAGAATCCATAATTCTCTCTGCCTCGTCCAACTTAACCCAATCGGTGGAGATGGATGAAAATCAAGTTTGGTTCGAGTTTAGAGCCGCCAGTACTCTCGCTTTTACAGGAGGTTATTTTGGATTTTTAAATGGGCTTCCTGAGGCTTTTGTCTTTCTGGTTCCCGGAAAAAACCTTGGCACCCTTCCCCTGGTATTTCATCCCCCCAATGGACAAGAGGTCGTTAGTACCGGGGGGAAACCAGCTTTAGCCCCAGGATTTCAATCCTATGTTCCGGTTTATGCCCGAGTAGAAATGCCTGACAGTCTCCCTGAAGTTAGACCTTTTCCTGAGAATATCAAATTAGAACCTACCTATCGATCGGGGACTGTGGTGGAAATATCATCCGCCCCGGTTCAGTCATTTAAAGGACGGCTAATAGATCCTAAGGGGCTGATGGTCTCCGGTCAAATTGGGAAGGTATTCATGAGTAATGATTTGTTAATTCCTGTGGGAACCACATTCACCGACGAAGCAGGAATTTTTGAATGCTATGGAGTCGATTTTGGTGATTATTCGATCGTTTGGAGTGGGAAAGGTATAAGTAATTTTTCCTTCTCCGGTGAAGGACTGAGCATAATTGACCTGGGTGATTTGAAAATGATAACCCAGGAAATCGGAGAAAAACCATGAACTCTCTTTTTGTAAAGTGTCTGTGTTTTCTAATATTCGGGGCTTGTTCTAATTCTGTACTCACAGCCCAGACGCCCCTCATTCCCCAAGTTCCCAACGATCCCCGGGCCACGTACTCGCCCCTCCAGGAAACCCTATCCACTGGAAAAGTCATTGTAAAAAGTAACCGGTATTCAGGTCCTATTTCCGTAATTTTCACCGAACTTTCCCGATTTCCCATCACCGGCCCCGGAGCCTCTTCCTTGGACTATGGATTATTCGACCCGAATAGTAATTCCCGGCTCACGGTGACTGGAATTGCCGCCAGTAGTGGGGAAGTTTTAACCGATCTCTTCCCCCCCCTCTCCATGAGAAATGACCGCATTACCCTGTTCTATGAGGTTAGAGTCTCTCCCTTAAGCATGCCTGCGCCGGGGACGATCACCATCACCCTTCAAGCAGATCTTTACGCTGGAACCTTTGGAAATTTAGGAATCGTGGTGGATTCCGTAATTTTTACCTTGAGCGTCAATGTAGGCACGTTTCATGATGTATCCGTAGTACCCAGTGGAAATATCTTTGTACTAAAAAATACGAAAGTATCCTTAGCTTTTGTTACCCTAAATCCAGACGTGGAAATAAATGCGGACATCCTGGTGAGGTCTAACATTTCCTATAATCTGGCTCTGAGTTCCGCCAATGGGGGAGCCCTGATAAATTCTACTGATGGGAGTTTGCTACCTTACTCACTTCTAATCAACGGAGGGATATTCACCCTGTTATCTGGAGTTCAAACACCAATTGCCACGGGAGGAACCACAAGTTTTGGAACGCCCACCCTCTATGCATTGAAGGCCTTGGTACGTCCCTATCTGGAACTGCCATCCCCAGGTTCTTTCACAGATACCATTACCGTAATCCTACTGGGGCCATGAAGAGGGGAGTAATGATTTTCTTGATATTACGGTTGTGAGGCCGGGTCCATGGGAATGGAAAAACTCCCATTTAAAGAACTTTTACCGTCGGAGGTCTGACCCTTAAATCCTCCAAGAATCATACCCGTATCCAGTTCAACTTTTGTTATCTGTAAGGTACCGCTGTCAAAGGACAGAAAATCAAACCCATTAACGTAGGCATACACTCCCAGTGCGGGTGGGGTTGTTTGACCGGAACCAAAGGTTGTAATCGTATAAGAGGATGAAGCGGTCGATTTGGGAATGGAAAAATAAACCATGGGAACCTGAGTATCGCTGTAAGATCCAGAAGTCCAAGGCGCTTGAGGGTTAAGTACGGGTTGGGAACTGTAGAGTTTGATGGTCCATTTGGTTGAATCTGTGGAACTTGTGGTGGCAAATCCGGACACAAAGGTCCAAGACCCTGAAGAGACCATACCACTTACCTTACTGGTTAATATCCCCACTTCCTGAGGAGCCGCGGGAGAAGCACACCCTAAAAAGGCTAGGACAATTAGTATAGCAGTAAAAAAGTGGCGCAATTTTTTCATCAGAACCCCTAGCTAACCTGTTCTATCATCCATCTTATAAATTATGTCTGAACAATTGCCATTATAGCAATTGCCGCAGACAAAATCATTCAATTTCTTAGAAAGTAAATCCTACGTTGACACCCAGGTTCATTTTGTAACTCACACCGCTTATGGTCCAACCTGTAAAGTTTTTAGTAATTGAAGGATCAGTTGCTACGCCTGTGAGGTTATAACCAAAGGTTGCCAGGGGTCTAACGTAGAGCCCCTTGACCACACTGTCCAAACCGATATCGGCACCCACACCGGCTACCACGAACAAGTCGTTAAGATCGGCCTTTTGGTCATCCTTCTTTGTTTCCTTATCCTTAGCACCCAGGTTCAGGTCGTATTCAACACCTAGGAGAGGGAATACGGATATTCCCTGAGCGACGGTGATGGGGAATTTTCCCAACAAACCAATATTCAGGTAGGTATAGTTTGTTTCTTGTTCTGTTTCTGTCGTAGTTGCACCAGGATAGCCTGATGCTGAACTTTTGTTTTTTGATTTTCCAAGCTGGGTCGCGTATTCAACGTTAACCACAGCGTAGGTGGCGTCGAAAAAGGCGTTAATTCCTAAAGACGTGGCATTTTGTCCATATTCCATGATAACCGGACTCTGCTCCGCTTTCAAGTTGAGGCTGTTGGGTTGAAAGTTCACACCCGCACCGGCTGAAAGTTTAATGTCCTGAGCACCAGCCAGAAGGGCCATCCCGCAAATCAACGCAATAGTCAAAATAGATTTTTTCATTTCTATTCTCCTTATAATTAATATTGTCACGAAACATAGCTTTTGTTATCTTTATTGTCAATATGTTTAAAACATCTAGGAATCCCACCCCCTCCGCGACCAAACCGAAAAAGCAACCAAGGTTCTTTTTCCTGTCAAAGGATAGTCAGCCCTCCCACAGGGACCTC
>CAZUXL010000082.1:0-5371 GCA_964624355.1 uncultured Spirochaetales bacterium
TTTTGATAAAAAGACCAGGAGCGGAATTTTGTGAGGGTTCAGGGGGGCTTTCTCCAGGACTCCCCCCGGAGAATTGTTGTCCTGCTTGTCTCCGGGAGGTTCTTACGCCTCTCCCTAATTGTCTTCTCGACGCCCAGGAGTAAGATAGATTCCAGGGAGACTGATGAGGGTCATGGCGAACTTGGTAACCAGGTTCACAATAAAGATGCCCCAAACAATTTCCCAAGAGTTGGTAAATGCAAAGGCTCCCAGGCAGAATATAAGATTGTCCGTGGGAACGCTGATGGAGTTGGAGATCAAAACCGCCATCCATTGACGCTTTTCCCCGTATTTTTTCATCCAAGCCTTTCTTACCCGATGGAAAATTTCCGTATCCAAAAGCTCTGAAATCAATTCCGCCGCAATACTAGCCAAGACAATCCGCCACATGGGGGACAGAACAGCGGCGAAGGCTGCGTGCATGGAGGTTCCAGGAATGGATTCACTGTCCCAGAAGGCATCCGAGGGGAAGCTGGCGGACCACATGAGATAGAGGGCCATGAAGAGGTTGATCCCCGCAGCGGTAACAATGATGGTTTGGGCGGCTTTTTTCCCCAGGGTTTTATGAACCATATCCCGGAGGGTAAAGGTCAGGGGGTAAAGAAAGGTTCCCATATCCACGGCGAGACCGAAGATGGTTCCAATTTTGAGACTGGCCACATCGGAGATCATCTGGACTGCCAGGTAGGCGGCCAGTACGACGATGGCAGTACGGGTGATGAGGGAAGTGTCCTCTTGGGGAGAAGTTAAAGGGGATGTCATTTTGACTCCTTGTTTTGATCAGGCGGAGAACTGCGACCGCCGCGGTTTTGATTAGCCGGGTGCCTTCCTAACAAGAAGAGCGCCGCTACCGGCCGGGGGGCAAGGTATCAGAGAAAGGCCCTTTTAATCAAGGGAGGTCTTCACGCCAAGGCGCCAAGACGCCAAGAAAAGAGCGGAGTGAACTTCCCCCTCTTTCCTTACTCCTCCCTGGACAAGCCGGCGAGATTTGGGCATTCTGAGGTCATGAAACAAACACTCCCGTTTGTGGTTCCCCGAACTACTGAGCGATGGGAATTGACAACCCACAGGGACGGAATTATCTTTTGCGACTACACCACCCGGACTCAATACCATGAGGTCTCACTCTTTCTTACGAATACCATGTTGGTATATATAATCGAAGGTATAAAAATTGTTCATCGTCCTGAAGGGGATCTGGTTTTGAACCCCGGGCAAGGTTTTTTGGCGGCTAAAGGCGATCATCTTTTTTCTGAGACATTTCCAGAAAACGGAATATTTCGATCTCTTCTCTTCTATTTTGATGACCAAGTACTTTTAGAAGTTTTTCGGGATTTGTCTCTATCGGTGGATTCACCTCCTTCCGTTCTGAAGGCTCCTCAATTTTGGGTATTCACCCCCGAGGCTCATTTGATAACTCTATTTCAAACCATTCCACCTTATTTCCAAGATCAGAAACTCTTTCCACCCAGCTTGGTTCTGGGAAAAATTAAGGAGATTTTTTGGCTTTTAGCTCAAACCGAGGAAGGGCAAAGGAATCTTTCGGAATTATATAGGGGAGGTTCCCTCCTTCCCCGTTTAAGGGAAGTGGTGGAAGAAAATGTGACCAGAGGGCTTGAAGTGGAAGATTTGGCCCGCTTGGCCGGTCGTAGTCTCTCCGCCTTTAAAAGGGACTTTCATCAAGTCTATGGACAGGCACCGCAGCGGTGGTTTTTAAGCCGTAAACTGATGTTGGCCCAATCGCTGTTAAAACAAGGGGAGTATAACGTAACCGAGACAGCCAATCGGTGTGGTTTCGGTAACCTGAGCCACTTTTCAAAGGCTTACAGAAAGTATTGGGGTTATTCTCCCGAGGATGAAAAAAGGACTGGCATGCAAAGAAATTGAACCTTGGGGCAAAACTAAAAAACTCCCACAGTGTTAAATGGAATCCAGAGGAACCTTATGAATAAATTGATTTTTGTTTTAGCCCTGGTCACATCGGGGAATTCTCAGCTCCTAGCCCAACAGGTTTTGGTTGAGCTTGGGGGCTTTGAAAAACCCGAGTCAGCTTTATATTGGGAGGAAAAAAGAGCCTGGTTGGTATCCAATGTGGGACCAGGGGGACCGACGGAAAAGTCCGGAAGGGGCTATCTTTCCCTCGTCAACGAAATGGGAAATGAGCCGCATCAAAAATGGCTGGAAGGACTAAACGCCCCCAAAGGACTTTGCTGGTCCGAGGGAAGATTATTTGTCGCTGATGTTGACAGGGTTGTGGAAATAGATCCCACTGGTCCTCGGATCATCCGTATTGTCTCGCTTCCCGGAGCCAAGTTTCTGAACGATCTGGTACACCTGCCGGGCTATGGGGTAGTCGTGTCGGATACCCAGGCGGGAGCACTCTTTCTTGTAACGGAAAATGGTGGTGCCCAGTGGCTTAAAATCCCGGAGCTGGGTGGTCCGAATGGCCTGTGGTGGGATGGTCAAAGATTGGTTCTGGCTCAATTTCGGGGAGCCAAAGGACCAGGGCAACTTTGGAGTTTAGACCCCGCCCGTCCGGAGATTCTGCAAAAATTATCCTCCCTGCAAGGCTCCTTGGATGGGGTGGCGAATCTTGTCCCAAGGGGACTTTTGGTATCGGATTATCAGAGTGGAAAGATATATCTCGTGGAAAACGATGTGCCCGCTCTTTTCTGGTCCGGCAAAAAAGGCACCGCCGATTTGGGGGTATCCACAGCCAGCCGATTGATTGCGGTCCCGAATATGGAAAAGGGTGTACTCACTATCTTGGAAAATAAAAGGCCATAGGGAAGACGAACATTCTAGATGAGCCAGACAAGTGCTATGCGTCGGTCTGGCTTTTTTTGTTTCCTGTGAATAATTCGTCGTAGGGCAGATTTTTCATGAATTTTTCCTCTTCTCCCGGAGATTTCCTTGTGCGAAATATTTCGTAACTCTAAGACCAAGAAAGAGGTTTCACGCAATGGCGCAATGGCGCAAGGGGGGGGAGAGAATTGGATTGGACTTTTCTTCCTTTGGGTCATGGCGGCTTTGCGTGAAATTTTCTTGGCGATTCGAAGAAACGATATCACCCTAAGGCGCCAAGACACAAAGTGGGGGTTGGTGTATTCTGACTTCAGTGAAAACATCCTGCTTTGATCTCTAACCCAAAATAAAAGAGCCCTCCGGTGGGCTATAGAAACGTTTGGAGGTACAAAGTGGCAATACAAAATTTGGTTTCTGCGTCCTTGAGCGCAGAAAAAAAGCGGATATCCAGCAGAAGCTGACGGATATTCGGAATCATCTGGATTTTTTAGTTTCTCTCCAGCCTGAGGAGATACAAGGTCTGGTGTAGGCGGGGAACACTCTCCTTCCCTTCGTGGACCAGGCCCATCAAGCCGTGACCCAACACCCGGACATCATGCCCAGGGTTTTTAGTACCGAGGAGTTCAAAAGGGCTTATTCCCTCGTAAAGGATCTCCAGCCAGTGCTTGCCCAAGTGTATGCAACGGTTAGGCAACACAAGGATAAAGTCATAGGATTAAATGTTCTTTGTTTCCGGTGATTTTTCCGGAGCGCCGGTGATTTAGGCCGGAGTGTGGGTGAAATCGCCCCTACTGTTTCCTTCGGAACTCCGACAGAAGGATGCCTGCGGCCATGGCCACGTTCAGGGACTCCATTTTACTTTTCCCATAGGAGGGAATGTGAAGTTTTGTGGTGATGAGATTTTCCAGGAGGTGGTTGATACCCCGGCCTTCATTTCCTAAAACTAAAACCCCCCGGTTTTGAAGAGGAACCTGGTAGACGTTTCTTCCTTCTAAAAAGGCCCCATACACGGGGAGGGATAATTTTTGTGCTTGTTCCAGAAGTTTAACTAGGTCTATGGTGGTGGTAGCCACTCTTCCCAGGGAACCCATGGCTGCTTGAACAGTTTTTGGTCCGAAGGGGTCAGCGCATCCGGTACTACAGAAAATCTGTTGAACGCCGAACCATTCGGCGGTGCGGAAGATGGTTCCTAGATTACCCGGATTCTGAATATCATCCAGGACTAAACTCAGTCCTCCCTCGGTGAGCTGGGTGGGACATTCCAAGGGTTTTTTAAACACCGCCAACACCGGTGAGGGGGAGTCCAAAGCGGATATCCTTTCCATTTCCTTGGGATCAATGACTTCTCTCACTCCGGAAAAGAGTTCTGAATCCGGAATAAAGTCTTCGGTGGTCAATAACTTTTGTGGTTGGAATCCTGCGAGAAGGAGATCCTCCACCACTTTTATCCCCTCGGCGGTAAAAAAGCCAGATTCATCCCGATCTTTTTTCCGGGATAAATTTTTGATCGCAGTCAATGCTTTTCGGGTGATGGCCATGGGTGCATTCTAATGGAGAGCGGAGTGAAAGTAAACCCGAGCTTTATTGACAGGATTTTCTACAAAGGCTAAAAAAAGAGGACACTAGGAGCACCCATGTCCAAACTTTGGCAAAAAGATTATAGCACCCATGCACTATTGGAAGAGTTCACTGTTGGTCGGGACACGGAATTGGATAACAGACTCCTTCCTTCCGACTGTTTGGCCTCCTTAGCCCACGCCCGGGGCTTGGAAAAGGCTGGTCTTTTAACCCAGGGTGAATTTAAGGATCTCAAGGCGGGATTGCTCCAGATTATGGAAGAATTCGCCAGTGGGGAATTGGTGATCCAGCGTTCTGATGAAGACTGTCATACGGCGATTGAAAACCGACTTTGGGAACTCTGTGGAGAAGCGGGGAAAAAGATCCATACAGGGCGTAGTCGCAATGACCAGGTGATCACTGCATTGCGCGTGGCTGGCCGGGGTGAACTTCTGCGAATTTTGGAAAATCTGGGGACTTTAGTTAAGGCATTGGCGAATTTTGCTGAAAAAAACCAGGGTGTTCCCATGCCGGGGCGCACCCACACTCAGACAGGAATGCCCTCCTCCGTGGGGCTTTGGGCGGCGGCTTTTGCAGAAGAGCTTTTGGACGATGGAGCCCTGGTACGACAGGCTTTGGATCTGTTTAACCAGGGGAGTCTGGGGAGCGCCGCCAGTTACGGAGTTCCCCTGCCTTTGGACCGTGAATTAACCAGTTCTCTTTTAGGCTTTGCCAAGGTTCAGAACAATGTACTATATGTGAATAATTCCCGGGGGAAGTACGAGTCCATTATTCTCGATGCCCTGGACCAGGTAGGTCTGACCCTATCTAAGCTCGCCCAGGAACTTATTTTATTTTCCCTCCCGGAATTTGGCTATTTCACCCTTCCCCTGGAGTTGACCACGGGAAGTTCCATCATGCCCCAGAAAAAAAATCCCGACGGGCTGGAACTCACCCGGGGAAAATCCGC
>CAZUXL010000082.1:5471-16000 GCA_964624355.1 uncultured Spirochaetales bacterium
AAATTGGCCACCAGGGATCCCAAGGATACCATTGCCAACCGAACCCTGGTCGGAGGGGCTGGAAACCTGGGGTTGGACAAACTCCGTCGCTGGCTGGCTGACTTTACCCATTCCACCCAAAGCCTGAAAACCTCCGTGGAAACAGCCTTGGATGAATTGACCCATGGAGAATAATAAGCTCTCAACCGCAACAGTCCGGCGGGCTAAAAAGGAAGATCTTCCCGCCATTGTGGAGATTTACAATCAGGCTATCCTGCGAACCACGGCGACCTTCGACACGGAGGAAAAAACCTGGGAAGATCAGATTCCCTGGTGGAATTCCCACAATGACAGGCTTCCTATTTTTGTGGCCCTTCGGGAAGGCAAGGTGGTGGGGTGGGCGTCTTTAAGTGCCTTTTCCGATCGGTGTGCTTACTACCAGAGTGCGGAAGACAGTCTTTACATTCATGAGGATTTTAGGGGCCAGGGATTGGGACGGTTGCTTTTAGCGGCTGTGATTACCCATGCCCAGACCACTGACATCCATACCATCATCAGTCGTATAGCCGAGGATAATCCGGTCAGCTTAGCCCTTCACGAGGCCTTTGGGTTTGTCATTAAGGGAACCCTAACCGAGGTGGGGTTCAAATTTGGAAAATACATCGATGTCCACTACTGCCAATGGAGTCGGAACTTACTTTAAGTCCCGGTTTAATTGGGCCTTTCTGGTCAGGATACTGTAAACCACCAGGGCTCCCAGGGTGATGAGATAGGGTAGGGCTAGAACCACGGCTTCGGGAACGGTGAAATATCCCGGGAGATTTTGACTCAATACTTCTGAACCCGCAAAGACCAAAGCTGCCACGAAAAGTCCCAAGGGGTGCCGGGCTCCCAAGTACAGGGCGACTAAGGCTATCCATCCCCTCCCGGCACTTAACCCTGAAAGATAGGCCCCCAGACGAATCACCAGGTGGGCACCTGCTAGGGCAGAGAGTCCCCCGGAGATCACCAAGGCCAACATTTGATACTTTTCCACGGGAATCCCCCTTATTCGGGCTAAGGCCGGGGCGCTTCCACTGGCCCTCAAGCGAAGTCCCCAGGGGGTTCTGGCTAAAAGCTGCCACAGACCCATCATGAGCACTAAAGATAGGATTCCCAGAGATTGGGCTGCCCAGGTCTGTCCCTCCATGGGGGGGATCCTCAGGCTTCCTTTGGTCCCGTAGAAAACCTGGGAGAGGAGGGCAGCCAGGGCGGGCAGGAGGAGGTTGAAACCTAGACCGGTGATGAATATATTTGTTTTGAACTTTTGGAGGATGAGACTTTGAATCCAGGCTGCCAGAGATCCGGATATCAGGGCTCCCAGGATTCCTAGCAGCCAGGAACCCGTGGCGATGAAAAGAGCCGCTGCCGTAAAGGCTCCCAAGCCCATGGCACCTTCCAAGGCAATATTGAGTTGACCTGTTTTTTCTGTCAGCAATCCTCCCAATCCCGCAAGCAGGAAGGGAACCACCATCATTTCCCATCCCATCAGCCTTTCCTCCCCTTAAAAAAGTTGGACGTGATGAACAGAAGAATCACAGCTTGGAGAAGGGCTCCCAGTTCGAAAGGGAATTGGGCTTGAATCACCGCTGCCCGGCTTCCCTGGTCCAACCAGGATAATATCAAGGCCGCTGGGAGGATCAAAAGTGGGTGGTTCCTGGCCATTAGGGCCACAGAGATCCCATTCCACCCCAATCCGAAGGAAAAGCTTTGGATCATGGCGTGATGAACCCCTAAAACCGCCAAAGCCCCAGCCAAGCCGTGGAGAGCCCCTGAAAACCCCAGGGGCCAGAGATCGAAGCCCCGGGTTTCGATCCCGGAGTATTTGGCGAAAAGTCTATTTTGTCCGGTCATGCGAAACCGGTATCCCCAAGGGGTATAAAAAAGCCCCAGGAAAATAATTAAAATCAGGGGGAATATAAGAAGAGTCCCCCAGTGGAGGTTGGAAGGGGGAGCTAAGACTGGCAAGGAGAAGGCTGGATCTAGAACCCTGGACCGGATCAGGTAGGAATGGGCATCTTTCATCCAGGGATTTCCGATGAGACCATCTACTAATGGTAGGAGAGCGGCGGAAATGAGGAAAGTGGTGATGAGATCGTCCACTCCCCAGTGTTTTTTTAAAATCCCCGAACCCAGGGCCGGTAGAAATCCGGAAAAAGCCCCCGCCAGGAGAATAAGGGGAATCCCCCAAAACCCTAGATCGGGAGAAAGGCTCAAACCCAGGGCTGCGGCCCCCAAGCCCCCGAGGTAGGTCTGTCCCTCGCCCCCCAGGTTAAAACTACCCGCCCGGAATGCCAAGGCCACACCCAAACCGGTTAGGGTCAGGAGGGCGGCTTGATTAAGGAGGTTTCCCCAAAAGTACACCTGGGTAAAGGGGCCGAAATAAAAGGAAAACAAGGCTTTACCAGGAGAGGCTCCCAGGAGTGGGAGGAGAATTGTGGCCAACCCCAGAGATATCCCCAAGGCGAGCAGGGGGGCTTTCAAATCTTGAAAACCGATTCTTTGGTTCATGGTGCACCCAAAATGGCCAAGTCCAGGTCGGCGGCAGTCCATTCTTGTACCGGTTTAAGGGCTGTTAGCGCCCCCCCATGGAGGACTCCCAGGCGGTCTGAGAGATCCAGTAGTTCTCCCAGATCGCTGGAAAGTAAAAGAATACTTCTCCCTTGGGAGCGGATATCCCGGAGTATGTCGTGGAGGACTCTGCGGGATTTCAGATCTAGACCCCAACTGGGCTCAGAAAGGAGGAGTACCTCGGGGTTCGTTTCAAATTCCCTGGAAAGGATGAGCCTCTGGATATTCCCCCCGGAAAGTTCCTGCAATTTTTGGTGGGGATGCCCTTCAAAAGAAAGGAGAGTTTGCATTTTTTTGAAGAAAGGAAGGGTGTGCTTTTGATGGAGGAATCCCCCCGGACTCAGGGTTTCCACCTGATGGGGGATAATATTCTCCAGTAGGCTGGCCTCGGGAACAGAACCCCGGTTCATGCGATCTGCGGGGACGTACCCCAGTCCTTTCTGCCGGGTGAGTTTTGGTTTCCCCGGTGCCAAGGGCCTTCCTTGAAGGTAAATCTCCCCCGAAGTCCAGGGAACCAGACCAGAAATAATATCCTCCAGCTGACTCAAGCCCTCTTCCCGAATCCCTGCGAGGCCCAAAATCTCACCGGGGTAGAGATCCAGGGTGATGTTTTTCAACGCTGATCTTCCCTGGGAAATGCTGGAAACGTTTTTCAGGCTCAACACCGGGATTTCGTGGATATTTACAGACGGCTTCTCTCGGGGTAGGGGGGCGGCGGTCCCGAGCATGAGGGCAGAAAGGACTGGGATGGTAAAGTCTTTTTTGGGAACCTGGGCCAGGATTTTCCCCTCTTGAAGCACCAGGATTAGATCACAAAGGAAAAACAATTCCTCCAACCTATGGCTAATGAGGATGATTCCAAGACCCTGTTGGGATGCCAGGGTTCTCACGGTTTCTAACAATGCCCGGGCTTCGGTGGGATGGAGGGATGAGGTGGGTTCATCCAGGATCAAAAGCGATGGATGATTTAAAAGGGCTCCGGTAAGAGCAGCTTTCTGTAAAACACTGGCGGAAAGTCCGGCGGTTTTTTGGTGAAAGTTCAGGGTAAAACCCAGACTCTCGGCGGCTTGTGTCAGTCTTTGATCTAATTTTTTCTGGGAAAAGGGTTGAAATAGCTGGGTTTCTTCCCTTCCCAGGAGAATGTTTTCCCAAAGGAATAGGTCCGGGGAAAGCACGGGGTGTTGGGGAACCAGGGAGACTTTATGGCTGGAAAGGTTGATGGTGCCTGATCCGGGGGTGAGTTCCCCGGCGATCAGACGGGCCAAGGTCGTTTTCCCCGCACCATTTTCCCCAGCGATGCCTAAAATTTCCCCAGAACTTAACGAAAAACTCACCCGGTCCACCACCTGCTTTTTGGGGTCGAATCCAAAGCTCAGGTCGACCACTTTTAAAAGAGGAGATGCCACCGGGGAGGATTCCTTAGTTTAAAATCATGGGGAGGGCGCGCTTGCCTTGGATGAACTCATCTTGAAGGTCAGAAATGAATTTCCGTAATTCCATGGGGGCCAGCTCCAGAAACAGGGGATCTTGGTTGTTGAATCCAATGTAGCCTTCTTTTAACCCGACGACTTTGGAGATACCGAAGGGCAGTTTGCCTTGAGCGGCGGCGACCACCATTTCGTAGGCGGCTTTGTCTTGACGGATGAGTCCGGAACCCATGACGACTCCCTGCTCTAAATCATAGCCGTTGGTATCGTACCAAAGTACGGACTTGCCTTCTTCTTTAGCGGCTGTAAGAACCCCTTGGTTTGCTCCCCCAGCGATGGGCAGGATGACCTGTGCTCCAGACCTGTAGATGGCCTTGGACAGTTCTATAGCCTTAGTTGCATCGTACCAATTCCCCACCACTCTAAAATCCACCGTCCCGCTGGGGTATAAAAGATTGAAACCTTCCTGGAAACCGGGAAGAATGGCATTATTCATCACCGGATATTCTTGTCCGGCGATGAGGCCGATGACGGCTGAACCTTTTCTTATTTCCGTAAGTTTAGCTCCGAAGGCTCCCAGGAGAAATCCTAGTTCCCGGTGGTTGTACATCACCCCAGCGATTTGGGGGACATTTTCAATATAACCTTCGAGACACAGGAATTTTTGATTTGGAAACGAGAGGGCAATTTGGGCAGCAATTTCCGGCATGGCAGGGTTGGCGGTGACGATGAGATCGTATTCACCGCTGGCGGCCAAAGCGGTCATCTGCTCGCCCCATGTGGCCTGGTTAAAGCCTCCCTCGATGGTTTTTACGGTGATGGTGGGAATCTCGGCGGCGGCCTTGCGCACTCCGGAATCCATCATTTCATAAATGGGACTTCCTGCCAAATTGCCGGGAATGAACACTGCGGTGCGGAGCTGATCGGGGGCTTTGGCCGCATCGGGTTGGCAGCCGAAGAATAGGGCAGTAAAGGCTAACAAGGGTAAGAATTTTTTCATGGAGGTCTCCTAATAACGTATTGGTCTAGAGAAGCATCTAAGCAAACAATATAAAACGAATTAGCCCGGGGGGGAAGCCCCCCATTTTTTTGTTCAAAATTCGATGGAATCCTGTCTTGGGATAGGGAGTCCTTTATTGACCTATCCAGGCCTATCTGGTATCTTTTCTGGGCCGAGGTAAACCATGAGTATTAACCGTCCTACGACCCTGGGGATCATTGCATGTCCGGGAGGAAAAGTCTTCGCACAGGAGATTATCACTCATCTACGCCGGCTTTACCGGCGGCGTTGGGAAAAGAAAGTGGCTGCACTTTCCCATGCCTATCATATCACCCAGGAAGAGGTTGCCCAGAACATCAATTTTGATCTGGATCTTCACACTTCCGACGCATCGGCCACAAATAATATAAAAAATTATCGAATACCTGAACTGCTGATCCCTACTACGTTTACCCGGTTTGCCAATGGGGAGTTTAAAGCGGAGATAGGGGATTCGGTCCGG
The DNA here is from genome assembly GCA_964624355.1 of uncultured Spirochaetales bacterium. Taxonomy (GTDB): domain Bacteria; phylum Spirochaetota; class Spirochaetia; order JABEVK01; family JABEVK01; genus CAZUXL01. The sequence continues at coordinate 10,990 of CAZUXL010000082.1, forward strand.
GGTATGGATCTGTTCATTATCCAAGATTTGGAAAATCATTACCCCATGAAATTCCCCGGAACCAATGAAAAGGTGATCAACTCGGTGAATGATCATATATTTGCCCTGATCACCACCGTGGACGCCGCTTTTCAGTCCGGCTGCGAGTCCGTCACCGTGGTAACTCCCTCCTATCCCTATGCCCGTCAACACAAAAAAAAGGGAAGGGAGGGGCTGACAGCCAGCCGCGTGGGGCGCATTCTGGAGAATATGGGTGTGACCCGGATTATTACCCTGGATATTCATTCCAAAGAAATTGAAAACACCTTCAGAAGACTATCGTTGGAGAACCTCCACGGCAGTTATCAAATTCTTCGAAAACTGAAAGAACTTATCGACCTGAAAAATCCTGATATCGTGGTGGTTTCCCCGGATACGGGTGCTGTGGATCGGAATAAATTCTATGCCAGCGCCCTCGGACGTCCCTTGGCCTTACTTTATAAGGAGCGGGATTATTCCAAGGTTAGCCAGGCAGGAGAAAGCAACATTACCACCACCAAGCTTCTAGGTGATGTGACAGGAAAGACTGTCTTCATGGCGGATGATATGCTGGGCACCGGTGGAACTTTTATCAAGGCTTTTAAACTTCTGAGGGATATGGGGGCGAAGGATATTATCGCTGCCGTCAGTCTTCCATTATTTTCCGGAGACGCCATCAAGTATTTTGACGATGCCTATGCGGAAGGTCTCTTCACAAAAATAATAGGAACCAACGCCGTTTACCACGAAGAAGAGCTTCTGGGTCGTCCCTGGTATTCCAGTGCCAATGTGACCGAACTCTTTGCCCAAGCCATCACCCGGCTTCATCACAACCGCAGTCTTTCAAGCATTTTGGACAATGGAGCCTTGATTCAGAAGCTGTTGAACAGCTGAATCTGGAAGAATAATTTTGTATGAATTTTAGAACTCTTTTCCTCCCGGTTTTCGCCGGGATTTTTTTTGCGGGATGCGGCTCCTCAGCCACGGTGGGGGCCAATCCGAGGCCTTCAGATCCCTGGGTGGAGTCGACTTTGGCGGCCATGACCCCGGAGGAGAAAGCAGGTCAAATCCTGATCACCCACTTTCACTCCCTACCTGGGGATTTAAAGAGCCGCTCGACATTCAATAAGGAAATGGCCCGAATTATCAGGGAAGTCAAACCCGGGGGTATCCTTTTTTTTGCAGAAAATTTCGTTACTTCGGAACAAACCCGAGCGCTCACCCAGGATCTGCAAAACCTCTCCAAGATCCCCCTTTTTCTAGCAGCGGACGAGGAAGGCGGCAGGGTAGCCCGCCTGGGCAGGAAACCCGCCATGGGAGTTCCGAACCTCCCTTCCGCGAGGAAGTTGGGGTTGAAGGGAGCTGATGCTGTGGAGTCTGCCGCCCGGGATTTGGGCCGTTCCATGCGAGCCTTAGGCTTGAATATGAATCTCGGTCCCGTGGCGGATTTGGATACGGTTGTGGGGAATCCCCTGGGTGATCGGGCGTTTTCCTCGGATCCGAAAACCGCTGGTCTCCTGGCAGCAGCCTTTGTACAGGGACTCCAGTCCCAGGGGATCTTGGCGGTGGCGAAACATTTCCCCGGATTGGGGGTGGTGAGTTTAGATCCCCATTTCGCCCTTCCTTCTTGGAAGTGGAATTCAGAGAGCTTTCTTACTGTCGAGTCCATCCCTTTTAGGGCAGTGGCAGAAGCCTCAGGAATTATGGTGGCCCATTTGGAAATCAGGGGTTTGGAAAATGAGACCGTATTGGCCCCCTGGTCCCGAAAACTAATTACAGGGATTTTACGGGAGGATTGGGGTTATGAGGGGCTTGTGATGACCGATGCCCTGAACATGGGGGCAGTACAAGGAACACTCAAACCTGGGGACGAAACGTTAAAAGCCCTTCTGGCCGGGGCAGATCTGGTACTCATGCCTCCGAATCCCCTTGCCTCGGTGAAAAGAATCGTGGGAGCTGTGAAAACAGGAGAGCTGGATCAAATGGTGTTGGATAGAGCGGTGAGAAGGATTCTTAATTTGAAAAATAAAATTGAAAAAGTGAAATAAAGTAAAATAAAGTGAAAAATTTAGCAAAAAAAGTAACACTTCTTCCTTTTTGATTTGTCCTTAAGGCAGAGATATTAAAAGTTCACCTGATTGAAAAGGAATTGAAATTGATTCGATTTATTACCATTTCGCTCATGGGTTTATTATTCACCAGCTGTTTATTTTGGGATGGAACCTATACGCAGAAATCCATGGTTAGCTTCAGTTTTTGCGAGCAGGAGAACCCAGAATTTTTGAAGGATTACATGGGAATTGTGGATGAAAGCGACACCAAAATAACCATAGAACTTCCTTCCAATTTAAATCTGAGTTCCTTGGTAGCTAATTTTGAGTTTCAGGGAATTGAGATTTCTGTGGAAGGGGTCCCTCAGGTAAGTGGTGTTAGTAAGTTGGATTTTACTAAACCGGTGACCTATGTAGTTAAAGGGTTGGACGACAAGATTCAAACATATGAAGTAGTGATAACTCTCCGCCCGCCTCGGGATACAAAATCAATTACGTTTTTCCAGTTGGTTTCATACTATCCCGGATATTCCAGTGTTATTACTGAAAATAAAATCTTAATGACCAAATGGGATGGATCCTTGTATGATGAATATCCTGAGTTTTCACTGAGGGTAAATTATTCCACCACCGGAGTTCAGGTGTTATGGAATTCTACTCGGATATTTCCTTATACTTCACAAATTTTCTTTACCGGTCCAGGGGTTTTAACGGTGATCGCCGAAGATAAAAGTCAAAAAGAGTACTTAGTGACCCAGGATCCTGCCCCTTTAGGACAGCTGTAAAATGACTATTGATTTGGAAAGTCTCTACCATACCTATGGTCCCATGCTTCATAGACGGTGCCTGAAAATTCTTAAAAGGGAAGATGCGGCCTATGACGCCCTTCAGGATGTTTTTTTAAGTCTCCTGAGTCATCCACAACATTTTTTACAAGCCCAATCCCCAGTGAGTTACCTTTTTGCCATGAGTACTAATAGATGTCTCAATATTCTTAAACGGAATAAAAAGGTGGTTTATAGTCAGGAAATCCTAGACCTGCATTCCTCAAAATCCATGGAAGAAGAAATTCTATCTCGGCTTTTTGTCGAAAAACTCTTTCAAAGTGGGAACGACCGGCAAAGAATGATTTATTACTTACGGTTTGTGGAGAATCACACCTTGGACGAAGTCGCTGAGATTATGGAATTATCCCTATCAGGAGTCAGGAAGATCCTCCGCAATTTTCAGGAAAAGGCTCGAACCTTTAAGGAGACCGGATTGTGAAATCACCCATGGAGTTGGAAAAAATAAATTGCCATTACCTGAGTACTGGGAACTGGGACCATAAGGAAATTTTGGACTACCAGGATTTGGAGCAACTGGAAAAGATGCGGACAGAGGACCAGAAATTTATTCAAGGTCATCCTTATCAAACTTTTCGAAAAGATTTGGAGAACAAGCGAAAAAAGATAATTACTTTCCTGGTTTTGAGTCCTGTTCTTCTGGCTGCCGTCGCGGCAATTATTCTATTACCTTTGCCTGCTCGTTTTGTGGAAGATACGAGAATTAAAAGTCCGGCCAGAGATATTTTCCTTTATATGAAGACACCCCAAGGTTCGGAAATTCTTGACAGGGAAAAACCTTTGGAAAAAGACCGGGAGGTGCAAATTGCCTATTTTACCCAAACGGAGTGTTACGGGGCCATTCTTTCTGTGGACGGGAGGGATCAGGTGACCGTCCATTTACCCCTGGAAGGCCAGGATTCTGTGAAACTTCAAACCCCCGCTCATGTTATCCTTCCCTACTCCTATCGTTTAGACGATGCCCCGAATTATGAAACATTCTTTTTAATCACCTCAAAAGCACCGTTTGATATAAACGCAGTTAAGACACTTTTAAAAGTAAAAAATTCACCATCATTAACCGGGGAAGATCTCCCCGCTCCCTATGAAGCCACATCCTTTACCCTTACAAAAATGGAGACATCTGAATGAGAATCTATCTTCTCCTAATTATATTTTTCCTTGGAACTCCCGTGGCTTCTCAAGGAATCCAAAGATATGCACTGATCACCGGTTCTAATAATGGTGGCGCTGCCACGGGACAACTGAAGTTCGCCGGCTCCGATGCAAAAAAGATATCCGAGGTGTTGACCCAATTCGGAGGACTTAAAGCCGAGAATCTCTTGGTGCTCATCAATCCAGAGAAGGAAAGCATCGACCAGGGACTAAATTATATTAAAAGTAAAGTTCAAAAGAATAAAAGTGAGGGGGAACAGGTTCAATTTATTTTTTATTACTCCGGACACTCCAACACCCAAGGGTTGAAACTTTTTGATGAGACTTACGATTACAGGGATTTACGTTTGGCCTTAGCTCAGGTACAGGCAGAGGTGCAAATCGTTATCCTGGATTCTTGTTCTTCCGGTGCATTCACACGAAATAAAGGCGGCGAAATTATTCCCCCCTTTTTGCAAGACACCTTCACGGAGGTGGAGGGTTACGCTTACCTGACATCCAGTACAGCGGATGAAGTTTCCCAGGAATCGGATAACATTCAATCATCCTTTTTTACTCATTCCTTGGTCAACGCTCTCCGGGGTGCTGCGGATAGCAATGGAGACGGCAGTGTGACTTTGAATGAAACTTATCAATACACCTACGATAAAACCCTGCAAGATACCCAGAACGCCCAAAATGGTGCCCAACATCCAGCCTTTGATATCAATCTCAACGGGCAAGGTAATCTGGTAATGACAGATTTACGAAAAACTGAGTCTGTTTTGGATTTTCCCGAGTCCTTAGAAGGGCGTTTGATGGTTAGGGACATCACCAATAATCTGCTTATAGAAGTCCAGAAAAAATCTGGCAGTGCTCTGAGATTGGGGGTAGAACAGGGGTATTACCGGTTATTCCTCGAGACTTCTGCCCGAATTCTGGAAATGGGAATTCTGGTGGATG
>CAZUXL010000083.1:0-12756 GCA_964624355.1 uncultured Spirochaetales bacterium
CCCGCTAAGAGGATAAGGGGCGATGGGGGCGCCGGGAACAGCCCAATTCACCTCATGGTAATTCAGCCGGGCACCCACCAGGATGTTATCCAAGCTCACAGAACCACCAAAACCTAGATAAGGAAAGAGGCTTAATGCGATACCCTGAAGGTTAATGTCACCTTTGGAAACCCCATTACTCAAATCCACACCGCCGGAGCATCCTAAGCCGGCCTCCCCGAAAAAGTCTATACGGGAGCCAGCCCCGAAAAGATGATAGGAAAGCCCTAAATTGCCCTGAAAGTCTAATTTCCAATCCCCCGTGGTGGAATTTTGTGTAAATTTAGCCAAGGCACGGGAACCGATGCCTGTTTTATTGATGATCACTTCCCATCCAAGGCCACTCAAAGAGTTGTTTTCTAAAACAGGCGAACCTTTATAGTCCCCGGTCATTTCACCAAAGATCCGGAAATCCACTTGTCCAAAGGACAAGGTAATCATTTCTAAAAACAAAACCACAGTTAAACTTACAATTTTCATCGTGCACTCCCTCTTGGATTCTAGAGATGTAACACCGGAGAGTGATAAATCTGTTCCTTTGTCCTAAATTTTTCTGTTCTTGCCCTGGAAATCATCCTGGTATATTATAAACCCATCGAGGTGTGGATGTTCAGCATTAAAAAAGACCGCGGGAGCCTTCTGGTACTTTTAGGACTGATTCTGAGTATCCTCGCCTGGTTTTACCCCATGGTAGAATTGGTGCACTTCGGATACAGTCCCTGGTCTGAAGTGATGACCATGACGACGGGGAATTTATACAATCTGAATGCGTGGCTTCTCTATCTTCAAATAGGTATTCCACTCCTTGGGGCGGTGTTTTTAGGGCCGTTTATCTTATTGGGAAGATTTAACAGTCTCAGGAGATTTGCTTTTGCAGCGGTGGTGGCCTTGGGTTTTCAGATTTTTATGAATCTTTGGATGGTTTTTAACGGAGCCGGGATACCATGGCAAGATATGCTCTCCTTGTTCTCCACAGGCTTTTATCTGTCGACTTTAGGGGTTTTATTGTGGTTTTTTGGATCTTTAGGCCTTGGATACCCATTACGTTGAAAAAAAATATGTAGAACCGCCGGTTCTTTGCCGATATAATATTTAAATGGGCGCTAGGAAAAGCACTAATAACAATTCTAAGGATAAATTGCGGGACTTTATAAGAGAAGTTCCAAAAACCGAAATACACATCCATACGGAAGCCGTGGTGTCCTTCGAATCCTACCAGAAGCTCAACGAAAAAAATCATATTAATCCAGAACTAAAAAAAGTTGAGGACTACAAAACTTATCTGAAGATGAGCAGTCTGACAGACTTTATTAAAAATTTTACCTACCTTCAAGGATTTTTCCGGGAAGCGGAAGATTTTCGCTACATGATCAGCGATTTGGAAACCTATGCGAAAAGAAATAATATTAAATACGTAGAGGCATATTTTGCCCCTTCGGTTCCCAAACGTAATGGTTTGAATGTGGGAGATCTTCTGACGGTTTTTGACAGGGAAATGGCCAGTGCTGAAACCAGAGGGCTTCCAATTCGACTTATCGTGGATATGAGCCGCACCTTTGGATTGGATAATGCCCAGGATAATCTCAACCAACTTCTGGCTTACTTAGATAAAAATGGGGACAAAACCAGGATTCTGGGGATTGGATTGGGGGGACAGGAGTCGGGAAATGACGCCCTCACCTACGCTCCCATTTTCTCCCAGGCTAAAGCCAGGGATTTGAAATTAGTGGCCCATGCAGGGGAAGAAGTGGGGCCTGAGTCCATTTGGAGTGCCCTAAAAGATCTAAGTGCCCAGCGAATTGGCCATGGAACCAGTGCGATTTACGATGAAGAGCTCATGGATTACCTTTTACTGCACAAAATTCCCATGGAGATTTGCCCCACCAGCAACATCGTCACTGGAAAATACGTCCAAAGGTTAAAAGACCATCCCCTGAAAACATTCATGAGCCGGGGAATGAATGTGACCATCAATACCGATGATCCGATCTTCTTTTCCGTGGAATTAAACGATGAATTGGAAAAAAGCGCCAAGGAAATGAGTCTCGAACCTTCGGTGATTCGGGATATTTTGAAAAACGGTGTACGATCCACCTTCCTGCCTGAAAAAGATAAAACTAAGCTTCTGAAAGAAATTGACCAGGTCTATAACAAGCACTTTCTTTTGTCCTAATCTGACAACCCTGTCTAGAAATATTACGCCTTTTTGTCTATGATCCCCCCATGTCCATAAAACTCATCGTTCTCGATTTGGATGACACCCTTTTAGGAAAAGATCTAAAAATATCCGAGAAAAACAAAAAAGCCTTGATTCAAGCCCAATCTTTGGGCATTCGTGTGGTTTTAGCCTCCGGTCGTCCGGAAGCCGGAATGCGGGAACACGCAAAAACACTCGAGCTTCCCGAGCGGGAAGGGTGGATCATATCCTACAACGGAGGCCGCATAACCCGGGCTGATTCACAGGTGCCTTATTGGGAATGTTCCCTGACCCAGGAAGAGGGTTTGGCTCTTTATGACCTCAGTTGGAGGGAAAATCTTCACTTTGTCACCTATGGAGAGGAGGGTATTCTCACCAATGAAGTGTGTGAATACTCCCAAGTGGAGAGGACTCTCACCGGGCTTCCCTTGGTGGAAAAGTCCGATTTGCGGTTCCATCTGCCAAAAACTCTTCCCAAAGTGATTCTCATGGAACATCCTGACATTATTAAACGCAAATTACCTCACCTAAAAAATGAATGGGGCACCCGTTGGCACATTACCCTGTCAAAACCATTTTTTATGGAGTTCACCCCCTTCGGAATTGAAAAGGGGGCAGCTTTGGCCAAGTTGTGCAAATATTTGGATGTACTTCCGGACCAGGTCATGGCCATCGGGGACGGCATGAATGATATGGGGATGATCAAATGGGCTGGATTGGGCCTCGCCGTGGCAAACGCCTGTGAAGAGCTAAAGGTCCATGCACAGGAGATCACCGGGCATCATGACGAAGACGGGGTGGCTCAAGCGGTCTTGAAATATTGCTTGATTTGATTTTTTTTCGTCCTTGTAGGAACATTTTTACCCGTAGCCGGTGTTTAACCCCAGAGGTGTGTCATGAGATCAAATTTTAAACTTGTAATATTTCTAATTTATTTATTTATTTCCTTTTCACTCCAAGCTCTGGGCCATGGGGAACTTCAGGAAAAATCCCTTTCTTATGAGGGGATAACCCAGGTCAGGATTCAGGGTGAACGGTTTGATATCCAGGTCATGGGAGACCCTTCGGGAGTCCTCACTGGAACGATTCAAGGAGATTCTCAGGATAGGATCACCCTGAAGCGGTCCGGCGATCTTCTAACCATCGAAGTTGACAATGATGGAAGTTTTTTTTCCAACCGCCTACCCGGTTCCATGGTACTCCATGTGCCAAAGCTCTGTGACTTGGATCTCAGGACCGGCAGCGGACGCATACAAGTGGAAGGGCTGGACGAGGGAAAATTGATTTTGGAATCCGCCAGCGGGGATTTAGTCGCACGAAATCTTCAACGTAAAGGTCGGTTTAACTCCGCCAGCGGGTCCGTAACCCTGACCAATATTTCCGGCGCCGTGAGAATATCTACCGCTTCAGGGAGTATTCGGGGTAAGGATTTAGGTGTGGGAACAGAAGCGAAAAGTGTTTCAGGGAGTATTGAACTCCAGAATCCTGTGGGAGCTCTCCGGTTAGGCAGCACCAGCGGCTCCCTTTTTGTCAAAGATTGGATGGCTTATTCTGACAGCGATTTTTCATCCATCAGCGGAAGTATCCGCATCCAGGGAATAAACCAAGCTGACTTTAGCATTCAAGCAGGTTCCACCTCCGGTGAAATATCTCTATGGGGCTCATCTCAGGGGCACAGAACCACCACAGGAAATGGGGATGTAAAAATAAAGGTCACTACCGTATCTGGAAATATTACGATAGAATAGAACAATGATGACAGAAATTCAAAAACAGGACCTCCAATTCTGGTTTTACAATGGTATTTACGTAGATAAGGTCTCTCTCCAGGAAGCCCTTCAAAAAGCCGTGAAAGTGGTGGACGTGACCTTTGATGAGGGGGAGTCCTACCTTCGGATCGATGGCCGTTTAAAGGAGGGAGAATTAACCTTGAGGGAATATTCTCCCAGTCCTGAAGAAGATCGGGGGGAATACCTGGACTTTGACTGGATGGCAGAAATCCTGATTCACCAAGGAAAACTTCAAGGGGAATCCCTCCATAGAGCTTTGGGGATCATTTTTAAACTTTCCCCCGTGGATGCGGCGGAAGTTCTTTCTCAGATGAACCTCACCAAAGATGACGAGGGAGAAGAGGATTAACTTGCTCTTAGGGTTGATGAAGTCTAAAATGAGGGTAGATGAAAAAAGATTATCTACTGTGTATAGATGATGAAGCCCAGGTACTCAAAAGCTTAATCCAGATCCTGATCCTGAAGTTTCCCGACATGCCCGTTTACTCTGCGAATAGTGGGCGGGGTGCTTTGGAACTGGTCAGGGACCTGGAATCCCAAGGACTCCTTCCCGCTGTGGTTATTTCGGATCTGTTGATGCCGGAAATGTCCGGGGATGAAGTCCTGCATCAGATCCATACCCATTACCCCTGGGCAAAAACAATTCTTCTCACCGGGCAAGCGGCCTTGGAAAACCTCTCAAAAGCGGTGAACGAGGGGGGGCTTTATCGTTACGTGCCTAAACCTTGGGATCTTCAGGACTTTATCCTCACCATTCAGGAAGCCATAAAAAGCTACCGTCAGGATCGTCTTGTAGAAACGCAGAACCTGGAACTTAGGGAACTGAATCACACCTTGGAGGAAAGGGTAAGGAGACGAACTTTTGACCTCCAGAAAGAGATTGATCAGAAAGAGAAAGCAGAAGATGCGGTTAAAACTCTCAACGAGATTTTAAAAGTGAGGATTAGAGAGCTCACCTTAATAAATCGCCTCATTCATAAACTGGGGACCTGTAGAAAATTTCCCCAAGTTCCCCAGGTCGTCCAGGAAGAACTTACGCCCTTGTATAAGGATGTAAAAGTTATTTTGGGACTTCAAACTTCCAAGGGTAGAAGGCTGGAGATCCTGGAGCCGGATCAAGACGGGTCGAGAAAGATACTTCTGGCGGATCAGCCTTTTATTTCTTATGCTGTGGATCATCAGCAGACCTTGGTGGCAGGGACCGGAAATGAGGTGCCTGGATTTACACCCCCCTTGGTTATCATTCCCTTTAAAGCTGAAATAGGTTTGTCCGGTTGCCTGTTTATCAAAATTGAGGATGAGCATCCCAACTTGGATACTTTGAATCTTTTTGAAACCCTGGGGGCCATGACCGCCGGCAGCGTGGAGATGATTCATACTTTGGCCATGGAAATGGAAGCCAGAAAAGCTGCGGAAGAGGCGAATAAAACAAAAAGCCGATTTCTAGCCAATATGAGTCATGAAATAAGAACCCCTATGAATGCAGTTTTAGGATTTACCCAAGTTCTCCTCAACGCAGAGGATTTGAATGAGGAGCACAAGGAAAGTCTAAAGATAATTCAATCCAGCGGGCATCATCTTTTGAGTCTCATCAATGAAGTTCTGGATTTATCCAAGATAGAAGCGGGAAAATTGGTTTTAAAGAAGAGAAGCTTTAATATTCCGCGTACTGTGATGCAGATTCAAAGCCTTTTTGAATTGCAAGCCAAGGATAAGGGCTTGGATTTCCTTGTGGGGATCGACGAAAACCTCCCGGTCTGGGTTTTAGGGGACGATGCCAAATTGGGGCAAGTTCTCATTAATTTGATCAGCAACAGTCTTAAACACACGAATCACGGTGAGATCCGTTTAGATGTGAGAGCCGGGGAAAAACCCGGGATGGTATATTTTTCCGTGGGTGATACCGGGGAAGGGATCGATACCGAGGATCAGGAAAGGGTTTTTGAACCCTTTGTAATGGCTGAGAGCCGAAAGTCCACTGCTGGGGGAACCGGATTGGGACTTACGATCAGTCGCAAACTCGTGGAAGCCATGGGGGGGCGACTCAGCCTTCAATCTATTCCCGGTCAAGGAACGGTGGTGATGTTTTATCTGAAATTACCCATATCCTCCAGTACAGAATCGAACTTGGAAACCTTGTACTCCCGCGTTAAGGGGGCTGATCCCCTCTCTCCTTCGAAAAAAGTTCTCCTGGTGGACGAAAGTCTTCAGAACAGGCAATTACTCAAGGAAATATTCCAAAGAGTTCATTGTGAGGTCTGGTCGGTGGAGTCCGGGGAGTTGGCCTTGAGCATGGTAAAAACCTGGGTCCCGGATATGGTAGTATTGGAAATGCGCTTGCCGGGGATCGATGGTTTGGAAACCGCCAGGCAACTCCACAAAATGCCGGAGATGGAAAAAATACCCCTCATTGGCACCTCCGCTACCTGGTCGTCCAAAAAGACCGGTGGTTTATTTGATAAATTCCTTTTTAAGCCGTTCAAAGAATCGGACATTTATAAAATAGTGGAAACATATTTTGGTATGAGACTTCATTTTCGATTAGACTCGGAAGATGGGTCTGTAAAAACTTCTGTAAATCCCTTGGATATGCTGACCCCCATTGCCCTAAGAGCACTTCCCTTGCATTGGAGGCGGGGTGCCTTAGAGGTTCTGGGTGAGGGGGACTACGTAAAACTGATGGAAGCTGTGAGAACCTTAGAACCTGAATGGGAACCGTTTAAACGGGCTCTTTCAGGTTTGGTGGAACAAAAAGACTATGAAAAATTGAAGGTACTTTTGGAAAAAAGTCTATGAAGGAAAAAAAGCATGCCAGTATATTGGCGGTAGACGACTCGATTTTGAACCTCAAATTGCTCAATAATTTATTGATCAGCCAGGGATACCAGGTGTATACCGCTCCAGATGGCAAAACCGCAAAGAAAATCCTCGAATCTGAAGATTTGGATTTGGTACTTTTAGATATTCATCTTCCCGATGACAATGGAATTGAGATTTGTCGGCACTTAAAAGCTCAGCCCCGAACCCAGGATATTCCCGTGATTTTTATTTCAGCCATGGACTCGGTGGATGATAAGGTCCTGGGTTTTGAGTCCGGGGGTTCCGATTATGTGACCAAGCCCTTCCACCGGGAAGAAGTATTGGTCCGGGTAAAGACCCAGATTATGATTCGGGAACTTCAGGAAAGTTTAAAGTTAAAGATAAAGGAAATGGAAGGGCTTTACAAAGAAGTAAAAGAGCTCAGTATCCGCGATGCGCTCACGGGACTCTATAACCGTCGGTATCTCAACGAGGCCTTGGAAGCTCAGCTAAGTAACGCCAAAAGGTATAAAAAGCCCATAACCATAATCCTTGGGGATGTGGATCATTTCAAATTGGTAAATGATAGATTTTCCCATCAGGTGGGGGATGAGGTTTTAAAATTAGTGGGAACCACCCTGGGGAAGTCCATTCGGGAGTCCGATACGGCCTCTCGGTATGGGGGTGAGGAATTTTTCATTTCCCTTCCTGAGACCCCGCTTTCCCAAGCCTTGATGGTCGCAGAACGAGTTCGATCCTCCGTAGAACAAGCCCCTTGGGAAAGCATCCACCCTGACCTTAAAATTACCATTTCCCTGGGAATGGCCTCACTGGAAACCCAGGAAGACTGGGATAACCTGGATCAAAGCAAGTTTTTATCCCGGGCGGATGAACAGCTTTACAAGGCCAAAAGTGCCGGAAGGAACTGTATTAAATACTGAACCTTCCGGAATATATGAGATTAATCCTTAATTTAGAACTTCAGGACAGCGCCGAGGGATATGCGGTTTTCGGCAATCTTTTCCCAGGTGAGGTAGTCCCCTTTGATAAGGTCAAAGTACCGGATGTACTCCAGGTAGAGGAAAGATACGGCGACCCTTACCCCGGAAACTGCTTGAATGGGACTCACACTGAGGGTTTCACGACCTTCTTGTGTTGAACCACCGGAACCTGTATCGGTGAATTTCCAAGTCATATCGATGAAGTTGTAATTGAATCCCGCAAATACCGAACCGGTAACCAAACCTAAATCCAGGGTTGCGGTGGCTCTGGGGGACAAATCCATATCCCAATAGGTGGTTGTCATGGTTTGGGTTGCTGATCCAATAGTGTAGAAACTGAACTTACCCTCTCGTTTCAATTGCAGTTCGTAGTAAGTGCTGACAGAACTGTTTTCCCCAATATTCTGAAAGCCGACTAGTCCTTCAAGACCCACGTACAAGGGTAACCCGGGCAATAACTGGCTTCCCCAACCTAAAAAAACATTGATTTTGGAATTATCCACTAAATTGATTTCATTTTTAGGGGAGATTCCCGCAACAAATCCAGCTCCCAGGTAAGCCAGCTCATCCGCAGCTGATAGTCCTGAACTGAGGGTGGTAATCATCACAAGTAAATACAAAGCCTTTCTCATCGATTTCTCCTTACACCACAGATTATAGATCCCTGGGGAAAAAAATCCAGGTATGCTTTATATAACAAATCTAGATAAGAAAAATGTCCCCTATCTACGAACCTGGAGGGAGATCAATTCCGACCAGGTTACGAGATCAGGATAAAATATTAGACAAAGTAGCTTTTTAGAGGGGGAAATCCGTTGAATTCAATGGAACTATAGGATGTGGTGTAGGCACCGGTGGAAGCGATATATAGTCTGTCACCGATTTTCAGTTCCAAGGGAAGGCTATATTTATAATCTTCGTAAAGCACGTCCATGGAGTCGCAGGTGGGTCCCGCCAGGATGACTTCTTCTTCTTCATCCATGTGTACGGGTTTCACCGCAGTTTTATCTGTGAAAATAGGGTACTTGATGGCTTCCCCCAAGGTTTCGATCATGCCGGTAAATTTGCCCACATCCAAGTAAACCCAACGGTTCAGGGCGTTGATGGATTTCCGGGAGACCAAGACTGTCTCCGTAACCAGTATCCCCGCATCCCCCACCAAGGAACGACCTGGTTCCAAAATGAGATCGGGGAGGTTCTCACCGAAATCCTCTTTCAAGAACCGGGTGATTTCCTTGGTGTAAGTTCCCAAGTTATGGGCTTTGGACATATAGTGGGCGGGAAAGCCCCCCCCCATATTTACCAAAGTGAGTTTAATTCCTTCCTCGGCTTCCATTCGTTTGAAAATCATCTGAGTTTTGGCCACAGCGGCGTCCCAGGCACCAATATCCCTCTGTTGGCTGCCCACGTGGAAAGAAACACCCACAGGGGTAAGACTCAATTTCTTGGAGAGCAGGATAAGGTCCATGGCCACGTCGGTGTGACAGCCGAATTTCCGGGAAAGAGGCCAGTCAGCTGTGAGTTCGCCTTCTGTAAGTATCCGTATATATATTTTGGAACCAGGAGCTTGTTCGGCGATGTTGATCACATCGGCCTCGCTATCGCTGGCAAACAATCTCACCCCTCGGTCAAAGAAATACTTGATGTCCTTTCTTTTCTTGATGGTGTTTCCAAAAGACAGCCGTTCTGGGGGACACCCAAGTCCTAAAACCCGGTCCAACTCGTAAATGGAGGCCACGTCAAAGCAAGAACCGAGCTTGATGAGCAAGCTGATAATTTCCGGGGCGGGATTGGCCTTTATGGCGTAGTAGATCTTGGCTTTTGGAAAGGATTCCTGGAGCTCTTTGTACTTTTTTTCAATGGTGGCCAGGTCGATCACCACAAAGGGAGTCTCCTTGGTGTCTGCAAAACTCTTCAATCGCTGCCAGATAGCCAGGTCGAAATATTTCTCTACGTTCATGCCCCAGAAATCCCCCTAAAAATTATATGGGGGTAACATGGGGCATATTGGGGTTCTTGTCAATATTATTCCTTGTTAATCAGAATTCTCTTCTTCCACAGAGCGGTACGGGAGAGGGTTTCGTAGAGGGCTTGGCGCTTGGGACCTAAGAGACTTAGAAGGGAAAGATTCATTATAAGAAGCACTCCAGCCCCCGACCCCGCCAGAAGGGGAAGGGACCAGAAAATACCCGCAGCGACCATGAGAAGTCCGCTGTGTTTCAGGATATAGCGGACGAAATACATGATTATGTTGGCTTTTTCACCTTCGGAAGTGCCGGTTTTTATGCCGAGGATCATTTGACCCATGGAAGCGCCCATAAAGGCTTCGGGGATAAAGTAAACCAGATATACCAACAGGGGCAGGAGTAAAAGTTGTAAGGCTAAAGGAAGGAGATCTAACAGGATGTCCCCGAAGTTCACCTGGGAAAGGGTTTGGCTGATCGTTTTTTGAAAGTCGACTAGGGTTTTTGCCGCATCGGGGTTGGCAAATTTCCAATCTTTAGTTTGCAGCTCCTCCATGGTTTGAGCCATGGTCTTTTTAAAAATGGCTTCCGCATTTTGATAATCCGACTCTTTCAAGGGGAAATTTTTACTACTTACCGATTGGAAAGTTTCTTGAAAACCCAGTTTTACTCTTTCTAATTCTTCGGGGGTCAACTGGGATTGAAGTTTAAGGACGGTATCTTGTATTTCCTGACCTTTAATTTCCACTATTTTACTTGTGGATAGAAAAGTGTTGATGGCGGGATTTTTCGCCAATTGCTGGGGGGTCCAGGTAAAAAAGATCACACCGGTGACCAAGACGAGGGCTAGAAGGGAATCTAAAATCCAAGCGAAAAATCGTCGAATTATGGTGGGTTTTTCTTCATTCATGGTATTATTATGATCTGAGTAGGATTCGGAAGCAAGATCACTTTCTTGCATTTTTTAAATCTGAAGATTAGGATGAATTAAGAGGCTGCCCATGAAACTGCACAATTTGCTCAGCGACGAAGTGATTTTTCTTCAGAGGGAAGTGAGTTCTAAAGACGAAGCCATAGCAATCTTGATACAAAGGGTTGTGGAAAAGTACTCCTTTGAGACCGATTCAAAAATTTTAGTGGATGCGGTACATCAAAGGGAGCTTCTGGGTGGCACCAGTTTCCCCACTGGTCTAGCTGTTCCCCACGCCCGGCTAGACAATTTTGACGATATCATTATCACCGTTTTGGTACCCAAAGTTCCTTTTATGGACGGGGGTATCAAGGTACGCATGGTGGCCTTGATTCTGACAGCTCAAACAAAACCTACCTTATATTTGAATTGCCTTTCGGCCTTGGTAAAATTAAGCCAGAAGGATGATATTTTTAATTCTCTTATCACGGCTAAAAGCTCTAAGGATTTTTTAAAAGTTCTGGAAAATCAGGATATTTCGGTAAAAAAACCCGTTTTGGTGGGTGATTTGATGTCCCCTCCCACTATTACCGGCTCACCTAAAACATCCTTAAAAGAAATTTTAGATATTTTTTACGAGCACAAATTTTCATACATGCCCATCGTGGATAATTTTCAAAACCTTTTAGGAGAAATCCGTCTCATGGACGTGATAGAGCTGGGGATCCCAGACTACGCCCGGCAGCTCACGAACCTGAAATTTGCCACTTCCTTGGAACCTTTTGAAAAACTCTTGGAAAATGAAAGTACCTTCATCGCCAGTCAAATTATGAAACATCCTACGGTTTTGCTCACCCCCCAAACAAGTTTGATGGAAGCAGCCTTGGAACTCTCCCGGAATCACGAGAGGCAGCTGGCTGTGGTAGAGGGGAAAAAACTGGTGGGAATTCTTAGTTATATGGACCTCCTCTACAAGATTTTGAGGGTCTGATTTTGGAATGGACCGCCTGGCTTGCCCTGGGCATATTCGGCTTCGTATTTGTGGTCATTTCTTTTGAACTGGTCAATAAAACTGCTGCGGCTATCACCGGGGGTGTTATTTTTCTCCTTTTGAGGTTCATTCATCAGGAGTCTGCCTTTTTAGCCGTGGATTGGGGTGTCATTTTTCTTTTGGTATCCATGATGATCATCATGGCAGTGGTTCAGGAGACGGGTTTGTTCCAGTACGTCGCAATCAAGACCGCCAAGTCTGTTAGAGGCGAACCCCTAGGAATTCTCATTCTGCTCAGTCTAGTGACTGCGGTGATTTCGGCCTTTCTGGACAATGTGACCACAGTACTTATTTTAGCTCCCATAACCATCCTGATTGCTGTGGAATTGTCCATCAGTCCCGTGCCATTCATGATCGCCATGGCCATAGCCTCCAATATTGGGGGCGCGGCAACATTGATAGGCGATCCCCCGAACATCATGATTGGTACCGCCACTGGATTCACTTTTGTAGAGTTCATATATAACTTAGCCCCGGTGGTATTAATACTTCTAGCTATTTTAGCCGGACTTCTTCCTTTATTTTTTGGAAAGCAGATGGTGGTTTCCAATGAACGGAAGGCGCGGATCATGGAATTGGATGAAACCAAAGCCATTACAGATATGCCCTTGCTCATTCGAAGCGGCGTAGTTCTGATTCTGTTAATTATAGCCTTTCTCCTCCACAGTGTCATTAATCTGGAAATGGCGACTATTGCCATGACCGGAGCGGCGGTGATGCTGCTCATGTCGGATAAACATAAAATGCATACCCTTCTCCAATCGGTGGAATGGGAGACCATTTTATTTTTTGTAGGGCTTTTCATTATGGTGGATGGTTTAAAAGAGCTGGGAGCCATTTCTTTTTTCGCTGATCGCATTTTAGATGTGGCCCAGGGAAATCCTGCCATGGCTGCAATTCTTGTGCTCTGGTTTTCCGGGATTCTCTCAGCTCTGGTGGATAATATTCCTTACGTGGCGACCATGATCCCCTTGGTGATGCAGCTCCAGGAAAAATTCGGACCGG
>CAZUXL010000083.1:12766-15993 GCA_964624355.1 uncultured Spirochaetales bacterium
TGACCTATCCCATTTGGTGGTCTTTAGCTCTGGGTGCTTGTCTCGGGGGTAATGGAACTCTTATTGGTGCCAGTGCCAATGTGGTGGTTGCGGGGATCGCCAGGAAGTCCGGTTACCCCATCTCCTTTATGGAATTTACAAAATACGGAGCGATTATCACCGTGATAAGTCTTCTGATTTGTACGGGATACATCTATCTGCGATATCTGATGTAAATAAAAAAGGCGGCCAGTGAAACTGGTCGCCCTTCTATTAACAGGATCGGTTTACTTCACACGCTCCATAAAGCTGCCGTCTCGGGTGTCGATCTTGATTTTACTGTCGATGTCGCAGAACAGGGGAACCTGAACTTCGATGCCGGTATCCAGTTTAGCGGGTTTGTAGGATTTACCGGAAGTATCACCCTTGATTCCTGGTTCACAGTACTCGATGGTACGGGTCACAGCGATGGGGAGTTTCACACCGATGGGTTTTCCTTCGTAGAAGGTAATTTCCACTTCAATATCATCTTCGGGGGTGATATAGCCAACGCTATCTCCCAAATCTTCGGAAGGAAGTTCCAACTGTTCGAAAGTTTCGCTGTCCATAAAGACCCAGTTATCCCCGTCGATGTAGGAAAGTTTCATTTTTTTCTGATCCAACAAAACTTCTTCGAATTTATCGGAGGAGTTGAGGGCCACGTCTTGGGTCTGACCGGAGAGAAGGTTCTTGATCCGGAGTTTGGTCACCTGGGCGCCGCGACCGGTCTTGGTTCCCTGGAGTTTCTGCACAACCATAAGGTCGGTTCCGCTTTTGAACACGTCACTGATGCGAAGTTCGGAAGCTGTTTTCATATTTATCACCTATAAACAGAGAGTTTCCGACCAATTTACAAGGCTTTTAAAAAAAAATCCAGTGTCCCCCTCGGTAGGATTGAATTTGGGTGGTTTAAGGATTTTTGAGAAGCTGTTTTTCTAAAAATTCTATCAATTTTTCACCTAAGTCCCCATTCTCCCATAAATATTCAGAAAAAGCGCGAAAACCGTCCTTTGCTTCCTCCCAATGCCCAAAGAGACTGGAGAAGTCCACGGGAACCTCTCTTTGTAAATCCAAATTCTGGGTATGATTGAATCCCAGAAAGAGATTCTTCACCGCTGGCCAAGAAGCGTTCTGGAAAAAAAAGGGTTTCATTCTCTCCAACAACGCATCAACCTTTACCCTTTGGTAATCCGATTCCTGTTGGTAAGCATGCCACAGGAAGGGGCGTCCTGAGACACAGGCTCTGACCAAGGAGTCTTCCCCTCTCACCACATTGAAATCGCAGAGACTGACCATGAGATCGTAGGAGCTCTGGGATTGAAAAGGAACTTTTACTGTTCTAAAGGGCCTACCGGCGGGTTCCCAGTCTTGAAAGAAATGATCAGAACCTCTTCCTGCAGGGACTAAAACCATGGCATTAGGGATCATGTCTTTAATACTTGTGATTAAGGGCAAGAAATCTTGTTCATAGGTAAAAAGGCTTATCCAAAACAGCTGAGCATCCTCCAGATCCAAATTAAGGTCCAACTCCCGAGCCCAACTTATCCGTTGGTCCAGATTCTGGGGGGAATGGGGAAGGCATCTGGTCGTGGGAGAATAATTCCCCAATAATAAACCTCCCGTTCCAGGAGTGAAACCGGGCATGAAAAAAAATTTCTTCACTTGAGGCAGGGATGAAAGGGAGGGAAGTTGGTGGTATTCCTGGGCATAATCCTCCGCTGAAAGGTAATCCACATTAATTATGATGCGGCAGGTTGGGTTCTGAGGATCAAAAAGTTGGGAATTAAAGGTGTGAGGCCAACCACTGCCAAAGTTCTCAATCACGATTTCTGGAGGAGGATTCAGGATGAGGGAGGATTCATCATTCCACCGGATAACTTCTAAATTCTCCAGGAACTGATGATCCAAGTGGGGGCTTATACGGGGCTCTATTTGTCCAAAGACAAGTAAATTGTCCACAGTGAGGCGGAATTTCCACTGGGGTCTTAAGGCCTGGAGGGTCCGAGTGAGACGGTAAGCGACCCCGATATCTCCAAAATTATCCACCACCCGGCAAAAAACATCCACAACCCTGGATATACGAGAATCTGACATTATTTTTAATTGTATCGGTAAATATCCCTCGAGCCAAGGTGAATCGGAACGATTTGATAACTTTGATATTGAACTTCCAGGGAACCTGGGGTTTAATAGAGGAATGGCTGCAACCATCAAAGATATAGCCCGGCAGGCTGGAGTCAGTATTGCCACCGTTTCCCGGGTGATTACCGGCAGCCGGGGTGTGAACCAAGAAAATCGTGAAAAAGTTGAAGCCATTCTCAAGGATGCGGGGTATAAACCCAACCTGGCCGCCAGACAGTTGGTGAAAGGGGCCGATCTTACTCCCTCAATTTTGGTGAGCCTTCCCATGCAGGTAACTCCTTTTTTCACCTCCATCATCAAGGGAATTCGCGCCGCGACTAAAACCCAACCCTTCAACTTAGTTCTGGAAGAGAATGAACCCAAAGCCATGGAAGAACTTCTGGAATTATCTTCTGAGGGAACCACAGGAGTTCTCATTCTCAGCCGGGGCCTTTCCGTGGAAGAAAAGAGACTCTTTAAACTTCATCATATTCCCTACGTCCTGGTGGACGGAAAGGATTTTGACTCCCACTGTCTCCATATCAATGGAATTTACGGTTCTTACCAAGCGGCTAAGTACCTCTTTGAACTGGGAGTCCGAAAACCCCTGTATATTGGTAATCCCATACCTGAGTTCGGTTCCCAAAGGGACCGATGGATCGGTTTTAAAGCTTTTTGGGATGAACAGGAAATTTTCGTGAGAAAAATTCTGGGTGAAGTCGATGGCTCCTCCGAAGGATTTATGGATCAAGGTTATCAGTTGACCCGACAAGCCGTGGAAATCAAAGACGAAATCGATGGAATCTTCTATTTTTGCGATGAAATGGCCGTGGGTGGGCTAAAAGCCCTGCGGGAAGCCCGGTTGGGTATTCCCAAAATCGGCTACGACGGCTGGATCGCCGGAGAATATATCGGTCTTTCGACCATGGAACAACCCGCCGAAGAAATGGGTCGTGAAGGGGCCCAGCTCCTCTTGGATATCATGACCGGGAGAAAACAGAACTTTCCTTATACCCAAAAGGAATACAAACCGGTGCTCCGCCCCCGCAACCCCCTCTGCCGCTGATTCTACTTTTGCCCACATCTCC
>CAZUXL010000084.1:0-15988 GCA_964624355.1 uncultured Spirochaetales bacterium
AGGTAGCGGCTAACCCTAAGTATAAAATGGGCGCCGTGGATGGATTCTCCTACGGTGGCTTTTTCGATCCCTTGATTGCAACCATGGGAGCAAGGGTGGAAAAAGGGAACGTAACGCCCAGTCAGAATGTGGCTAAACTTCAAGCCAAGAGGTTTGACTTTCTGGTGTTAGATCAGGAAGAGGCTTCCTATCAGATCCTGCAAGCTGGTTTAAAAGAAGCGGATTTTGAAGTGGTCACCTTTAGCGATGTGCCTGAAGGAAATCTCCGGTACCTCTGGTGCAGTAAAAATATCACCGCCGCCGAGATGACAAAAATCAACGCCGCCATCGTCAAACTATATCCCGAAGTTAAGTAAGGGGGTTTGGGGGGCGAGAGCCCCCAGGGGAGGGGGCAGGCGAAGCCGCAGAGCGGCGAAAGCCGAGGGGGAGACTTCCCCCCCTCGGAAACTCTACTTTTTATCGGTGCGGGTCACCCCTTCCAGGGCGCCGGCGATCATTTTATTCCGGGCTTCATCCACTGCGTGGGGATGAATGGCGCTCAAGGGTTCATGATGCCCTCCGGCACCGGTCATCACGGTGAGGGTGTGGACCGGGAAGTTATTCAGGGTTTGACTGAAGGGACCGGAAAGCTTGGAAAAGTTCTCCAAGATATAGGCCAAACGGCCGGATTCCCCGGACTTTTCAATGATTTCCAAGGTCTTGGCCAGCTGTTCCATTTCTCCCAAGGCCGTTCCCTTGAGCAGGGATGCTTTGGACCGGGCTTGAAGGATCATTTTGTCCCTCTGGGCTTCCGCAGGGATGACGATTTCGGCGGAGTATTGCTGTCCCAGTCTTTCGATGTTCTGTTTTTCCGACTCCAACTGGGCTTTCAGACCGGCGACTTGGGCGGCGGCGCTTTGTTTCGCCTTTTCAATGCCCACGGTTTTGCGCTGGATTTCCGTGGCTATTTTAACCCGGGTTTCCGCCACTAAGTTTTCGTAAAGGTTCTCCAGGTTTCGGACTTCCGTATCGGCCCGGCGCAGTTCCCTTTCCTCTTCCGCAGAAGCACGGGCATCCGCTTGGGCCTGCCGGGCTTGGGCTTCGGCGTTGGCTGTTTGGATGCGTTTGAGCAGGGCGATGTAGAGATCCGGTTCTTCCACCCCTTCCAGGCGATGGTCGTCCACGTCGGCGATATTCATAGTCGTTATTTCCAACCCGATGTTTTCCAGGTCGGTCTTACAAACATTGATCATTCGGGCTACCAAAGTGTCCTTGTCGGTCATCACCTGTTCCGGGGTCATGGAGGCGATGGCATCCCGGAGGTGACCTTCGATGATGGAAGCGGCGGTGTGCCGGAGATTTTCAATATTTCCCGCCATGGAAAGAATCCGGGTCACGGCCCTGTTCCGACCGGCTTCGTTACTGGAAATGGCAAAACTCACTGTGGCTTTTACATTGAGAGGTACGACCCCCTCGGCGATGGCAGAATCCACTATCACTTCGATGGTGTGGGGAGTCAGGTCGATGGTGGAAAAGTTATTGAACAGGGGAATGATGAAAATCCGTCCGCCGGAAAAGGTGTGAAAGCCTTTCTTACCGCGGCCGGAAACGATACCCAGTTCATTCCCCCCCACAATTTTCATATTGGAAATGAGGTTGATGGCCAAAGCGCCGCCGATGAGTCCCAAAAGGACCAGGGTAAATAAAATCATTTTTTCTCTCCCTCGGTGAGGAAATCCTTCACCCGGATGCCGAAGGCTTCCTCCATCTTGGCCAGGTAGTCCACAAAAGCTCCCGGCCCCCGGTTCACTGCGGAGTTGAAACCATTTTCCCCTTCCATGACCACGTAGTTATCCACTTTCAGAGAAGCCGTTTGGCTTTGGTACTCCCGGAACATTTCTGGAAGCTGGGTTTGAAGGAAAAGAACGAGCTTTCCAGATTTCGACGAGGCTAAAAGCTGGGATTTTTTGGATAGAACCTCGTTTCGTGCAGATTCGATCACCACCGCCGTTTCCCTGTCCCCTTGAGCCTGGATTTCCGCCGCTTTCTGCCGGCTCTCCGCTTCCATGGTGATGTGGGTCTGGTTAGTCAATTTAGTAAGGGCGACAATGAGTTCCTGAACATCCCGCTGTCCGCGGTTTTCCGCTTCGCTGATGGCAGAGTCCGCTTCGAGGGATACTTTTTGGATACCCCCCTCGCTTTCCCTTTGGAGCATTTCGAGTTTTTGCTTGGCCACGAGAATTTTTTCATTGGCCTGATTCTTAGCCACGGAGATGCGCCGGGCGGCGTCGGACTCGGCCTGTTCTGCCTTGGCCTTGAGTTTGGCTTCCTGGATTTCCACGTCTTTACGTTTCCGGGCCAGGGTTTTTTGAGCCAGGTTGGCGATGTAATTGGAAGTGTCCCATATCTTCTGAAGGGAGACGGATACCACTTTTACTCCGAAGTGGGAGAGGTCTGAGTTAATATCCTTGAGAAGTTCATTTCGAAACAGAGCCCGATCCCCGTCTTTAGCCAATGCTTTCTCGTCATCGTACTCGTGCTTTTCATCCATTCCAATGGCTTGAAGGGGCGTCGCCTTATTCAGTGCCCCCCGGAAGTTACCCACCAAGGTTTGTTGAATCTGCTCCTTTATGGCTTCCCGGGATTTTCCCATGAGCCGCTCCACTGCGGAATAGAGCATGGACTCATCGTCCCCATCGATACAGACACAGGCGGTAGCATCGGCCCCCACGGTAATACCGTTGGAAGCATTGACCCCCTCTACCCGGACATTGATGGGTAAAACCCCCAAGTCCAAAGTCGAAAGCTGCTGAATGTAAGGCAGAACCGTGGTCCGGCCTCTTTCCACAGAAAAACCGAATTTCCGGCCGTTTCGCACGTTTTTCCGCCCGGTGACCACTAAGATCTTGTCGGGGTTCGAGACTTTTATCAGTCCTTTAAGAAAGGCCAGGAGAACAAAAAATGTTCCCGCACCCAGTAAACCCCCGAATATCCCCATGGGAGATTCCAAGGCTTCAAAAATCCAATCCATACGTTCCTCCTCTTATCGTTCCTGTTCCTGTTCCGGAAGTACCACCATGAGCATGTCTTCTTTAACTTCACTCACTTTTATTTGATCGCCCTTATTAAAAGTTCTCAGGGGATCCATGGCCTTGGCGTACCTCTCGATCATACTCCCCTTCCCTTTCATACGAATCTTACCGATTTGTCCTGGGAGAATGGTCACCACAACTTCCCCTTCTTCATAAAGCAACTCCTCTTCAGAAACCGTAGAATCCAGTTCGGACAGTTGCAGGTTTTTTACCATGGAGAGAATTCCCAAGGAAGCCGCTCCCGTTCCCCCGGCCCAAAGAAAGCTGACGATCTCCCCGGAACCGGTCAAAATAGCCGCCAACCCCGCAGCTCCCGCTCCGAGTGAGAAGTACACAGTCCTTCTTAATAAGGATACAACCCTGTAGAGCACGTGTCCCGGATCTTTGTCCCGAACCCTCAAACTTCCGTCAAAATGGTTTTGATCCGGTGTCAATAAATGGGTTCCCGGGTCGTGGTCTGCCTCAGGACCACCATTATGGGAATCCCCGTCGCCCCCATCCGAATCTCCCCCTTGGTGTCCCAGACCGGAAATAAGGTCGATGAGGGTAACAGTACCCCCAAAAATTGTCAGTGCCAGAAAAATTGAAAATAACATTCCTTACCTCAGAGAGATTATAGTACAGGATTTAGTTTCACTTCGGGAGTTTTTGTTAATATTTTCCTACCACAAAAACTCCAACTGGTCGTCGTGGCTCCCTTTGAATAGATTTATCCCTTGGAAATGCCCATGGTGTATCAGTTCTAAAGAAGCCAGGTTTTCATGATACCTCGGCCTTTTAAAGCGATTTCCTCCTGAATTTTCCCCAGCGGCGGAGTCTCCAAGGATTGGTAAAAAGCGTCAGAAACGTGGATTTTGTCCGGGGTTCCATGGCTTTCCATCCGGCTGGCAATATTTACCGTATCACCCCAAAGATCATAAATAAACTTTCGCGTGCCAATGACCCCCGCCACCACCGGACCTAAATGTATTCCAATCCTCAAATGGGGACTGTCCCCCATGGGAGTTTTTATGGAGGTCGCGGCGGCAATCATTTCCATGGCAAGGGAGAGCATCCTTTGGGGATGCCCAGGATCACCTCCGCTTAATCCGCCGGCCACCATATAAGCGTCCCCGATGGTTTTAATTTTTTCCATGGTGTATTTCCCCACCAGCTCGTCAAATTTTGAAAAAAGGTCGTTTAGAAACTGAACGAGGGCATGGGCTCCACTGGAAGAGGCCAGGGGGGTAAAATTTACGATGTCGGCAAAGAGCACTGCCACGGATTCATGACCGTCAGCGATGAGTTCGTGGTTAGTCTTCAATCGTTGGGCAATATCGTAAGGCAGAATATTCAAAAGTAGACTTTCAGATTTTTCCCTCTCTTCATGGAGTTCCCTGGTACGGTCTTTCACCAACTCTTCCATCTGCTGGTGATAAACCGACAAACTGCCCCGCATATGGTCAAAATTAGTAGACAGGGTGTCCAGTTCATCTCCGGTGTGAATAAGAGCTGCTGGTGTTAAATCCCCTTGAACAATCCTCTGAGTCCAGCCTGTGAGTGTTTCCAGGTGTGAGGTTAAAAATCTGCCTGTTCTGAAAAGTAAAAAACCTATCAGTAAGAAAACGGGAATCAACACCAATATGTTTTGAATCAAAGAGTTCTCTATCGCCTTCCCAAAGAGTTGGTTCTGGATATCAAACACATAGTAGGCTTGGATTTCCCCACCATACCACAAAGGAACGGCGAGCATATCCCCCCCCATAAAAATGACCCTGATTTTCTCTTCCCAGGTCTCCAGAAGCATGGAAGAGGTTAAAAACACAGGTCGGGGGAGAAGTCCCTGGTTCTGGTCCAAAGCTTTTTTCACAATCCCGCCGATGTACTTATCAGAAAAATCCTTCAGGTTTTCGTAGCCCAGACTTTTCGCCCCTTCCTCATAAAAAGAGACCCCTTGTTGCCGACTGTATGTTCCCAAATAGCCCCCTGCTGAGTCAAATAGGTAGAGCTGACTCAATCCGATGGCAGGCATGATCCGTTTATCTCCTTCGCCTCGGGTCGCCATGTTGTAAAATCCATCGTTCATGGCTTTTTTAAAAATTGCCAGTTCCGAAGGCTTATTCAGGGCGGCAAAATCGATACCCCGCTTCTCTAGGATACTCTGGAGCCAATGAACTTCCTGGACGAAGGACTGGCGAGCCAATTCCTGCATCCGTGGGATCTGGAGAAGGGTCAAAAAAAGTCCGGAGAAAAAAACCACAGGCCCCAGAATCCAGAAAATCTTCCACCGGATAGAAAGTTTTTTTGCGAGAATACTCCGTATGAAGGGCTCCATAAGGGTAAATAGTAGGAGACTAAAAAAAATGCTGATAAAAATCGTATCTATGGATTGGTGGACTGCGGTCCATTCCGGGATGGTTTTCACATTATTATACCCGCCGAAAAAGTCATCAGTCAGGGGGTCTTCCCCGTCCGTATGAGTCCAAAAGGCTTCGACACCTTCTTTTAAGAAAAAAACAAACTTATACTGATTTCTACCGCCTTCCCACTCTAAAACGGTCTTCCAGATTCCTTTTGAATCTTTTTCTAATTTAAAATTCTCTGGTTCCGAAGCCCAATTGCAAAAAAAACCCGTCACATAGACCCGGTCGATATCATCGGGAATGGGGGGTAACCCGTATTTTTCTTGAATGGATTCTGGCAGTGGCAGGGTGAATACAATCTCCGACCTTGTCGTTTGAAGCTCCCACCAATTGACCCCTTGGGACATGCCCCACCATAAACATGCAGAGGCACCCATGAGGATTATTCTAACCACAATTTTCTTCATGGCCATTATTATTACACAATCCATGGCCAGAGTGGACTTTTTTTATAAATGGAGTAATACTTTAAGTAGGAGGAACACCATGAAAAGTGAAGAATCTCCGCCCATGATATCAGGCCGGAAGGACCGGCCACAAATAATAAAATCTATGAAGGGGTAGCCCCCCAGAGAATCTTATGGGCATGAGTAAATGTTATCTCCTCTGCACAGATTCTTTAACCGGTCTTAAGGGCCGGTTTTTTTTAGTTCAATTCAGGAAAGGATGACTGGGGGTAGATTTCACCGAAAGTGTTATTTTCCAAAAAGGCATGTACTCATTTTGGACCTGGGCGATGGCCTTGAGCAGGCTTCTTTCCCCGGGGGTGTCTTGGCTGATTTCCCAGATCATCACCCCGGCTAGGTTATAATCTCTAGCCAAACGAACCTTGTCTTGAATGGTACCCGGGCCATTAAAATAAAATCCCGCCACGGAATCCTGCTCCGGGGTGAGGTTGTAGGCTTCGGCCAAAGTTTTGTACGTTCGAGCCTTTTTCCACTGAATGCTGGGAGTATAACCCCGCCCATAAAATGGCAGACCCAGAAGAATTTTTTCTTCAGGAGCACCGTAAATTCTGATCATTTTCTGAAGGTGGATCCTAGTTCCGCTGTAGGTGGAGTGCCTGCCAAAATCGTCATAGGTCATCAAATGAATTTGATCCACCACTTGATAAGCCTCTTTCTCCAACACATGCCAAGGGCTAACGGCTATCCCCAGAGTGAGACTTGCATTGGAAAAAGATTCCTTAATTTCCTTTAGTAAAAGGATGTAATTGGCCTTATCCCGGTACAATCGGGGATATTCCCAATCAAAAACAGCCCCCGCATAACCTTTTTCCCATAAATAGGTGGTTAAACCTATTGCGAGGGCTTTACGCTTCGCACTTGTCCGTGAAAGCTGGGCTAATGGACTGGAACTGGAAGTCGAAACATGGTCTGAGAGGGCCAAATGGACTCTCACCCCGTAGTCTTTTTTTAGGGAATCGTAATAATTCTGCTGGGTCTGATTCGGTGTGGAAAAGCTCCCATCCGCCCGGGGGGATACGGAAAAAATGATCACATCGGTTAGGTAATTCAGCTGGTGAGTATCAATTTTCCCCGTTTTCCACAAGGGTAGATACCCAGCTACGGTGAACCCGGGGTCCAAATGAACTTGTCTGGCCAAGGGAGAGTTGTAATCCACCCTTGCGTCCGCTGGATCGGTCAGTTGCAGGGAATTTTTTGATCCCTGACAGGATAAAAATATAAAACAGCTTAAAAATAGAAAGAATTTTAATATAGACAGTTTCATGCAGTGCCAAGAATAACCAAATTCTTAAAAAAATCTAGACTGATAGGACATAGAGTTACTTAGAAAGTGGGATTTACCATTCTTCATGACGCTTCTTTCCAATTGAGGATAGCCTTGACAAATTAATACCTATAGACAATCTTTCCTGAAATATATCTGAAGGAACAGCCCTATGAAAACATTATTTGTCACCTTATTTTCTTCCCTCATACTACTAAGTTGTGCTAGCTTGGGAAAACCCAGTAGCCCCCTAGAAAGTTGTCTCATCGTTAAAGTCGAAGTGCAAAACCCCGATTCCATGCCCACAGAAAATGTAATCAGACTAAAGTTCTCTGATAATATTTCCTTTTTCAGCTTAAGTCCCAGACAGCAATTAAATTTCATAAAAAGAGAATTCACACCCCAAACTATAGCAAAATCCTTCACAAACAATAACACAGGCAAATATATCGGAACTGATGATAGCGACATCCCGTATCGGGTTCCCTTCAATCTGGAACCGGGTCAAATTGGAATCTTCCGTGACAAACTAGTTTATATATTTCTCACAGGGGAAACTCAAAATTCTTATAGACTGCGGACGAGCTGGGTCCCCCTGAGTAACCAAGAACGGGCAAATATCGTCCGAACCGTGGAAACAAATCCGGATTTTCTCCATTGGACCTGGTCCCCCGAGTCCTTGAAAGATTTGAGGCTTATCAAAGCAGAATAAAAACAAGACAAAATACTTTAAATCAGGCTAATATATCCCCATGATTGGAATAATTGCCGCCATGGAAAAAGAGGTGGAGCTTCTGCGAAGCCGGATGCTCATACCGAAGGTGATGATCAAAGGCCCCTTTACCTTTTATCAAGGGCTTTTAGAAGGTCAGAAAGTTGTCCTTCTGAAATGTGGAATTGGAAAGGTGAATGCCGGGGCCGCCACGGCCTTGCTCATTGAAATTTTTGATCCTAAGGCTATCATCAATACGGGGACGGCGGGGGGTTACTTGGACTCCCAGAAAACCGGGGATCTGGTCATATCTGACCGGGTGTTTCACCACGATGCCGACGCCACGGCTTTTGGATATGATTATGGTCAAATTCCCCAGGAACCCCGGTTTTTTGAAGCATCCCCCGTGCTGATAGCCCGTGCTAATGATTCCCTGACCCGGTTAAAAAATGAGGGCGAGTACCCCGCAGAAATGGCTTTTACTCAAGGACTTCTGGGTTCTGGAGATAAATTTATGACCGATCCGGCAGATACCCGACGGCTCAAGGCCCTGTTTCCCGATATAGCTGCCGTGGAAATGGAAGGTGCCGGTGTTGCTCAAATCTGTCATAGTTTTCATATTCCCTTTATCATCATCCGGGCTATTTCCGACAAGGCCGATAGTGCCAGTACTGTGGATTTTGGACAATTTGTTGAGATTGCCAGCCGTCATTCCGCCATCACCGTGATGGATATGCTAAAAAATTGGAGGGATTAATTTATGGATCCAGATATGAACCAAGTTCCCAGCTTTCAGATCGACCACATCCGCATGAAGAGGGGGATATTTGTCTCCCGGAAAGATTATTTTGGGGATGTGGTTTTGACCACTTTTGATCTCAGGTTCAAAGAACCCAATCGGGAACCAGTCATGGACATCCCCGCCCTCCACACCATTGAGCATCTGGGAGCTACCTACCTACGGACAGACCCGGTATGGAAAACCCGTACTGTGTATTTCGGACCCATGGGATGCCGAACCGGTAGTTATATGATTCTCCAGGGTGATCTGAAGCCTGAAGACGCCATTCCCATTATCCAAGGAATGTTTATTTTTATTATTAATTTTTCAGGTGAAGTACCAGCGGCGACCCCCATGGAATGCGGTAATGCCCTGGATCACAACCTGGAAATGGCCAAATGGGAAGCCAGGAAGTATAAAGCCGAAGTTCTGGACCGGCTCCAGCCAGATAACCTAAACTATCCTTCGTAAATAGGATGATTGGTCCCTGGTGCTGGAAAAATGGTGCCCTCTTGCCTGTGGAAAAAGCCTGCATACCAGTGGACGATATTAATTTCGCCTATGGTTATGGAGTTTATGAAACTTTAAAAGTGAGAAAGGGTTTAGTCTTTTTTCCAGAATACCATGAAACCCGACTCTTTCACTCAGCCCGGATAATTGATGTGGAACACCTCCTATGCCCCGGTGATCTTATAATGGGTTGTAAAACCCTGATCCATGAAAATAAATTAATCGATGCGAACTTAAAAGTCCTTTTAATTGGGGGAAAAACCCCCGAGACTGCACAATTTTGGATCATGGCTTTGTCTGCCCTTTTTCCCGATCGGAAAAATTACAAAATCGGTGGTCAGGTGGTAACTTATTCAGGAGAGCGATCATTCCCCCAGGCCAAAACCTTGAATATGCTGATTTCCACCCTGGCTTATCGAAAAGCTCAAAGTGCCCAGGCCTACGATGCGCTTTTGGTGAACCATAAGGGAGAAATTACCGAAGGAACCAGAACTAATTTTTTTTGGTCCGATGGGGAAAAAATTTTCACTCCTCCGGCGAAAGATGTGCTGGAAGGAGTTACAAAACTCACCGTGTGCAAAACCATGGAGGCCATGGGAATACCCTGGGAAGAAAAAAAACTTCATCTTTCAGACCTACCTAAAGTAAAAGGATGCTTCCTTACATCCACATCCACCAAAATCATGCCCCTTCATAAGGTGGATGATTGGGAAATACCCTTGGATCCTCTGATCACCCGGTTGATGGTTTCTTATGACTTATTTCTAAAACACTACGCCCAGGATCACTTTTCTCCCGATTAATTATAAATTAAAAAAATTAATCCTCCCACCTCAAGCACAAGACCCAGTAAAACCTGTCTTCCTAGTGGAAGAAGATTCCAAGGAGGCTACATGAAAACAATCACAGTTCCTAATCCCCTGGGTAAGAGCCCGGGGAATAAGGTTTACGGTTATGGATACATGCAAGGGAGTGCTGCGCCAATTCCCACCTGGACGATGTTAATGCCACTGGAAGGATATTATCCCCAACCCACCGTGGGGTACTACCATTACCCAACCCCCCATTCTGAATGTACTCTCACCAGACTATGGGGTTAATCCCGTGGCTGATTAGGTAGTCGTTGGCCCGAGTAAACGGCCGGGAACCAAAAAAGCCCCTGTATGAGGAAAGCGGGGAGGGATGGGGGCTTTGAATTACCAAATGTCTGTGGGGGTCAATAAAGGCCCCCTTTTTTTGGGCATAGGCTCCCCAGAGCATAAAAACCAAATGTTCTTTTTGATTACCCAATATTTTCAGAACCTGATCGGTAAAATCCTCCCAGCCCTTTTTTTGATGGGAAGCGGGATCCCCCAAACGCACCGTGAGAATCGAATTTAACATAAGGACACCCTGTTTTGCCCAGGATTCCAGGGTTCTATCAGTTTTGGGACTGTGCCCCAGGTCCGATTCCAGTTCTTTAAAAATATTTATAAGTGAAGGGGGGGGTGGGATTGTTTCTTGGACAGAAAAACTCAAACCGTTAGCCTGTGATTCCCCATGATAGGGATCCTGTCCCAAAATGACCACTTTGACTTTATCGAAAGGACAGAGATCGAAAGCTCTAAAAATAGCGCTGCCGGGGGGACAAACTCTGTGGTTCTCATATTCCTCTTTTACGAAGGCACTGAGTTCTTGAAACCTTGGAGTTAAAAAGGTTTCCCGTAACACTGACTTCCAAGAAGTCTCCACCATAACCTCAGCGGGCGATTCCATCATTCCCTTATTCTAAAGAATCCTGAAGTTCTTGCAATTCCCCTGGAATCATGGAAAAATAAAATTATGAACGAATTAGCTCAGAAACTGGAAATTACCCTGGTTCTCATCAAACCTGACGGGGTCAGACGCGGCCTTGTGGGGGAAATCCTCCACCGGATAGAACAAACCGGACTCAAAATTACCGGAATGAAAATGCTCACCCCTTCTCAGGAACAGGCTGGAAAGCACTATACCTACGAGGATATCGCAGTCCGTCACGGAGAACACGTAAGAAATGCCTTGATCAACTTCATCACCTCAGGACCGATCATCGCCTTAGCCGTGGAAGGGGTAGCAGCCGTTGAGAACCTCCGTCGTCTTTGCGGTTCCACCGATCCTTCCAAATCCCCACCGGGAACTATCCGGGGTGATTTTAGTCATCATAATTTTGCCTATGTGATACCCTCCGGCCAGTCTGTACGAAACCTAATCCATGCCTCCGCCACTGTGGCAGAAGCAGCCTCGGAACTAGCCGTGTGGTTTGAAGAATCAGAACTTCTAACTTATAGAAGAAGCGATCAGGAAGAGCATTTCTTATTTTAGGATTTGAGAATTTGGGCCAAACGCTTGGCCCATTCCACCGCTGAGGTGTAATTAACCCCTCCCTGGGTGTCAAATTTTAAGCCCTTTTGCAGGACTTTCGCTCCATTATTTTTTAGACGGTTTTCTAAAATATCCACGGCCCAACCAAATCGGGGATACATGACGCTGCAGGAACCAAAGGCCGCTCCGGTTTTACCCGTGAGATCTTCGTCCCGCAGACCATCTTCGAAAACTTGAAAGTCCGTCTGCAGATCCCCATCACCCCAAGTGGAGCTTCCTAGGAGGAGAACGTCATAATCCCTGAGAAGATCAATTTTTTGTCCCTTCACATTTTTCAGATCTGCACTCAGACCCTCGTCTTCAAGAACTTCTTTAATCCTCTGGGCTAAATTGGCATTCTGTCCCTTCCGGCTGGCGTAAAGTATGAGAATTTTCATGGGGATCTCCCTGTATTGATGAGACTACTAAGTAATGATTCACCCAAAAGGGTGAGGAATTTTCCAAACCACAGTCCAGCCAAGAGATAAATCCAAAGCAATATCATCAAAAACCAACTTAGGGGAGTAGTCGAACGCACTGAGGGGGGAAGTTTACCCGGTTTATCGGAAAACACCCGATCCAAAAGGCTGTCCACATCCTCCCAAAGATGGTCTGGCCTTAGGGACTTTTTTTCCCGCAGGAGATTATGGAAATAATAAAAAACCCTGGACATGAGACTCCCCAGACTCCCGGGTAGCTGAAGCTTAGGGGATATGGAAAAAAGCGAAATGAAAATCATCCCCGCCAGGGAAAGCCCCCTGACCATTCCTATTTCTAAGGCACCCCAGGTCAAATCCCAGAGCCCCAGAGACGCAAAAACCTGTCCTTGAGGAGCCAAAAGACTAAACACAGCAATGGAGCCTATGAAAAAAATAAAATAAAGGAGGGAAATTTTCTTCCCAGATAAATGACCCAGGACTCCAAAAACAAGCAAATCAGCCACTAAAACAACCCAGGATCCCTGGAGAAAAAACAGCACCATACACCCCAAACCCCACAAAAGCCGGGTAGTGGGATGAATGAAATACTCCAAATGGTCATGTCGAGAGGCCATCGATTGTCCTTTTCCACCAGAGGGATTTTTCCGTGAACCTTTGCGCCGCCCACCCCACTAAAACTCCAGCACCTGTTCCTAAACTCAGAAACAACGGAGCGATTATCCAGGCTGTGGGGCCAAACACAAAATAGACAGAAAGAATAACCTGAACCACATTGCTCCCCAAGGCACCCCAGAGCCCTATCCCCATGAGGGAAAACCAGGATCCCCCCCATTTTGCCACCATAAACATGATCAAAGCACTGGTTAAGGAACCGACCAAGGAAAAAAGGAACACATAACTGGTCAATGTTCCATTTACCAAACCCTGGCCTAACACCTTGATCACCACCAAAAGCATCACTTCCTTAAAATTTAAGACAGGAAGGGCTACTAATAAGGGCAAGTTGGACAAACCCAAGCGAAAAAAGGGGACTGGTTTCGGGAAGATATATTCGATGGCGGCAAAAAACAGGGACATAGCCCCCAAGAAGGCCAAAAAGTCCCGACGTTCAGTAAGTGGCCGCATCGGGAGCCCCCTTTTCCGGGGTTCCTGTGATGCGAATGAATATTTTATTGGGTAAGCAAGCGGTCCAATCTCCTGGGGAGTCTTGTAGACCTTGGTGGATGCAAAGTTTGTTGGTACAGGGACTTTCAAGAAATTGTGCCCCCCCCGGTCCAAAATGAACCAGAGAATTTCCCAGGGCACCGGGGATCTCTAAAGTGTGATCCTTTTCCAGGGAATAAATAAACCGTCCTGAAGGGCCTTCTATTTCCACCCGTGGAGGCCCCTCACCCCCGGTGGCCGCATAGAGAAAAGACCCAAGGGTCAAGAGGATTGAAATAACAAAAACGATAATATCCCCGGGTTTCACCCCTGGAAGAAACTTCATAGGTCAGTTCTAACACGAGAAGGGGGTCTTTTACAAATCCTTGGTTTCCACTAGCTTAGATCATGGCTTTTGAAGAAATCACCACCCTCATACCTCTGGCCTTGGAGTCAGGAAAAATCGCCCTGAATTATCAGGATAAATTAAAACTGAGTTTCAAACCCGATCGTTCTGTGGTCACCCAGGCGGACAAGGAAGTAGAGGATCTCATCATCCGCCATGTGAAGGCTCTAAATCCTTCCTATCAAGTTTTAGGTGAAGAAACCTCCGGGGATCAGAATAAGGATTTCTTTTTCTCCGCCCTCAATGGAACTTGTTTTGTGGTGGATCCCATCGATGGAACCGCCCCTTACTCCAATAGGCTCCCCACCTGGGGTGTGAGTATAGGGGTGATGGAAGAGGGAGAGTTAACCCAGGGGATCATCTACCTGGCAGGTCTGGGGGAAATCTTTTTTACCCAAGGAACTGAGAGTTTTATGGCTAAAGTTTCAAACCCTGAAAGTGACCCGGTTCTGGGTGAGAAAATTCCCTTGCCCCCCGCACCAAAAACCCTGGCACCGGGACAAATGATCGCTCTTTCCCAAAGAATTGCCCGCAGAGGAACCTATGAGTTGAATTATCCCTTCCAAATGACCGGGAGTACAGTCTTTGCCTTAGCTAAGATGGCCCAGGGTTGTTATGGGGCCTACTCTGCCCAGCTCAGTCTGTGGGATTACGCAGCGGGCTGGCCGATTCTTAAAAATCTAGGATACGCCTTGGAGTTTCAAAACCTGGCGGGAGAGCTTCCCTCCCTGGATAAAGTTTTAAAAGGTCCGGGCAATACCAGCCCCTGGAATACCCGGGACACCCTTATTTTTGCTCCCCCGGGAATTATCTCTGACATCCGTAGCGGGATGAACGAAAACCTCTAAATACCGAGAAGGGGAAGAAGCTCGGAGAGTTCTCTTATGGTTTTCCAGGGCCTGAGATCCGAGGGGAGGGATTCACCTTCTCTATCCAGCCAAACTGCGGGAATCCCGGCATTGGCAGCGCCGCGAATATCACTGGAAAGGGAATTTCCCACCATGAGGAATCTCGTACCCTTAGGGTGACTAACGGTGAGATGATGAAATATACGCGGGTCGGGCTTTCCGATTCCCACGTCTCCGGACACCACAATCTGTGGGAAGTACCTTTGAATTCCGCTGGCTTGGATTTTGAACCACTGAAGGTCGGAAGCCCCGTTGGTGAGTAGGGAAAGGCCGAAACGGCCCTGGAGTTTTTCCAGGAGTTCCCATGCCCCTGGGAGCCAATATTGTCTTTCCCGGCGTAAACGGATAAATTCATCCCTTAAATTTGGCGCCAGGGAGGCGTCTAAACCGTGCTCTTCCAAAATTTCTTTCCAAACCCTCAGGCGAAAAACCAAAGATTCTTGCCGAAGTTTTTCCATCCCTTCCCCTGAAGTACGGAATTCTCCCCAAAGTCCTTCCCCTGATGAGATACCGAGGCTTCGACAGAGGGGGTAGGATTCCTGAATCGACCACAAAGTCCGGGCTTTTTGAAAAAAAGCTGCTTTAATGGGTTGAGTATCCTGAACTAAAGAAGAAAACAGCTCCTTTACAATCCCGCGGTTGGTGTCTTCCTGGTAAACCAAGGTGTCGTCCAAATCAAAAATAACCACATCAGGTACCAAGGTTCACCTCCTTAGCCCGAGCCCGGTAATAAAAAACCGTTGTCCCTGCGAAGATGAAGGGGATTAAAAGCAGGGAAACCACTTGGGTATAAATGGTGATTCCCAAGGTTATCATTTCATTTTCCGGAAAATTGAGACCGGTGAGATTGTTCATGGTGGCCAGAAGAAGGTACAACTGGGGAAGCAAGACCGGACCGTAACTCAGGGCAAAGAATCCCAGGAGTTTAAACTGCTGACCTTTTGCTAAAGCTCTCGCTCTTTTCAGGGACAAGATGCCTGGAGTATGTTCTAAGAGAAGAACCTGGGGAACGAGACAGTAATTGGGAAGAAAATAAAAGCTTAGGACACCCATTCCCACCAATTGAACGATTAAAATAAGGGGTATCCATTCTTCCTTTCCACCGCTCACTAAACCTAGGACTAAACTGAGAAGGAGAAGAACCGTTAAAGCTTGGAAGAACAGAAATATCATCATCAAGGCAAACCCAAAGACCTTATTGAAAGCCATGTGAAAACCCATACTCCAGGTCCAAGGACGACCCTCCAAGCGACTGGCCGTGAGGGAGACAATAAAGAGATATACCAGAAGACTAAGAAGGGTCACGATCCCCAGACCGGCCATAAGTTTTCCCAAGAGCCCTGGGGAAAACTCGTCGGGACTCGTGGGCAGAACAAGATTGCCGGGGAGTAGCACCTGGGAAAGTAAAAGACGCAGAAGGGTAAAAACCACCATGATCGCTAAGGACGGCACGAGGGACTTCCGGGTCAGAACCCAGGCTTGGCTCAAAATACCAGGCTTAGGGG
>CAZUXL010000085.1:0-15459 GCA_964624355.1 uncultured Spirochaetales bacterium
TATATCTCGTGGGCCCATTTACCCAGGGTCTCCACACTGGTTTCCACCGCTTTGTTCCAGACTCCTGCATTCAGGCGTAAACAATGTTTGTACCTTTGAAAGGTGGAAAAAGCCGTACCTGGGGCTATTAAAATGCCTTCTTTAATTCCTCTTTGATATAGTTTTTCCGCATCCTTGCCCTCGTCTAACTCTACCCAAAGAACCAGGCCGCCTGAGGGTCGGCTTATGCGGGTTCCCGGAGGAAAGGATAAATAGACTTTCTCCCGGAGTAATCCCGATTGTCTGGCCAATTGAAACCTTAATTTTTTCAAATGCCTCTCATAACCCCCTTGGGCTAGAAAAATAGCCGCGGCGATTTGATTGGGAGAGGAGGTCGCCACGTTAGTCAATGTTTTTAGTTGTTCCATAGTTTTAAAAAATTTCCCCGGTACAGCCCATCCGATCCGCAGGCCGGGAGATATGGTCTTGGAAAGGGAACCACAGAGGATGACATTTCCCTGGGTGTCATAGGATTTGCAGGTTCGGGGCCTGCGGGAATCGAAGGATAATTCTCCATAGGTATCATCCTCGATGAGGGGAATCTGTTTGTGGGCCAAATATTCGGTCAAAGCTTTTTTCTTTTCATCGGGCATGCGGGAACCAAGAGGATTGGAAAAATTGGGAATGGCAATGACGGCTTTCACGCTTATGGATTCCAAGGCGTACTTCAGCACATCCACACTCAACCCTTCCAGGGGATCACCGGGAATTTCCAACACTTTGAGTCCTAGGGTTTCCAGCATGTGGAGAAAATTAAAATAAGTGGGGCCTTCCACAGCTACGGTATCCCCGGGCTTGCAAAGGGTATTGATGGCCAGATACAGGGCTTCAGAGGCTCCATGGGTGATCAGGACTTCATCCGGGGAAACACTAACGCCGCTTTCCACCAGTCGTTTTGAGATTTCTTCCCTTAAAGGTTTCCATCCCGGGGACATCTGGTAATGCATGCACTGGTGGGGGAAATCTTTGTAGGCTTGGCGCATGGCCTTCGCCAATGCCTCTTTGGGAAGGAGCTGGGAATCGGGTAAGGCCACGGCCAAAGACTCCCCCCGGCCTCTTTCCCGCCCTTCCATCAATTGCCCGTATATTTTACAAATACTGACTTTTCTTGGATCACCGACTTCAAAATCTTTTACAAAAATTGGAGTAAGTGGTGGCGCAGTTCTTTTTACATAGTATCCCGATTGGGGTCGGCTTTCCAGATACCCCTGATTTTCTAAAAGAAAGTAGGCTTCCTTGGCCGTATTCAAACTCACCTGGTATTGGCTGCTGGAATTACGAAGGGAGGGAACCCGATCTCCGGGTTTCAAAATACCCTTTTCTATATGAGATAGAATTTTTTCCGCCAGATCCCCATAGAGCGTAGGACTACTTCTTAGACTATGAATTTCCATGGATTTACTCTGCCTTGTTTACACTTTTTTTCATAGACACAATTCACCCCAAATAAGGGGATACAGTTCCCTTTATTTTCTAAAAAGTTTTAAAAAAACCACTCTTTTGTTCCTGTAAAGTATTATCACGTCCTGGCATTCTTTCCCCAGGAGAAAGAAATGAAACATTTTTTAACCCGCAGAAGCACCCAATGGATATCGGATCAAGGGGAAATACAATGTTATTCCGGAGTTTTATGGATAACCTGGGCAGATAGTCGGGATTATCTATTATTACCAGGACAAAAAATTCGCCTTCCATCTGAAAAAGATACTTTACTCCAGGCCTTGGAAGATGCCAGTTTTACCACTCTATTAGGGTAGTTTATTCACCTGCCTTGGTCGGACCCGGACTTCACTTAATCCGGTACCAATATTTATACCCCGGTTTGAATCCCAGGGTTTCATAGAGTTTCAGAGCGGGGAGGTTATTATCCATCACCTGGAGATATCCCTTTTCTACTCTCCTTTTGACTGCGGTACAGAGGAGACTTTCCATGATCATTCTACCAAAACCCCGTCCGCGGTGGTCTTGGCTAATGAGGATGTCGTAAAAGCCCGCCTGGTTATTTTCCAGGGCTGCAAAGCCAAATCCCATGATCTCTCCCTGAACCACCAGGGACGCCACAATTTTTTCCAGGTGGATATTTTCCAGAACCTTAGGGACGGTCAAACGCTTTTTATCCAAATGATTCTGATGGATAAATCCCTCTATCCAGGGTAAGGAAAAATCCGATTCCAAGACCACTTGGGGGTGAACGGGGTAATTAAAATCTTTAAGATTGGCAATCATCACCCCGGAGGGATCAAGAACTCCATAGCCCCTTTTCTCCAACTCATGATCCAAAGGCCCGTATTTGGGGAGATCCAGGATTTTGAAAATCACCGGAAGAGATCTCTTTTCATATTGTTCTTCAGAATAGTCAATCAAATCAGGGATATTCCCTCGAAAGTACAGGGGATTTACCGAATTGATTCTCTTGGTATAGCCTTCAGCGAATCTTAAAAGGCTCCCTTGAAAATACTGGGTCTGTAAAGAAGGCCAGGCGTTTAAGGACATTTCTTCCAGTGATAAAACGGAGGCATCATCCATCATTAACTTTTCCTTTTAATCTAGGGATTCCACCAGACCCGAGGCCTCTTCCAAATACCCCAGGAAGGGTTTCAGGGCTTTCACGGTGGCCACCACCTCTGAGGCGAATCCTGGAGAGAGGACTTCCTGGTCGCTGAAAGTTCTCCAAGCCACCACTTTTTTCAACTTGAGCAATTCCGCGGCGGGATGATCCGCATCAAACCCCCGAGGGACCCGGGTTAGCTTATAACCGTCTTGAAATTTCAGGTATTTTTTAAAATCCGGGGAATCGAGGATTTGCAGGAAGGCCCGGGGGCCGTCTTCCATGTCTAAACGGAAGTTTTTTAAGGTTGCGGGTTCTGGATTCCACAGCCCCCCGGCAACCAGGGTTTCATTCCCCGGTTGAAAATGAAAAAAGGCCCCCAAACCCTTCGCCTTCTTCCCTCCCTGGTCTAAAACCGCTCCAAAGTTGGGCTTGTAAGGTGTTTTATCGGCACTGAACCGGGCATCCCGATAAATCCGGTGAAACCAATAGGAGGCTTTCTGTGTCCCCGGATCGATGTCAAGAGCGGGAAAAAGGCTGAAAACAAAGACCTCCAGAGTGTCCTTGGCTTTTTCATATTGGTCTTTGTGGGCTAGGAACCAAGTCCTGTCGTTGTTTTGATTCAATTCGGCTAAAAAGGTGAAAACGGATTTTAAATCGTAGGTCATGGTAATATGATACTGCAAAGTGGGTAACTGTAAAACCATTATGAAGATAATCCGAATTTTAAAGAAAAAAGCCTCCCGGTTAAAGAAAGAGCTGGTGACCCTCCATTATGCCTTGAGGCATCCGGAAGTAGGTTGGCTCCCCAAGGTGCTTATTCTCCTCGCTCTAGCCTACGCCCTAAGTCCCATTGATCTGATTCCCGACTTTATTCCTGTCTTGGGATACCTGGATGACTTGATCCTCATTCCGGCCCTTTTATCTCTGGCACTCCGGTATATTCCTCCAGAAGTCTATGAGGATTGTAGGGAGCAGGCGGAGGATCATCCCCTTCGCCTGAAGAAAAACTGGATTGTGGGAGGGATAATAGTGGTTTTTTGGCTGGGGATTTTTGCGCTCATTTTAAGGGGAATAATTAGATAGAAACCTAGGCGAACTCTTGAAGAAAAAAGATGTCACGCAAAGCTGCCATGTTGCAAAGAAATTAGAGTCAGAATCGCTCTCCCCCCCCCCTTTGCGTCCTTGCGCCTTAGCGTGAGAAAAATCCCTCGGCTTGTTAAGAAATATTTCGCACTTGGGCACGGGGGCAGGATAAAAGATTTCAGGAGAATTCGCTTCAAACTGGACGTTTCAATTCAGAACTACTTTTTTCTGATTCCACATTACAATCAAAAAGTGTATCCCAGGGTCACAGATAACATGGGAGCCCACAATTTATAGCCCCATACTTTGGGTTCAGAATCTGAATTAATTGAAACATCCAGGGGAGTGGAGGTGTAAAACCAAAAGCAGGGATCAAGAAAGAACCCACTATTTTCATTCAACAGGAACTTCCACCCAACTAATCCATAGGTGGCAAGAATACTAGAACTTCTTAAATCCGTTTTGCCATATTTAATCCGGCATCACCCCACGGTTCCGAAATTATCGAGGATGGCCTTGAGCTTTTTTTCCAAGAGCTCGTAGGAAAACAGCTTTTTCCCCAGCTCAAAGTTATGAAAGGCCGAGGCCGCCCGATGTTCTTCATCGTCCAACAGACGTCGTACCTGCTTCAGGGTTTCCTCGGTGACGTAGTTCTCAATCACCGCTGTTTTAAAGCCCAAAGGTTCGATATCGGTTTCAAAAATGGCGTACCGGTTCACTAAAATTGGTTTGCGGCAAAAAATCGCTTCCAGAAAGGCGTTTCCAAAGCCTTCATAGGAGGAAGGATAGGTGACAAAGTCGGCTATGGCGTAACAATCCCAAAGGTCGTAGATTTTTTTCCCATCAGGGCGAAATCCCCGGGTTTGGCCCATCAAGTCCCCCCCTAAAACCAAATCCACATTCAAATGCTGGGCATAATCCATAATCCTGTGGTAGTAAGCGTTCCCCTCATCCCGTTCTTGATGACTTATGAGGACTTTTACCTTTCTTTCCTTGAGGCGGCTGGCCAGTTCGATGGCGTGCTCTATCCCCTTTCGGGCGATGATCCGGGTGGGTTGGAGAATTAAAAGGTCCTCTTCCTTCATCCCCAGATCAGATTTCAGGGAACGGTTGAAATCATCCACCCCCCTGGAGAGGGCGTGAAAGTCAAAGACATTGGGAATCACCATGCTGGAAAGGCCCCGGCGGTAACCCAGCTGTTTCTGGGCCTCCGTATTGATGACCACGTGGTTCATGGAATGAATCCGGGGAGGAAAAGCCATATCCAAGTAGTCGTCCACACCGCTCATCATAAATCTCTGGCGTTCCCAGAAAAAATCATGGTGGTGTCCGATGGAAGGAATACCCGTCTCCGCGAGAACTTCGGTGATGGCCAATCCCAGGGGAATATTCATGGGAATGGCCAGGGCATTTTCCACAACCAGAAGATCTATGGAAAAGTGTTCAATAAACTCATAGAGTCCCTTTTTAAGAAGTTGGCGGAGGCGGTGAACCTCACCGGTAATGGATTCATCCCTAACCCTGGTCCCGAAACACCGGGCTTGAAGGGATTCCACCTCCGGGTGGGCAAAAAAAGCTTCCTCCATAACATAGGTCTTTTCAGGAGGGCGGTCGGATTTTCCACAGAAATAGAAGACCTGGAGGCCCATGCGTTCCAAGACCGTCACCCATTTTTCCGTCTCCAGGGTGACCCCATCGATCCCATGAAACCGGGTTGAGACGAAGCCCACCCTCTGAAAAACTTTTACGCTGCTTAAATACACGAAAACTCTCCTTTGAAAGTACCATCCAGCCAAACCACACTCTGGGCAGGGACTAAAACACCGGAGTTTTCTTGGATGAAAAACGGTTTACCAGAGACATCAGAAAATCCCGTGGGATCAAAGGGGGCTCCTTGGGGAATGAACGCGGGAGGGAGAGTGCAGCTCACAGGGGAGTCCGAGAGATTAACCAGGGTCAAAACCGCCCCTGCCTCATCCCCCCGAAGAATGGCCACTAGGGGTCCTGAAGGAAGTTCCCTGGTTTCCCGGGGTCCAAAGATCCCACCATTTCCGTTGGGAGATAAAACGTACTGGGGGGAGG
Organism: uncultured Spirochaetales bacterium; assembly: GCA_964624355.1. Taxonomy (GTDB): domain Bacteria; phylum Spirochaetota; class Spirochaetia; order JABEVK01; family JABEVK01; genus CAZUXL01. The sequence continues at coordinate 5,756 of CAZUXL010000085.1, forward strand.
AGGGGTGAAAAGCCGACCTGGCGGACCGGGCGTCCATCAAGTGTGTCAAACCCTGGTAAACGGAGTTTCTCAGGCTTTCTTTATCTTCCAACTCCGATTCCAAAACTTCCCGATTTAGGCGTTCCCTATGAATGGACCGGTTGGACCCCGTGAGTCCCGGACCTTCATCCCAATTCTGGGACCCCACCAGACTATGAAACCAAAAAGCGGGAATACCCGCCAGGGCGACCATGAGGGCATGACAAGAAAGAAACACCCGGATCCTTTCCTCCCGGGGGGAGGTGGAAGCTGACAGGGCGTTAAAGAAAGTGGTATTCAATTCGTAGGGTACAAGGCCTTCCGGGGTTCCCCGGTATGAAACCACACCTCCCCGGGCTTTCACGGTTTCCACCAGGTGGTGGATCTCCTGGGGGGATAATAAACCCCTGGCCGGGGTGACTCCTATCCCATCATGGCTGGAAAGAAAGTTCACATGGAACCTCTTCGGGTTCGGCGGCTCCAGACTGGCTATCCACCGGGAAATCCCCTCCGCCCGGCCTGAAATAAACCCGTGTAAAGCTAAGGGGGGAAGGGGAAACCGATAGACCATCTGGGCCTCATCATCCTGACCGAAGTAGGAATCATTGATGGCCTGGGGCAGGTTAGTTTCCGAGAGTAGATAGACGCCGGGAGCCCCGGCCTCCAGGGCAGCCCTGAGGATTTTCACGATCAAATGCACCTCGGGCCGGTCCAAACAATTGGTTCCATCCACCTTCCAGGCAAAGGCCAAGGCATCCAACCGGATTATTTTTGCCCCATGGCCGGCGTAATCCAAAAGTATTTTAACCATGGCCAACAGCACCCGGGGATTGTGAAAGTTCAGATCGACCTGATCGGCACTGAAGGTCGTCCAGACAAAGATTTCCCGGCCATCCTGGGTCCTGAAGGGGGTCAGGAGGGGATGAGCCCGAGGTCGGAAGACCTGGGTGCCGTCGTGGTCCCCAGGTCGGGTCACAAAAAAGTTGTCGTAGTCGGCCTTACCTTGGAGAAACCCCTGAAACCAGGTTCCCTGGGAAGAAGCGTGGTTTAAAATTAGATCGCATACAAGGGACTGAGACTGGGCGATGTGGTCGATTTGATCCCAGGTTCCAAACCGGGGATCCACGGCTTCGTAGTCCATGACGGAAAACCCCTCATCCCCGGAGGACGGGAAAAAGGGGAGAATGTGCATATGGGAAAAATGTCCCGCCAACCACTTTTGGCTGAAGCGGTCCAGATGTTCCAGGGCAGTAGCCCCTTCACCGAAGAGCATGTCGGGATAGGTGATTAAAATACCAGTCCCGGAGGTGAACTCCCCCAGGGGTGGCAGCTTTGAAGACTTTCTACCTACAGACACCAGGTCCAGGATCTCCTGGCCTATTTTCAGTTCTTTACCGGGATAGAGACGACTCAATGCTTGGAAAATCCGCTCTTGGTAGTCCTTCGAATGATTTTCTGCCATATTTTACTATCCCATGCATGGGATGGGGTGTCAATAAATTGTGGATCAGTTATGATCGTGAAATGAATGTTGCGATCCTTCATTTCCATTTACGCCGGGGGGGAGTTTCCTCGGTGATATTCAAACAAGCCTCCAGCCTCGCCTTGGCCGAAGATCCCCCTCAAGTGGTCCTTCTCACCGGCACCGTCCCTGAATCCCACTCCCCCGCTCCCTTTTTGGTGATCCCGGAACTGGACTACGACACCTTCACCGGCTACGGGGCCGAGGATCTACAGGAGGGGGCCCGGGGTTTGGCTCGGGTTCTTTCCACGGCTCTGGGGCAAGTTTTCCCCGGGGGATGCGACCTCCTCCACGTGCATAATCCCCTGCTTTGCAAAAACAAACGCCTCTTAGGGGCCTTACACCTCCTCCAAGCCCAAGGTATCCCCCTCTTGATTCAGATTCACGATCTGGCGGAGGACTTTCGGCCCCAGGTGTACGATAATCTGTGGCCTTATCCCGAATCCTGCGACTATGCGGTGATCAATCACCGGGACAGGGACAATCTCATCCACGCCGGGCTTGCAGCTTCCCAGGTTCATTTCCTACCCAACCCCGTGACCCACGGGGAAGCCTTTTCACCCCGGGAAGGCTTTGCCAAGGAAGTACTTAAGGGTCGCAAAACCGCACTTTACCCAGTCCGGGCCATCCGGCGAAAAAACATGGGGGAGGCCTTGCTGCTTTCCCTTTTCCTCCCTCCAGAAGCAGAGCTGGCCGTCACCCTCCCCCCCACGAGTCCCGGGGACCGGGACCGGTACGAGATCTGGAAGGATTTTGCCCGGGAGGGGAGCTACCCGGTCCGGTTTGAAGCGGGAAAAAACACTCCCCTCCCACAGCTCTACGATCAAGCCTTTTGTGTGGTCACCACCTCGGTGAAAGAAGGGTTTGGCTACTCCTACCTGGATCCTTTGATTCAGGGTCTTCCCGTGGTGGGAAGGGAAATACCCCACTTGATCAAGGATTTTTCAGAAAACGAAATCCGCTTCCCCGGACTCTACCCAAGTATCCGGATACCCCGGAAAGACCTTTCCTCCTTTACCTTAAATCAAGCTATGCACAACCGAAGGGAGTCTTTCCGCTCCCATTACGCCCCGGTTTTCCAGGACCATCAACTGGAATATTTTGAATCCCTCTTATCCGGGCTGGATCAAAAATTCTCCCATGAAACTGTGGACTTCGGGGCCTTGGATGAAGGACTTCAATCCTCAGTGCTCCTACGGATTAAAAAGGACGGGGGGTTCCGCAGGGAATTGGTGGGATTAAATCCCTTTCTCACCGGTTTCTTTGAGAACCCTACCCCCCCAGAAGAAGCCACCAGGCTTCGACAGAGGGTTCTCCAATCCTACTCTGAAAAAGACTACGCCCGGGAGATTCAAAGGATCTATCATCAAGCCCTCACCCAAAAATCCCGAGGCCGGGTGGACAAGACGGCCTTACTGGCCTCCTATTTAAAACCTGGCTCCTTCTTTTTGGTATCTTCATGAATGAACTGGAACCCCAGGAGCACCAAAAACTTGTCGCTCTCTTTAAATCCCTCTCGCCCAGTTCCCTTTCCCTAACCCCACCTTCCCTGGGGTCGGAATTCCTGGACTTGGTAAATCGCCCCCTCCCGCATTCTCCAAAAGCCTATCTTTTTGATATCTACGGCACCTTGGTGGTGAGTGCAGCGGGAGGGGAAGCGAATCTTCCCGGAGATAGAGAGTCGAAGGAAGGGCTCCCCGCCAAAAAAATCCTGGAGCAGGCCTTGAGGGACATGGGATACTCCGGTGGACCCACGGCTTTTGACAGGGCCTTTTCCACCCTCATTGTCACCACCCGGAAAAAAATGTTCGCCCAGACGGATCATCCGGAGGTGAATGTGGAAAAACTCCTGGGTCAACTGTTTCCATCCGCTTCCCCGGCTGACCTGAGATATTTGGCCGTGGTCCATGAGGCTTGGAAAAATCCTTGCGCCCCCATGCCGGGGGCCTCGGAGGTTCTATGGCGCCTGCAAAAGAAAGGGGTTCCCCTGGGTTTGATTTCCAACGCCCAATTCTACACCCCTCTCCTGATGGAAGCCCTGTTTGAGAAGTCATTGGATACTTTGGGGTTTGATACAACCCTGTCATTTTTCTCCTACGAACGGGGGATTGCCAAGCCGGACACCGGGGCATTTACCCTCATGGCCAAAGAGCTCGCCAAAAAAGGGATATCCCCGGACCAGGCACTTTATATAGGAAACAGCAGCGTGAACGATATGGCCCCCGCGGGCAAACTCGGATTTATGACTGCCCTCTTTGCGGGGGACACCCGGTCCTTCCGACCTTCCCCCCCAGGAACAGAGGGAAGCCGGCCTGATAGGGTTCTACTGAACTTTAAAGATCTGGACTAGAAGTCCTCTTCAGGTCTTCTTCCATAACTGGTACGGGAAACTTCAGATTATATTCCGGGATCGTCCTCATGGGCGGCCTTTCGATCAGGGAGATGGGGGAGTGAACAGCCTTCAGATTATTCCCATCGGCTTCCAGCGCAATGTGGAATTTACCCATTTCCTTCACCAGGGATATTTCCTGGTACTTCTCCAGCCGACTGAGGAAGGTGGCCAGAACTCCGTAGGACATGCGGCTTAGGGCTTCAATGGTCTGGTTGCGGTGAATCCGCTCGTCCATGTCCACCTGGGCGATGATTCCCGGGCCAAATTGGTGAAAAAGATCAATTAAATGCCCCACCTCGACCCCGTAACCCACGGAAAAGGGCAGCTGTTCCAAAATAGAACGCCTGCCGGCGTACTCCCCGCTCAAAGGTTGGACCAGTTGGGATAACTCGGGATAAAAGAGGGAAAAGAGCGGACGGATCAGGATTTCCGTAACCCGGCCCCCGCCGCTGGGGGTAAGCCCGGTGGAGGATCGAATGGGCCTTTTATAGTAAGCCTTCACGTATCCCACATCATCATTCTCCAACAGGGGCCCTACCAGACCGTAAAGAAATTTCGGGTTGATATTGCTGATGTCCGCATCAATCCAAACGATAATATCCCCTTTCAGGACATACAGACTCTTCCAGAGGTTCTCACCCTTTCCCCTATGGCTGTCGTAATTTTTTAGAATTTCAGAAGATGTGAAGACACTAGCGCCAAATTGTTTGGCAATTTCCCGGGTTTTATCCGTGGATCCCGAGTCGATCACGGCAATTTCATCCAGAAGGGGAAATCTATCCATGAGCTCGGTTTTGAGAACCAGGATCTCCTTTGCAATGGTGGATTCCTCGTTCAAGGTGGGGAAGGCCAGGGAAATGGTGAGGTTTTTACTCTTTTTGAGCTCCACCAATCTTTTTTTATCACTGTAGGCACTGCTGTGGTAGGACCGGGTAAGGATCGTGGAGTCCCCTTTGTTTTGTTTCATTGTTGTCCCTCCTTTACAGGTTCCAGAGCCCGGGAGCCCCCTTCTATCACCAGGAGCAATTGACGGAAACCAGAATCGATCAGACCCAGCTCGATCTCATCCCTATCCTGGTTTCCCGTGGCTTTCGTCATTCCCACGCAGACTGCAGGGATCCCTTTCTCATTCAAAAGGGAAATTTTATCCGAGACCAGACCCTCTTCGGTTTTAATCTGAACCTTTTCCAAAGCCGTGCGGAGGGTATCTATAAGGGGTGCATTCCGCCTGGGATCCCCGACGGATCGTCGGAACCGGATGAGGGATTCTATTTTATACTTCAAACCTTCGGAGGCACTTTCAATGGTTTCCACCACGGAGTGTTTGATGGACTCCAGGGTTTTATCGTCGTCGGAGATGATTTCAATGTCCATCTCCCCCTGGGTTGCCCAATGCCCGAAGCCGTCCCCAGCTTCCATTCGGGCAATATTCACCATGGCCTTCTGAGGCCCGTCCCAGGTTATGTCTCCCAACCGCGAGGCAATATTACCCATGATAGAGGCCGCCGATGGTCCGGCGTTGGGGGAAAGCAGCTCCCGTTCCTGGGATTTTACATTTATGGACAACCGATAGGTTCCCATGGGTTTTGTTTCCAAAACCCCCAGTTTTGTGCCGTGAACCAGGATGGCACAGGATATCCGATCCGCCCAGCTACCGAGAAAATGGCGAAAGGCATCTTCCCTTTCATCCACGGAAGAAGATCGGGTAAACAGGACCATAAGATTTTTTTCCAGATGGAAACCCGTGGCTTGGGCAAACTCGGCGAAGACCAGAAGACTGGCCGCCCCTATGCTTCTCTCCCCCAGATTCTGACCGGAAGCCAGCTCGCGGGTAATTTGTACGGAATTTTCCAAGGGAGAATAATCGCAATCCCCCACCTCGGCCACCAGGAGCATAAAGTCCTGCCGGGAACCGAAAGCGGGAAAAAGAGCAAGGACGTTGCCCCATTCGTCGGAGAAAACATTGGAAATGCCGAATTCTTCCAGGCGTTTGGAAATGAATTTCATCCTAAGGTGCTCGTCCTCCGTGGGAGAGGGGATTTCATTCAAGAGAATCCCATCGGAGATGATCCGCCTGGACCACTGGGCTGTATCAAGCTTTTTCAGCTCCTTCCGGGCTTCCCAAGCTTTCTTACCCCCGAAAAGTAATCCTAAAAATCCCGCCATCCGGCGCAAAAAAAGGTAGATATCCCTCATTTTCCTGTCTCCTTTTTTAAGTTCCCCCTCTAATATGGGGTAAAACCGGGAAAGTTGAAAGCTTAATCCTCCAGGTGGGAGGAAAAAGGACTGGACAACCGGACTCATCCCGATCATTGTTAAGAAGGGATAAGGAGTAAAAAATGAACGAAGTGATGGAAATTATTCTTTCAACCTGGGATTCAACCAACCCGATCCTTCGGGGGATTCTCATACTTTTTGCCGGATGGCTCCTGGCTTTAATCATTCGTTCTGTGGTATTCGCCCTGTTGGCGATCTTTCGTTTCGACCATTTTGCCGACCGGGTGGGTTTGGGAGAATTCCTCCGCAATGGCCAGGTGATTCAGCGTCCGACCCAGCTCCTGAGTATTTTCGTTTATCGGGTGATCCTGGTCATTTCTTTCATGGTGGCCTCCCGAGCCCTGAATATCGATGCGGTCAACGCCATCACCGACAACCTGGTACTCGCCTTGCCTGCGATCAGTGCGGCCATTTTCATCATGGTTATCGGTTTGGTGATTGTGAGCTTTCTGGGGAATGTCCTGGATACCATCCTCAGGAATACCACTGTCACCAACGCCAGATCGGTGGTCACCGGATTCCGCATCATCAGTTACGGGATCATTTTCCTCCTGGCTTCGGATCAACTGGGATTTGGAAAGAGCCTGCTGAGTACCCTCCTCCTCATAGTATTCGGCGCCACAGCCCTGGGCCTTGCCATCGCCTTTGGATTGGGGGGGGTGGAAATGGCCAGAAAATCCATGGAGAGATTTCTTGATAATCTCAATAAAACCATCCCAAAAGATAACCACGGGGATGGGGAAGAATAAGACTAACTAAAAATATTTTCCAATAGTGTAAACCCGAATGAGCAAGGTTACAGCAGATATACCAGAACACATCCTCATTCTTCCGGTGGTGTTAAAATGACCCGATTAGAGAGGTTGTTTTCCCTGGTTCTTGAATTGCAGTCCCGGCCTCTGACCACCGCCAGCCGACTGGCCGGGATATTTCAAGTGAGTGACCGGACCATCTACCGGGACATTGGTGTTTTGATTGAGTTGGGACTACCCATTCGCGGAGAAGCGGGACTGGGTTATCAATTGAAAAAGGGTTACTTTCTGCCGCCCCTGGCCTTTACCCCCGAGGAAGCCTTCTCCACCTTACTCGGATTGAAATGGCTCCAGACCCGAACCCAGGGATCCTTCACCCGATGGGCCGTCCTCGCAGCATCCAAGGTAGAAGCGGGCCTGTCATCCAGTCTAAGGAGAGACCTGGCCAAATGGGAAGCCTTGGTGGACCTGGTTGATCCCGTTCGGCAGATACATTGGGACGATCCTACCCTTCGCCTCTGTCAAAAAGCCGTTACGGAAAAGAAAACTCTCACCATTCACTATCAAGGGGAAAAGGACTCCGACCCCTTGGTTAGGACCATTGAACCCAGAAAACTTTTTCTGGGGGAGGGAGTTTGGTATCTGGAGGCTTACTGCCGCCTGCGTACCCAGGAGCGGGTTTTCCGGTTGGACCGGATAGAAGCATTGGAATGGCACGGTCAGAATTTTACCCCACAACTGTCAAGCCCGGGGAAGGCCCAGGAGATCATCGTTGAACTACTATTTTCCCCGGAAGTCCGGCGACGGGTAAAGGAGATCCTCCATTGGTCTTTTCAAGAGTGGAAACCGGTAACTGGGCAGGAGGAGGATTTGATCGGAATCTTTAAAGTGAGCCGGACCAATGAGATCATACCTTGGATCCTCTCCTTTGGTCCGGGAGTAAAACCCCTGTCTCCTCCAGCGCTAAAGGATTCAATTCGAAGTCTTCTGGAGGAATGGACTCGACTGCTGACATAAGGCTGTCAGGAGCTTGGGTTTATCCTGTATTTCAAGGAGAAAAAAATGAAAGATCGTAAAAGTCCCTATGTCGAGTTGGTGTTGATGAAGCCGTTTTGGTGAACTCTTCCCATGCTATCCAGGAGAGGCTCGGGGTTCAGCCGGGGAAAGGATTATGAAACTTCCTGAAGCTGGGGAGTTATTTCACCATATTCAGGACGTGGGCCTTCAAATGCTGCACCTGGATGCTCTCACCACATTTTAGAAAGTTCATAGGAGGACTTATGGCCGGACTCAGTCAAGAAAATCCTTTGAAAGAGGCCTTTAACCCGAGGAATATCGGTGAATTGGCCACGGGACTGCAAGCCCTGTGGTCCGGATTCGACCGACGCGGATTTGAAACACTAGTTTGGGAGGGTTGGGAGGCTCTGGGTTTCGGCCAAAGGAATGAGCGCATCACCGCCGCCTTGGATGCCTTCCTGCCCCCCAACTTCACCCAGGCAGCGGAACTGTTGATCGGGAATCTGGGGGAGGAATTGTCCGATGAAGGTGTTGCCTCCTTGGATGGATTTATCCTTGCACCCCAGTGTGCCTTCATTGTCCGCAGGGGTAGGGATCATTTCGACCTCAGTGCCCGGGCCTTATATGAAATGACCAAACGGTTTAGTGCCGAGGGGTATCTCAGGGAACTTTTGGAGTGGGATTACACCCGGGCTCTGGCCTTGCTCCACACCTGGACTCAGGACTCCAATGCCCATGTGCGTCGGCTTGTATCCGAGGGCATCCGGCCTCGGTTACCCCTAGCCCCACGGATTCGGAAGTTCCAAGTAGACCCCAGCCCGGTTTTGGACTTATTAGAATGTCTCAAGGACGATCCAGCCCTCTACGTGCGCCGATCTGTGGCCAATAACATAAATGACATTTCCAAGGATCACCCCGATCTGGTAGTTCAAACTCTCCAGCGGTGGAAACAAGGGGCATCCCCCGAAAGGTTGTGGCTGATTTCCCACTCTGCTCGAAGCTTGATCAAAACCGGTCATAGGGACTTGCTTAAGGTGATGGGTTTTTCCGAGAATCCCAAGGTATCGGTGAAATTTTCGTCGGTCAGCCCCGAAATCCTAGGGATTGGGTCCAGGGCTGAATTGAGATGCGTGTTGGTGAACGAAGGCTCTTTCCCACTTCGATTAGCGGTGGACTACGTGGTTCACTTCATCAAGTCGGGGGGAAAGATCAAGGGTAAATTGTTCAAGGGGGTCGTCATTGAAATACCCGGCCACGGACAGAAGGAAATTGTGAAAAAGCACCGGTTCGTCAATACCTCAGGGCGAACTCACTTCCCCGGTCCGCACCATTTGGAATGGCAGGTTAACGGAGAACGGCACGAAGGCCCCGTGGTAATTTTAGAATGATCAAGGTATCCAGGAGTTTTTATCCACGAGCACAGGCGTAGTGGGAAAGGTAATTTTTGTGATAAAAGATTTATTACATTGTTTCGTCCTTTCTATCATGCGCCTCTAAAAACCCATGGGGAATTCCAGCCAAAATCGGAGAAAACCTTCGGGGCTTTTGATAGTTTTTTCTCTCGAAAGTCTGGAATTACCTCGACGCCTTTCGACCAGTCACCAATGGTTATAAAAATACGGGGCCTCGTGGCGAACCTAAGGCCTCTAAGGGGAAGATCAAATAAGTGAATGCTTAAAAACTTTGCGAGAAACCCAGTCCAAGGTACCAATTCCTCCCTCGGACA
>CAZUXL010000086.1:0-15202 GCA_964624355.1 uncultured Spirochaetales bacterium
TATCCCCTGATGAAATTACTCTCCTGAAACAGAACGAGGGCAGTATTTCCAGCCCTATCCCCCTGACCTTGTCCACATTAGAAAGCACTACCATGGGAGTGGACAGTTATGACAGGTCTTCGTACTTCACCTTTTCTACAGGTCCGGATGTTCAATACGATGTGGTTGTCTCTAATCAAACTGGATCCTATAACACAGACTTCTATTTTGGAACCGATTCGACTTTTTATTCTTTTTCCACATCCACCTCGATCTACAGTGGAACGAAAACTGTGACTTTGACACCCTCAACCACCTATTATTTAATGCTCCGCAACTCCAGTGACAATCCAGTGGGTCTTGATTTCCTCATAAATCCGAAACCAATTGTCCCCGTATCACCAATTGCCACAACACCGGATCTTGGCTACATAGATGGAACCTTGTCCGTTTCCGGCTCATCGGTCTGGTATGAAGTCACTGTTCCTGCGCCAGGGAACTACCAAGTTAACTGGAACGACTATTATCAGGGCGATTCAACAAAAACACTGGATGTCAAAGTTTCTGCCTATTCAGAAGCCTTGAACAGTGTCCTCTTCAGCAACCAGGATAGTGCTTACAGCACTTATAAAACTGTATCTGTACCCGTGGGTCAAACCAAATTTTGGTTAAATGTGGAGGCTTTTTCAGGAGCTGGGACTGGAACCTTCGGAGTAAAGATCACATCCCCTAGCGAGGGTAGTCTGAGCATTACCATCCGTTAATCGGGACAGACTACTCTATACTGACAGCTCCCCAAACGGAAAGGGGAGCTGTTTTTTTTCAGGATGATGGTGGAGTTAGGAATCCAAGTTAAAAAAGTAATATTATTAAAATTAAATTGATGGAATTAGCCATGGAAATCATAATCAGACGAACAAAAATAGAAGAACATAATCAAGTATTGGAATTGTCTTTAAAAACTTTTATGGAATTTGAAGCCGCGGTTTATTCAGATGAGGGAGTTCAAACCTTTAAAAAAGACATTATTGAAAATGATGATTTCAACAACGATTGCCTGTCGGGAAAAAACCGAATTTGGGGTGCATTTATACAGGAAAAATTAGTGGGACTTTTTGGAATGAGAGGTGAAAGCCATATCTGTCTGGTTTTCACGGATGGGAAGTATCACCGAAAAGGCATCGCTACAGAAGTTTTTAAAAAGCTTCTTGCGGATGTAAAAATTGAAACTCCGGATTTGAAAAAAATAACTCTAAACTCTTCACCCTATGGGTTACCCTTTTATCATCGCATCGGGTTCACCGAAGTGGAACCTGAAAAAACGATGAATGGTATAATCTACACCCCCATGGTTTATGAAATTCTATAGTTTTGAAATCTTTCTTTAAATTTATTAAATTGTCCGATACTCAAATAAATACGATGGTGGGTTTCGTCCATAATAATATTTATCAGCTTATACTTATCACCGCTATCGATATTCACAACTTTCCCGGTGATCAAATCAACTTCAATAAAATATCTTGTATTTGAGTCCTTACCAATTTTCATAAATTCCCTCTTGGTGCGAATAATTATATTATATCCCCCGATTAGATTTTTTTGATGTAAGGTTTACCTTTACTTTGCGAATATACATTAGTATTATTGTCATAATAAATTTATTCGAGATGGCAGTCTTCGGGTACGACCATCATTACAAGGAGAAAAATCATGGTCCGAATGTGGAGTTTGACGGGAGTTTTTGTATTTTTTTTCCAAGTCACAGGTTTCGCCCAGTCCCTCGAAAAGGACATTTTAACAAAGGAAGTACGCTATAAAGTAGGCCAGGAAGAATTCGTTGGACTTTTAGCCTACGACAAGGCCTTAAAAAGTCCTGTGCCGGGAGTTTTGGTTGTCCATGAATGGTTGGGAATCAATGATTATGCAAAAAAGAGAGCTGTTGACTTGGCGAAAGAGGGCTATGTGGCCTTCGCTGTGGACATGTATGGTGGGGGTAAAGAATTTCCCGTGACGGAAGCGCGCACTGTTTCAGGAAAGGTTGGAGCCGACTTTCCCTTGATTAAAGCCCGGTTCAATGGCGCCCTGGAAGAACTCAAAAAGGAGGGTTTGGTAGACAGCAAAAAAATTGCTGCCATTGGCTACTGCTTCGGTGGTGGAATCGTACTTAACATGGCCAGGATGGGGACAGACCTCGCAGGAGTGGTGAGTTTCCACGGTAGCGTCAATACAGGTTTAACAGCACGAAAAGGGGACATCCTGACAAAAATCCTGGCCTTTCAGGGTGATGGGGATCCAGCGGCTCCTCTCCCTCGTAGAGAGTCCTTGAACAAGGAAATGGCTGAAGCTGGTGCTTCTTTTGAATACATCATTTATCCCGGTGTGGCAGCCCACAACTTCACCAACTCCGCAGGAAGTACATACTACCCAAAGGAGGCGGAATTGGCCTGGCAATCCATGTTGGGGTTCTTCAGAAAAATTTTTTCTTGAAGGGAAACTCCTAGACTTCTTCAGTCACAGTCCACGTCCAAGCCTTCAATCCTTCGTTCGGATAAGTCCTCTTCACCTCCCGAACGCTCCCAAGAGCTAAAAAGGCCTCATCTTGGGAGAGATAGAGAATCAAAAGAAAGTTTAGTTCCGGCCAGACCCCATCCCCCAACCGTTTACCGCAGGAACCGGCTCCTTGAACATCACCGACCAAGGTATACCGCAGGTTAGGGAGAGAGTCCTCCAGATGTTCTATAAGATCCTCCTCCACGGCATGATTCCCCACTATTTCAACGCGGATTTTTTCCTGACTCATAGTTTTTCCTCCTGGAGTTGTGCCTGGGCTTCGATGAGCTGTGCCCGCTCCTTGGCTTTCCGTTTTGCCTGACTTTTTTCTGCTCGGGCATTAAAGACCACGTAGAGAGTCGGTATCAGAAATAGGGTCAAAAAGGTAGATGCCGTCAAACCACCGACGATGGTACGGGCAATGGGTTGAATCAGTTCAGCACCCTCCCCACCAAAGAAAGCCACGGGTAACAGCCCAAGAACCGTGGTCAGCGCAGTCATCAATATGGGTCGCAAACGATGCCCTCCGGCGACCACAGCGGCGTCCACCAAGGGGACTCCTCTCTTCCGTAAGGTATTGGTATAATCCACAAGAACAATCCCATTATTCACCACAATTCCCACCAGAACCACCAAGCCTGCAGCCGTAAAAACACTGAAAGGTTCACCAGTGATCAGATACACCAAAACCACACCCACAATGGAAAGGGGAATTGTAAAGAGGATGATAAAAGGATCCAAGAAGCTCTCAAACTGTGCTGCCATAACTCCGTAAACCAGTAGGGCGGAAATTAACAAAATTATGAGAAATTGAATTCCATACTTCATGAGATTTTCAAAATCCCCGCTAAATGAGATCACTACTTGGTCGTCCCGAGGAATATTCGTGTCGATGAGTTTTTGAATCTTGTCGATGACTTCGTTCAGCCGGGCTCCGGGAGATAATCCAGCGGTGACGTGGAGGGTCCGGGTCTGATTACTTCTCTGGATACTCACTGGCCCTGCGCCTTTTTCCCGGGTCGCAAAACTGGAAAAGGGTATTTTTTGACCGGTGGGACTCATGATAAAGAGTCTGTCCAGGTCGTCAATTTCCCTGCGGTCCTTAGGATCCAAAATCACCACGATATCCTGATCCCGTCCATCTTTGGTGAACCGGCCACCGTTGGTACCGTCGATACCCGCCCGTAGTTCCTGACCGATAGTTGCCATATTCAGTCCAAAGGAATAAGCCCTATCCCGGTTGATGGTCACGTTCAACTGAGGCCGGCCGGTTCTCAGATCCGCCTTTGGCTCTTTGGCTTCAGGAACCTCATCCTTAATAAGATCCCGGATTTTCTGGGCCGTTTCAGCACCCAAAGTCAGGTCGTCGGACTTGATCAAAATATCGATGGGATTGGAACTCAGGCCGGTCTGGTTCTGAAAGCTCACTGTGGCCCCGGAAAAATCCTGAAAGTGCGCCCGGAGTTTTTCCTGAATGGTTTTGAAGGAGTCTATTCTCATCGAAGTACCGGGAAGGGTGATGCTTAAAGTACCCGAGTGGCTATTCGCGGCCCCGAGTCCAAAGTTGGACCGTCCCCCGGCGGTGGCGATGATGTTTTGAAAGCCCTTCACCTCATCCCTAACCACCTGCTCCAATTGAGCTAAAATTTCCTGGGTAACCTCCACCCTGGTTCCCACGGGGAGTTCCACGTTCACGGTGATGATATCCTGACCCATGGATGGAAGAAACTCCAATCCCACGAAAGGAATGATGGCGGCGGAGATCCCCACCAAACCAAGAAGAACGAGTAAAGTCCGCCCTTTACGGGCTAGAACTTTCCGAAGGATTCCTTCGTAACCCATATCCATGCCTGTCCAAAAATCCTGAAATGCTTTATCAGCCTTTTTGAACCAACCCTTCAGGGGCCTTTGCTGGCGGGTGTACAAAGGTAAATACTTACTAGTCAGGACGGGAACCAAGGTTGCGGCCACCACTAAGGAAGCCGTCAAGGAGATCACAATAGTGAAAGAGAGTCCTGAAAATATCTGCCCCACAATACCCAGCTGGTTTTGGAACATGACCAGGGGTACGAACACGGCCAAGGTCGTGAGGGTGGATGCGGTGATGGCCGTGAGCATTTCCGTGGTTCCCAAAATGGAGGCCGGCCCCAGTTTCGTTCCCTTTTCCCGATAGCGATACACATTCTCCAGAATCACGATGGAATTATCCAGGAGCATTCCCACCCCGAGGGTCAGACCTGCCAAGGTCATTATATTCAAGGTAAGGTTAAAGAAATACATAGCCCCCAAAGTCACCACCACAGCAATGGGAATGGAAAGGGCGATCACTAAAGAAGACTTGAAACTTCTCAGGAACAGAAACAGGATCAGCACCGCCAGAACCGCCCCTTGGAGGGCACTGGAACTCACATTGTCCAAGGACGCTTGGATGATTTTTGTATTGTCGGAATTCACCAGAATTTCGATTCCGGGAGGGAGCTCCTTCCGGATTTTTTCCAACCGGAGCAGAACGTTTTGTGCGGTTTTAACAGAATTGGTCCCGGACTGTTTTTGCAGGGAAATGAGCACGCCCGATTCCCCATTCACCCGAACAATGCCTTCGGAGGGCTTGTACCCGTAATTCACAGTTCCCAGATCCCTCACCCGAACGGCCACCGGGGGATTACCCTTATAAGCCACCACGGTCTCCCGGATCTCCTCCAAGGATTTGTACTGCCCCGCGGTCTGGATAAGGTAGCTAATATCCCCCTGGGTGATGGTTCCCGCAGAGACTTGCAGGTTCTGGCCCCGGAGCAGACCTGCTATTTGAGTGAGATTTACCCCATAGGCTTCCAACCGGTTTTGGGGAATTTCCACCAATATGGCTTTGGTCCGCCCCCCCTGCACCGAAGCCAGGGCGACTCCGTCCACCTGCTCCAACCGGGGAGTGATGGTGTTTTCCGCCAATTCCCTCAGTTCTTCCTGACTACGGTTTCCGACCACGGATAACTGAAGGATGGGAAACATGCTCGGGTCGAATTTAAATATACTGGGTGTATCCGCCCCGGCGGGAAGGAGGGCTTTCGCCCTCTCCAGGGTATCTCTCACATCGTTGGCCGCCTCGGACATATCAATGCCCCAAGTGAACTCCAGACGCACCAGGGAGTTACCCTGGGAAGAGGTGGAGGTAATGCTTTCGATGCTGGAAATATTGGAAAGAAAACCCTCCAACGGCCGTGAAATACTGGGCTCCACCTCTTCCGGTCCCGCCCCGGAGTAGTTTGTGACCACCACGAGGATGGGGGGCGAAATCTCCGGAAGGAGATCCACCGACAGATTCAAGGCGGAGTACAATCCCAACCCTACCAAAAGGGCATAAACTATGGCAATTGTGGTGGGTTTCTGAACCACCGATTTAGCAAGCATTCTATTCCCCCTTTGTTAGAGAGGTTAAGGGAGGAAGTTCGGTAACGGTTTTTATCCGCGATTGGTCTTCTAGCAAGGTCTGACCCCGGACCACGACTTTCTCACCGGCGGCAAGACCTTTTCTGATTTCCACCTGGCCGTCCACATCCAAACCCGGGATCACGATTCTTTTTTCTGCCAAATCGCCCAGGGAAACGAATACAAAAGTCTCACTGAACCTCCGAACCACCGCTTCCGAGGGAATTTTTACAATTCCGGTGCGGTTTTCTGTGAGCAGGCGAATTTGGGCAAACATGCCGGGACGGAGCCTATCGTCGGGCCTCACAGCCTTAATCTTCACTTCCAAGGACCGGGATAGGGGATCAACCACGGGAGCGATTTCTGTCACCCGGCCCTCAAAGATCTCACCTGGGTAGGATTCCAACTGAATTTGGGCTTCTAGCCCCAATTTCATGGAAGCTAAAAATCTCTCGGAAACGGAGGTGGTAATGGTCACATCCCCGAGACGCCCCAAACGGGCAATGGGAACAGAGGGAGCCACAGTGGCTCCCACTGAAAAGGGTAAGGCCGTAACAGTTCCATCAATGGGGCTTCGTACGGGACTGGCCACGTACTCCAGACCAGGACGGGAAGGATCTACTTCCGCGATCACATCACCCTTGGAGACCTTCTGGCCCAAGGTTACTTTAAGGGAAATTAATTTTCCGGCAGCATCCG
The DNA here is from genome assembly GCA_964624355.1 of uncultured Spirochaetales bacterium. Lineage (GTDB taxonomy): Bacteria > Spirochaetota > Spirochaetia > JABEVK01 > JABEVK01 > CAZUXL01. Next base: position 6,655 of record CAZUXL010000086.1, read on the forward strand.
GGAGAACGTCCACGTTCACGGTGTTTTTCACATCACCATTTACCCTTAGATAATTGGTGATCTGCCCTAAGGCCGCAGGCATGGTGTACACGGCAAAGACTGTTTCTGTGGGAGCGGTGGCGGCTATCTGATCCTTTGACGGATCACAGGAAACCATTATTAAGGCCCCCAGGCCCAGTAGACATATTCTTTTCACTTATCAGTCTCCTTGAAAAACTCTCTCCAGGGGGTCCCGAGAGCCCCCTCCAAATCCAATAGTCCATTATTAAAATTCAGTTTTTCATTGAGCACTTGGAGCTGGGAACCCTGGAGCTGGAGTTCCGCGTCCCGAACCTCCAGCAAGCTCTGACTTCCCGACCTGTAGGCCGCTTCCGACATTTCATAGGCCTTCCGGGCTAAGGCTACGGAGAGGTCCAAGGTTTGAAGACTCTGGATGGATTTTTTTAACTTAGCCAGGAGAATCTTTACTTCCATGGCCGCTCCCCGGAGGGCTTGCTGACGGCTAATTTCCAGTTGTGCGGCTTGGGTTTTTACGTTTTCGATCTGAACCCAGGAGGTGCTTCCCGGAATCAGGGAATCTAATTTCCAACTTAAGGAGACACCCACCATGCCCCCCCTCTGTTTCCAATTCTCCGCACTTTCCCAGGATTTGCCATTTAAAGGATCGTTCAACCCCGGATCCAAGGACGCCATGAGCACCAAAACTGGCCAAAGGGCTTCTTCTTGAAGCTTCACCATATTATTGAGAGAATTCTGCTGGGCCTCAAGCCCAGCCAAATCCAACCGTCGGTCCAGAAAGTCCCTTACCAGTTGGGAGTCATCCTTATCCAAAACTACCCGGGGAACGTCGATGCTTCCTTTCAATACGATCTCTGTTTCCAGGGGAATTCCCAATATATTTTTCAGGTTTAATAAGGTTTGGCGATACCCCAGGCGCTGGTCTTCTAAGGCAGGTTTTCGATTTTCCCATGCTACTTGGGATTGGAGGACCGACAATTCCGGGGCCAGACCGCTTCTAAAACTGGCCTGGGTTTGTATAAACCGTAGTCTGGCGCTCTCCAGCTGCTTTTCGCCCAAGGCCAGGGACTCCTGGAGGGCTAAAACCGTGTAAAAGGACTTTCGTACATCCCGGGCTAGTTTTTCTTTGGCGCCTTCCAGGCTTAATGCTGCCCCCTCGTAGTCCAGAATAGTCTGCTGAATCCCGCGGAAAAGAGCCAGACTCAAGGGCAGCTGGAGATTGATATTGGTACTCAGATTCACGGGATTAACATCCACCGAGTACGCCGCGACTCTGTCGTAAAGGCCCATCCCCGGAGCCACTTCTTGCACCGGTATGAGCCCACTCACTTTGGTTTCCACATGGGAACGGCTCAAAGTAGCAGATGAGGAAATTGAGGGTAAAAACTTATTCCACACAAAGTCTTTTTCCCTGGCTTTAATCTCCAGCTTCAAGGACTCCCCTTGGACCCCCAGATTTTTTTCCAAGGCCAATTCCACCGCCTGATCTGAGGTGAGTTCCAACGACACCTGTGCGGAAATTCCCGAAAAAACCTGACTGGCGAAAAATAACAAACAAAATAATTTCTTCACATGGATTTCCTTGCGATGACTGCGATTAAATTTCTAATAAATTGAAGATTCTCTTCGTCTTCTTTTGGATACTTCATGGGTAAATGAAATACAGAAGTGAGTAAAACCGAGGACCACCGGCCACTGCTCTCACCGGGCATATTTGATAAGGCAGGATTTGCCTGGAAAAACAACTCATCCATTTTTAGCTGGAGCAGTTTCACTTGTTCTTCCATTTTACCCCATAGGGAGAGGCAGACCTCGTCCTTGAAGGCTTTCGCCCCTTCCATAAAAAACTCTTTCCACAGCCCATGAACAGTATTGGCTTGAAGGTACTGAACTTCCGCGATCCGGAAAAGTTTTTCCTCCGGTTCCCAAGTTTGAGCTAAAATTTTCTCTATTTGGATACTCAATTCACCATGCCAAACTTCCACCACGGCTAAAAACAAATGAGGTTTTGATCTGTAATAATTGTAGATATTTCCCACGGAGGTACCAGCGGAAGCGGCCACGTCCCGGAGCTCGGTGTGGGTATAACCTTTTTCTGAAAAAATCCGTCTTCCATGGAGGAGGAGAGAATCTTGAAGTCCCGGTATAATTTTTGGCATATTCTGAATCCTGTTCACTTCTTTCTGAACTAAGTTCAAAATAACTAAACTTTTAGTTTGGGTCAAGCCGGCGGATGGACTTTTTTTCCAGGCCTGTGGAATAAAAAAAATACACTATGGGCCCCTCTCATAATTCAAAGCGAATTACAGCGAAGAGATTTTTTCATTCAGGAACTGGGAATAACGTCCGAAATCAAAGGCTGCTAACCCTGACCAGGGTGATCATTTAATCATATAAGTTTGGGAATTAGATCTGTTGTTAGGAGTTTTAATAATTTTTAACTTTTCTTTAACTAAAAACCATGTTAGCATTCTGCAATATTTTTTTAGGAGTTTTCATGAAGAAATCGATTGTACTATTCACAGTCTTATTATTTGCATCCTGTGGGACTTTTAAGCAGGTGGTTACCTCTGAGCCTTACACACCGAAATATGTAAACGGTTTACAAGGAAAAATCCTGGGAATACTTCCTGTTGAAGTTTCTTATAGCGGTCTTCATAATACCCTTTTTGATATCGATGTAAGGGATATCAACATGACCGTTAACGGTCAAAAAGTTGATTTTGGGAATTACTTGCTCAAAGATAAAAGTGAAGAACTGGGATCCTACGGTGTCTTGGATACTAATATTTTTAAAAAATCAAAAATGGACACCCAACCTCTTTCTGATCTGGTTACCAATCTAATTCTTGGAAGACTGAACGGAAGCGGTGATTTCGATATGGGCTTTTTTAAAGGATTTGGTCCGGGAGAAATGGGAGTCCTATCCAGCCGGGCTTTGGAAATCATTCCTAACGCGTATCCCCAAAAATACAACTATATCGGTGAGCCTCTCCCACTCCTTCCGAAAACTACAATACTAGCCAAAGACACCACTGCACCGGCGGATTTGTTTCTACGAAGCCGACTGGCTTTGGGCAGCGAGTTGGTTGAAATACTTGAAGGTCCAGATGCCGGGGGAAAATTACTTAGCGAAATCGATTCAATGCCTAAAACAGGAGAATACATTTTAGTCTTGAAAGGCTTTTTTGAGTTCAGTGTGGTGGATAAATCAGGAACTGTATTGTATTCAGACAGAACACCCCTAGATCACCCAGTGAACAATATAGCCAACGAGCTTATTAAAATGCCCTTAGAGAAGGGCAACAGCGATGCCTATTACAAATATTTTCGTGAACAAGATTTTAAACCCTATGCCTTGGCTGTGATCAACAAGTTTTTGCCCGGAGTCTATCCCTACTTTTCATCCTATTTTGTGAATACATTCAAAACCGTGGAAGTAATTGAAGAAAAAAAATAATTCTTGGATTTTTGAAGTTTACTTCTTTTCTTCCAAATAGAATTTTCAATTTTTCTAAGCATTATGGGGAGCTCCTTGATATGGAGTTCCCCATGATTCGACATGGACGGCAGAATCTTATAAATAGCTAGGTTACTGGAATGTGAAGGAGTTCTTTTGGGTTAAACGCGGTTTACCCACCCTAATCGTTTCATTCTATTGAGAATTTTGACTAACTTTTATAGTTTTTCTTGTCAGAACCCCTCACAATTAGCCACATCTCATGAGGATCAAATCACCATACAAGTATCCGATTCCAGGGGCACATTTGAGGACATAAAAGTGAAAACCTTCACCGTTTCCATCCATGATAACAATGGAAACCAGGTGGGTAAGGGACAGCTTATAAAAGGAACTCACCAGTAGCCTGGCACCATTTCAGTCACAGAAATGGGACCTCCCTCTTTCACCTCCATCGCGGGAGATCTAAATGGTTTTAAGGTCCATTCTGGATCCTTGAGTCAAAACATCACAGAAGACAGCCAATCGTTTATCATTCCCCTGAACCATGACCTCGGGATAACTCTCGTTAACCGATTTGTATCTGTCCGCGGCTATTGAGCACTCCCAGCTGTTTACAGAAACCTGCCGCCCTACCCTTCTGGCATTTGAGCAAGTACCCTGCTATGTCAGCAAGAATCCTCTTGAATAATCCAGACCTGGTTTCCGGAACTCTTCAGGGGAAAACACGATTCATCACCCAGTTTAAAGCTTTGGACGGGGTTTTGGTGATTTTGATAGCTGCAGCCAGGCTGATGTGGTGGGAAGCATCACTTTGACCCGATAACTGTAAACCCACCCCAACTTGTTCTTTGTCTCTTCCACACTCACTGCTTCCATACAGAAAACTTATACCAAATAAGGCTTTGCCAATGGTGTTGACCAAGTTCCGATGAAAGCATGGGAAGTCATCAAGTAAAATTCCTTATAATTTTACTAATGTAATGTTGACTTTACGTATAGCTAGCTTTACATTATTAACAGGCTCCCTTGGGGAGTTCAAATCCGATTTTAAACCTGAGGAGGTTTATATGAAAGTTTCTGCGTTTTTTGTGATGATCGCCATTTTAACCACCATGGCCTGCGCTGGGGGAAAGAGTGAAGAACCCGCCGGAGATGCCATGATGAAACAGGAGGTCCCGGATCCAGCCGACTCCATGATGAAAAAAGATGCTATTTCCATGGATTCCTCGGCTTATAACGTATCAGAACTCGGTCCCCAAGTGTCCGTCTATACAGGAAAAGCTGATCTGATGAACAGGTCTGCCATGGGGGGAACCACTGTGCTTTTCTTTGCTGCTACCTGGTGTCCTACCTGCCAAGCTACCTATAAAGATCTGAAAATGAATTATTCAAAAATCCCTGGAAACGTGAACCTAGTCTTCGTTAATTATGACAAGGAAACAGAGCTTAAAGCCGAATTCGGGATCACTACCCAACACAGCTTTGTAGAACTGGACTCCAAGGCTATGAAAAAAAATCTGTGGGTTGGCACTACCTCCGTAGCGGATATTCTGAAAAAGATTGGCCTGTAAGTAAGGAGCAGTCACCATGACCATTTTAATTATTTTTGCTTTCTTAGCCGGTGTGGTGACCATCCTTTCACCTTGTATTCTCCCCCTACTCCCAGTGATTCTGGCCGGTGGAGTGGGCGGCGGTAAGTCCAGACCCTGGGGGGTGGTTTCGGGATTCATCCTCAGCTTCACTTTTTTTACCTTAAGCCTTTCGGCCTTGGTTTCCCTCCTACGGATTCCACCAGAGAGCCTGAGGTGGTTTGCCGCCACCATGGTATTTATTTTCGGCCTCGTCATGGCCGTCCCAGTCTTGAAGCACTGGTTTGTGGATCTTGCAGGTCGTTTTACGCCCCGGAGGAAATCAAGTATCCCCGGCAGCCAGCCCAAGGGGTTTTGGACTGGATTTACCCTAGGATTGTCCTTGGGGCTCGTATGGGCGCCCTGCGCCGGCCCCATCATGGCCTCGGTTATCACCCTAGCGGTAAGCCAGAGGGTGAACACTAGTTCTGTTTTCCTTACCCTGAGCTACAGCTTGGGCACTGCCGTCCCCCTACTGTTAATTATGCTCGGGGGTAAGACCTTGCTGGGACGCCTACCTTTTTTAACGAAAAATACCGCTGCCATCCAGCGAGGTTTTGGCATCCTGATGATCCTCACCTCCCTGGCTTTATTTACCGGACTTGACCGGAGGATCCAATCAGCCCTTTTGGAAGTCTTTCCCAACTACGGTTCCGGTCTGACGGCCATTGAGGATCAAGACCTGGTCAGAACCGAGTTGGATAAATTAGATCGCACCGGGGAAAAAAACACTGGATCCCAAGGATTTGTCCTTCCTGCGGGACAGGATGTTCTCACCAGGACCCAGGGCGATTGGATCAATTCCCCGCCCTTGACTCTGGAAGGGTTAAAAGGAAAGGTCGTCCTGGTGGATTTCTGGACCTACAGCTGCATCAATTGTGTACGGACCCTGCCGTATCTCCGGTCATGGAACGATAAATTTGCACAGCAGGGTCTCGTGATCTTGGGAGTACACTCTCCGGAATTCGCCTTTGAGAAGGACCTGGGAAACTTAAAATCCGCCATGAAGGACTTGGGAGTAACCTGGCCGGTGGTTCAGGATAATGACTTTGGCATCTGGAACGCCTTTAAAAACCGTTACTGGCCCGCCCATTACCTTTTCGATAAAACCGGAGTCATGGTCCAATCCCATTTCGGCGAAGGGGGGTACGCCGAGACCGAAGCCCTCATCAAGAAACTACTGGAGGATAATTCTCTTGAAAAGCCCCTCAGGGAGCCGGAATTAACCCAAGGCCGGACGGAGGAAACTTACCTAGGTCGGGTCCGAAGCGATAAATTCTTATTCCAGGGGTCGGAACCAAAAGGTCCTGGACAGTACCTACCGCCCCAGGATCTCCCCCTGGGGTCCTGGTCTCTATCGGGTTCCTGGAACAGGGAAGAGGAGAAAATCATCAGCGAAGGCGAGGGGGTCCTCCGGATTCACTTTTTTGCCCGCAACGTTTATTTGGTGGCAGGTCCCGCAGGGAAGGAGTCGGTGAAAGCCTCGGTGACTGTCGACGGAAAACCTGCCGGAACTTCCGACGTCCAGAACGGTGAGTGGGTGATCTCCCTTCCCCGGATGTACCATCTTTTTCAAAGCGAGGATCCCAGGGAGGGCATTTTGGAAATTAGAGTAGCCCCAGGGACAGCTTTCTTCGCCTTTACCTTCGGCTAATATGAGTTCCCCAAGGAGGAATCTATGAATTTTTTTAGAAACGTTCTTTTGACCATGACATCCTTCCTGTTCTCAGCCTGCGGAACCGTCCAGATCCAGGCCTTTCCCAATCCCCCACTGGTCCCAGAAACCCCGGTCAAATCCAGGGAAACGGCCGTCCTGGCTGGAGGGTGCTTCTGGGGAATGGAAGCGGTATTTGAATCCCTTTCCGGAGTCGATTCCGTCATTTCCGGGTACGCTGGGGGGGATGCGTCCACAGCCTTTTATGAAAAGGTGGGGAGTGGCAACACCGGGCATGCAGAAGCAATCCAGATCCTCTACAACCCAAAAGTCATTTCCTATGGAACCCTTCTTAAAATCTATTTTTCCGTGGCCCATGATCCCACTCAGCTGGATTTCCAGGGGCCCGATCATGGTAGGCAGTACCGCTCAGAGATCTTCACCACAGCGGATTACCAAAAACAGGTGGCCCAATCCTACATGGAACTTCTGAAGAAGGCAGGAGTTTTCCCTACCCCCCTCGTCACCCGAATTTCCGTTTTGAAGGCCTTCTATCCCGCAGAGGACTATCACCAGAATTTTCTAAAGAACCACCCAACCCATCCTTACATACAAAGGTGGGATATGCCAAAACTGGAACTTTTAACTAAACTCTATCCCAAGCTCCTAGCACAAACCTGGAAACTCCAAAATACCTGGGCTGGCCTGCAGGTCCTGCCCCCGGGTACCCAACCTGAGGTCGCGGTCAACCTGTCCGACGACCAATGGAAGGCCCAGCTGACCCCGATCCAGTACCACATTCTCCGGGAACAGGGAACGGAAAGAGCCTATTCCGGGCCTTACGTGGATGAACACCGGCCAGGAACTTTTTACTCCGCCGCCACGGGACAACCCCTTTTTTCCGCCGAAACGAAGTTTGATTCGGGAACCGGTTGGCCGAGCTTTTCTAAACCTCTGCTACCCAATTCTGTGATCCTTCGACGGGACAATAGTTATGGGGCCGAAAGGATCGAAGTTCTGGACGCCTCCTCCGCAAGTCATCTAGGCCATGTGTTCGATGACGGCCCTGGAATAGATGAATTCCCCGAAGGAACTGGTTTGAGATATTGCATCAATGGAAATGCCTTGATCTTTGTACCCGAGGGAGAGCCGGTTCCCGTGCTGGTTTCGAGGTACCTGGATAATTAGGAGAATTGACACTGGCCGCCCGGCCGAGGATAGTAGAATGGTGGAATACCAGGTCGGCAATAATATCAAGGAAACCCGGACCCAAAAGGGCTTAACCCAAGAGGATCTTGCCGGGCTCACGGGAGTCACAAGGCAGACCATTATCTCCATGGAGAAGGGAAACTATGCCCCTTCTATTCTACTAGCCCTCAGGCTAGCCCAAGCTCTGGACTGCAAAGTGGAGGAAATATTCTATGTCAAAATCCATAGTTGATCTGGGAGTAGCCCTGGGTCTGTTAGTGCTTTTGGGAATCAAGTGGGATCCCTTTCATTGGTTTATGCCCGATGCCCTGCAGATGTTCATCCTCTGTATCTTGATTGCTCTTTTTGGCCTATTTGCAGGAATGATCTTTCGCGAAAAAGCCGCTGATGAAAGAGAGTCCTACCACCTCCATAAAGCCAGCCGCGCAGGATATCTGACCGGAATAGTGACCCTCTGCGGAGTCATCATCTACCAAGATCTGAACCACCGGTTAGATCCGACCATTTTACTCGTTCTCGCCCTTATGGTTCTTGTTAAACTGGGGATCCAAACTTGGTCCAGGTACAAGGATTGAC
>CAZUXL010000087.1:0-6999 GCA_964624355.1 uncultured Spirochaetales bacterium
AGAAGAACCCCTGCTACCCAAGCACCCTTTTGATTATTGGCAAAATGGAGAAGCACATCCCCAGTCAGACTAGGGGGGAATTGGGGATCGGAATTAAATTCCCAAAAGAATTCTGTGGTTGGCCCTTGGTCTGAATCCAACTTGAGGTCCCAAGCCCGATCCCGCCTTTGAGCCCACTCGGTTTGTATTTCTAACAGTGATTTGAACTCCCTTAGGGGAATTTCCCACCAGAGCTTTTGGAGTTTCCCGGGAACGGGCAAATCCTGATTCCCATTCAACCCCCGACATAAATTCCGATGGAATCTTTCAGCTCTTCTCTCCCGCTCCAGGGCTGACTGGGTTTCCAGGATCTGCAGTTGCAGTTCAATTACCTGTTCTGGATCCTGAAATTCAGAATTTTTCTTCACCTCATCCAATAATTTTTGAAGACCGGTAGATTTGTCTGCAAGAAAAGCCACTCTTCCTGTGGAGGATTCCCATTGGAAAAAACTTCGGAGTGCCTCTGTTAAAATTCGATTACGAGTTATAATCGTTTCACACCCCAGACGCTCCAATTCTGCGGTTTGGGATTCCTTTCCATAGGACCGGAACCCTGAAAAAATCTTCCATTTCCCCCTAACTTCTGCCGTGGACCTGAGGGAAAGGTCATCCGAGTTCCACTGATCCATGACGAGGGACGTTTTTGTTGAAAGAGCTAGAGCTCCAAGATCCCAGGAGGCATGGAGTTCCGGTCTCCAAGTAACGCCCTCTTCCCTTACCTGGTAGTTAAAGACCGACCAGAAATCCCATTCGTTGGTCATCAGATCATATTTCTTGGCACTGGCCTCCAGAAGGAGCCTCTGAATATCGATCCCCAGGGTGTCGGTCTGCCTCAGAAATTCAGGAGCCCCGGTGGTGAACCCCAGGAGTCCCAGTAATAGTAAGGATTTCAAAACCAGGTTTCCAATCTTTTCAAGGGTATGCGGACTTCCAGAGATGTCCCAGGGGGGAGGGTGAGAAAACGAGAACTCCAGGCGATTTTAATGCGAAAACTGCCGGGTTTTTCGGGACTTCTGATCTCCAAAATCTTTTCCTTCACCATGAGTTCCTTCCCCTGGTTTAAAGTTCCGGGTATTTTGATGACCGCTGGCTGCTCTGATCCCACCCTTTTAAAGAGGACTATGGGAAGTTCCACTTCCAAATCCATTACACTGGAATCCTGAACAAACCCAGCCACCTGGCCTTTCGATAGACTTCCACCGGACTGAAGGGGTGGAAGCCGTATTTCAGGTTCCCCCGGTGTTGTAAAACTTAGAAATCCATTCCCAGGGCATTTTACCTCTGCCTTCGTCAGCATCTGGGTTTGGGATTCAATTTCCCAATTCAGCTGATCGATCCGGGAACAGGCGACGGTGAGAAGTTTCTCAGATTCGGTAACTTCCAGGATTCCGCGGGCTTCCGTTAGATTAAGCTGGGCCTCCCGCCTCTGCAACTCCCGGGGACTTAGGCCGATACCCGCCAATCGGGCAGAGTCCACTTCCAGTCGGAGCATGTCCAATTCTTGGGAATTATAAAGTTTTCGAGCTTCTATGTAGGATTTTTGGTGATTGATCTGGGTCTGTTCTTGGTATCTCTGGATTTCCAAGAGTCCCAAGTTCCTCTCAATTTCCCGGGTATCCAGGGTAAAAAGTATGTCTCCCAGATCGACCGACTGTCCCTGATGGAAGTAGACCCTATCCACCTCGGCGCTAAAGGGGGCACTGACGCCCCAATATGTTCTAGGCGTTAGAATGCCTTGGGACTGGGTATGCTCCGGCAGAATTTTGAGTATAAAAATCACCACCAAAGTCCCGGGAACCACCAAGAAAAAACTCAAAAGCAAAGTGATTCTCATTCCCGCCCTCCTTGGATTCTCCAGAGATCCCGATATCCGGGACACGACTCCACCAGCTCCCCGTGGGCACCCTGACCCTCAACCCGCCCACATCTGAGGTAATAAATTTTATCCGCATCTAAAATAGTGGAGAGCCTGTGGGCAATGACCAGGGATGACCGGTGATCGCATAACTCTTCCAATGCCTGCTGTACTGCGGACTCACTGGCGGTGTCCAGGGCTGAGGTGGCTTCATCTAAGACTAAAATCGCCGGATCTTGAAGAAAAGCCCGGGCAATGGCCAGCCTTTGCTTTTGTCCACCAGAGAGCCCCAATCCACCGGAGCCATAAAGCGCATTTAGTCTTCCAGGAATTTTATGGAGGAATTCCAAAGCCTGTGCCCGAACCAGAGCATCGAAAATTTCTTCATCGCTCCGAACTCTACCCAAGAGCAAATTTTCCCTGAGGGTTCGATGGAAAAAGAAATTTTCCTGAAGAACGAGGCCTATGCTACTTCGAAGGGAATCCCTATCATAACTATCGATTCCCAATCCATCCACGAGGACGCTTCCCACTTGGGGTTTATGAAACCCCATGAGCAGATTAACCAGGGTGGATTTACCCGATCCTGAGGGACCTACAACCCCCACCCTCGTCCCCGGAGAAATATCTAACTGAACCTTCTCGAGTACGGGAACGCCCGAACCGTATGAAAAACTGACTTGGCGGAATTCCACTTCCCCGCGAAGCTTCAGGGGAAAACGGGAGGTGGACTTACCCGTAGATTCTTGGGTCAAACACATAACTCGATCAAACCGCCCCAAGGGATTGATATTTTTCATCAATCGACCCAGGGAGTCCACTAGGGACTGGAGTGCCCCCAATCCCAAACCGGATAAGGTGTTAAAGGCCAGAAAACTTCCAAAACTCAACCATCCATCCATGAGACCCCAGGCGGCGGCCAAAAAGAAAAAAGACCCGGAAAACTGATTGATGAGTTGGGATAAAATTCCCCACAAAGCCTGCCAAGTCCGCCTTTTCCAACCAATACGCCTTAAACCCAGGAGCGTGCCCTGCCAAATTCTTGCTTGGGAATGTTCTCCGCTGAAGGCTTTTACTGTTCGAATACCCAGGATTCCTTCTTGAAAGGAGGTATGGAGTTTACTGCCCTTATCCCAAAGATCTTGCTCCCAACTCCGGTCTTTAGTTGAAAACAAACGATTGAGAATCATCCCCAAGGGGAAGGAAACGAGTTTAATAAAGGTTAATAGTGGGGAAATGGCCAATAAAATGGGGAGATAACAGATCAGACTGAACAGGGTCCTGCCGGCGGTGAAGGCCAGAATTTGAAAACACTCCGTAACTTTGCCGCTGTCTTCCCAAACCTTCTGAATGTCCCCCAAAGTAGTTTGTTCAAAAAACCCTTGGGGCAAGTTTAAAAGATGATGGGCAAGTTCTCCCTTGATCTTGAAATCCGCTTGTTCCAAAATACGGGCTTCGGTAAAACCGAGAAGGGTTTCCATGGCGGCCTGAATCAGGTAGGCTCCGATCAATCCCACAAGAATCAGCCCTAAAGCCCCTAGATCTCCCATGGGAATAGCCACATCGAAAATCCTCTGCTGCAGGACTGCCGGGAAAAGACCGAAAGCGGAAACCAGGGCGCCGAGAACCCATGCGGGGCGGGAACGGAGACCTTCGGCTCTCAGAACCCTAGTATATTTTTTTAGGTAGGATATAAATTCTCTCACATCCTAACGGAAGGGTTTTACGGGAGTCCTACTTCATTTTTTTAAAAACTTGTTTAAAACCAGCCTCAATTATCGATAAATTGAAGGACCTCTTTCCAGACCTGAACCCTGTAAGCATAGGATTGGAAGACTTCATGTTGTAGTCCAGGAACCAGGAGGACTCGGCTATTGGGGAACTTGGAAGCGAGATAAGGAATATTATAGTTAGTTTCCACCACCGAGTCCTGGTCCCCGGTGACAAGAAGCAGGGGCGTCGTATTTATTTTATACTTGTCGATGCCTTGATTCCATGCCACCAATGAAGTAAACCAGTTCAGGGGCACGTACGGTACCCCCAAAGGATCGCCGGAGCTCCCCATGCTTATGTAGGAAGTAAAAAGACTCAGGAGCGGTTGACCGATAGTTGAGGGTCCATAGAGCCAGGTTTTAATCAAAGGGGCGCCGAACACCAGTTTGGAGAAAACCCCAGGATCCTTTTGAAGATATTCGAACAGGCTCAAAGCTCCGGTACTATGGCCTATTCCTATTCTTTTCATTCCTTGGAATTCAGGTATTGTATTTACCCATTGCATGAGGGATTCCACTACAATTCCATATTCGCTGGTATTTTCGACTCGTCCTCGGATATCTCCTCCCGAAAGCCCGTGACCGGGAAGGTCCCCGGAAATGACCCACCACCCCCCCTTTCGGAGGTATTGGATGAAGGGGGTAAAATTTCCACTATGGGAGAGGAATCCGTGAAAAAGTACAGCGATTCCCCGGGGAGTACCCACTGGAGGAGTTATGAGGATTCCTAGGGAATGCCGGCCTGCTTCTAGGGTGGACCAGGACCAAGGAATGATTCCCTCTGGACCGGCATCGCTGAATCGGTTCCAATAGTCTTTAAAGGCCCCGTCTAGGGGATAGGTTAAATGAATTTCAGGGAGAACTCCTGGTTGTAATTCCGTCATTTGAGACCTAAGGGATTCCCTATAGTCTCTGGTGGGATCCGGCGGAAGAGAATGACAGGAAAAGATTATAAACAGGAGGAATAAAGCACCTACTTTTAAGAACCTCATATCTATGAAGATACTCCCTTGTAACCTTTTAGTTTCATCTTTCGTAAAAAACACTTGCAGAGATATTCATAACTCCTGTATATTATATATGAACATTTGTTCATATGAGGATATATGTTAGAAAACCAAGTAAATTTTATAGAACTACAGGCGGGTATACCCAAGGATGAAACCCTCACCCTGCTGGGGGATTTTTTCAAAACCATCGGCGATCCCACACGTCTCAAAATCCTATTTGCCCTCAGCCAGCAGGACCTGAATGTTCATGACATTTCCCTGACCACCATCATATCAGTTTCAGCCATTAGTCACCAGTTGGCCGCCTTGAAACGCATGGGTCTGGTAGCCGCCCGAAGGGATGGGAAAAACATGATTTACCGACTGGATGACAGTCATATTCACGGCATCATTCAATTAGCCAAAGATCATCTTTCTGAACCCAGGAGTCTGGAATGAAAACTTACACCTTACAGGGACTTGATTGTGCCAACTGCGCCGCCGGTCTGGAAAAAACCTTGGCAGCCCATCCGGGTGTAAGAAAAGTATCCATAGATTTTGCCACCCTCAGCCTGAAAATTGATACGGATCAGATGGAGCTCATCAAGGATCTCATCAAAAAAGAAGAACCGGACATCCAAGTCATAGGAAAAAATACTGGTGAATCGCTTTCTCCTGAAGAATCCCGTAATAAAAACGGAAACCTCAGGATGCCCCTGGCTATCTTGGGAATTTCCGCAGGTTTTACGGCCTTGGGCTTGCTTTTGGATACCCTGGGATTATTACCTGAACAACCGCTTCTCCGTCCTCTTTGGTATGGAATCCTCTATCTTTTAGCCGGATGGCCTGTGCTCCATAAGGCCGTTTCCAATATTCTCAAGGGCCAATGGCTCGATGAAACCTTTCTTATGGCCATTGCGACTCTGGGAGCCTTGGCTTTGGGGGAATGGGAAGAAGCTGTGGGAGTGATGGTGTTTTGGCGTACCGGGGAACTTCTCCAAGAACAGGCCGTAACCAAGAGCCGCCAGACCATTCGGTCTTTAGTAGAAATTCGGGGGAATTCAGCCCGGAAAAAACAGGGTCAGACCTGGATATCCGTCCCGCTAAAAGATTTGATCCCTGGGGATATTATTCAGCTTCACCCCGGTGACCGGGTCCCCGTGGATGGGAAAATCCTCCATGGTGAAGGAAGCCTGGACACCTCCGCCCTCACCGGGGAACCCTTACCCCGCCATGGAGTTCCAGGAATGGAAATCAGCGGGGGCTATTTGAACATTTCCGGGCTTTTGGAAGTGGAGGTGTTAAAACCTGAGGGGGAATCCGCCGCGGCTCGCATTTTAGAATTGGTGGAAAATGCCCTCCACTCCAAAGCGCAACCGGAAAAACTCATCACCCGGTTTGCCCGGATCTACACCCCGGTGGTGGTTCTCTCCGCCCTTTTAATTGCGGTTATTCCGCCCCTTTTCATCCCAGGGGCCCCCTTCGAAGAGTGGATCCGCCGGGCTCTCATCCTTTTGGTAATCTCTTGCCCCTGTGCTCTGGTACTGGGTATTCCGCTAAGTTATTTCGCCGGTCTGGGGGGAGCAGCCCGGAAGGGAATCCTTTTTAAGGGGGCCAATTTTATGGAAACCCTGGGGAATGCCCGGTCCATAACTTTTGATAAAACAGGAACCCTGACCCAGGGAGTTTTTGCCCTGCAGTCCCTCCATCCCACCCCCGGGACCACGGCTGAGGAACTTCTAGCCTTGGCTGTGGAAGCCGAGGGACCATCCCCCCACCCCCTAGCCCATTCCTTACGAAGAGCCTGGTCAGGTCTCCCGCTGGCATTACCCGAGACTTTCACCGAACGTCCTGGGTTTGGAGTTGAAGCCCGATGGCCCCATCAAATCCTTTGGGCTGGGAATCGCCGGTATATGGAAGAACTGGGGCATCTCGTCCCCATAACAACTCCGGTGACTCTGGGAACCTTCTCGGGAACAGAAATCCACGTGGCGGATCAGACGGGGTATAAAGGGTGGATTCATCTGGGGGATGCCCACAGGCCAGAACTGGGTAGAACATTAAAACAACTTCGGGGTCTCGGGGTGGACAATTTGACCATCCTCTCGGGTGATCAATCCTCCACTGTGGAAAAGATCTCCATGGAATATGGATTCGATTCTGCCCAGGGTAGCCTTCTCCCCGGGGATAAACTCAAATCCTTCGAAGGGTCCATGACCACTCATCCAGGACCCCATGTTTTTGTGGGGGATGGGATTAATGATTCCCCAGTCTTGGGCCGAGCCGACGTGGGAATATCCTTGGGAATCAAAGGAACAGAGGCGGCCCTGGAAGCCTCCGATGT
>CAZUXL010000087.1:7099-14976 GCA_964624355.1 uncultured Spirochaetales bacterium
GCTAATTTGAGCACAGCGGGGATCTCGTAGTCCCCGTACATCACATCCCCGATGATGGGCTTGAGATAAGTGGCAAAGTGTTTTCGCAGTTGATGGGGCCGGCCGGTCAAAGGGCTGGCGATCCACTGTTCTTTGTCCCCCAGATCTTTCTCGTACTTGAGAAAACTACAGGCCCTTTTCACTTTTCCTTGCCATTCCAACTCGTCCCGAATAAAATGAATATTTCCAGGAATTTCCTCTCCGGGGGGGAGAAGCGCCCAGTAGATCTTGCGAATTCTACGGTTTTGAAAAAGGGCGAACATCTTTTTTTCCGCTTCTTTATTTTTACCAAAATGAACCAGCCCCTGGGCCGGCATATCCAATCGATGGACCGCATTCACCTGATACCCCACACCAGGATTTCGCCCCTGTTGTTGCTCCAAATATCCCTGAACCCCATGGCTCAAATTGTCCAGATCGGAAAAAGGACTTTGGACTGAGTTCAGATTGGGGGGTTTGTAAACCACCAAAAGGTTTTCATCCTCAAAAACCACGGAAGACGGATCCAGAGTAAAGGGATGAATGGGCCGCTGAGGCTGGTAGATTTGAAGAAGTCCGGAAGGGAGGATCTCCTGGGGATCCCGAAGCCTTCGATTACCCAACCAGATGCATCCCCAGAAAAAAAGTCTCTCCCGTTCGTCCCATGAGAGCCCCGTGAGCTGGGCCACTTCTTCATCCGCCTTCACTCCAGGAGATTCCAAGTTGGAGGAATATTTTCTCAAAGGGAATCTCCTGAAATCCTCAGTCTATTTTCCTTTGGGGAGGAAGGGGTTCAAGGCCATGGCCAGGGCTTTCATATTCCGGGTTTGGATCCAAATTTTCCCTGGACCGGAATACCGGGCGACGAGCCCTTCCCCGCTGGCTAAGGTGGAAAAAATTCCCTTGGCCGCTTTTTTTAAGGTATAGGTCACGGTGGACTCAAAAGCCACGATGTGTCCTGTATCCACTATATAATCCTCTCCGGGTGCCAGGGTTTTTTCTATTATGGAACCGTAGGAACCCAGAATAAGGTCCCCTTGACCTGATATTTTGGATAGGAACAAGCCCTCTCCAGAGAACATGGCCTTGAAGGATCCTTGGGCGGTGATATTCAGTCCAGCGGAACCGGCGAGATAGGCACCCCCTTGGGCTAAAATCGTTTGACCGTTCATCTTGATGTGGACGATATCCCCTGGGGTCGAAGGAGCTAAAAGCACCTCGCCGGGGGCTTCTGCTCTGAACTCCGAGCCGAAAAGACTTTCGCCTCCCATCATGGCGCCCATGGCGCCCAAAAAGCCTTTTCCAGTGGTTTTCGCCTTGAGCTCGATACTGGGACTCATGGCCATCATAGCCCCGGCTTCCGCCCGCATAACCTCACCGGCAAGCATTTGTACCCGGACCAGGGTAAATACCGGTGCGTGTTCAATCTTAAACTCCATAATTGCCTCCTGACATCTTTTTTAACTTTCGTACACAAAAAGATTTCTCGCAAGAGATTACTGGCTGTCGTATTCCCTAATGGACGCTAAAAAGGCCTCTCCGTAACTTTCTGCCTTTCGCTGACCTACTCCGAAAACTTCCAGAAAAGAAGCTGTTGTGCGGGGATGCCTTTCCACCATATCAAAAAGCGTCTTATCGGAGAAAACCATAAAGGGGGCTATCCCCGCCCCATCGGCTAACTGCTTCCTCAGTTTTCTTAAATGGTCAAAAAGACCTCCCTCTGGTTTATCTTGTCCGGGGAGAAGTTTACCCCCGGTCGTTTTCTTTTTCTTTCCTGCAGGAGCTGGCCTGGGGGCGGGTGCAGGGCCTTGGAAAGTTTCCCGGTTCTTTAAAAAGTTCTTAGCCACTGGTGAGAGGGACAGACCTTGAAACTCATCCCGCAGTAGGAATCCCCGGGACTGGAGTAAAACCGCCAATTTTTGCCATTGATCTCCCGTCCACTCACTTCCTATCCCGAAAGTGGACAGGGTGTGGTGACCTCTTTGAAGGATGGTCTCCAGGCTCGCCCCCAGGAGGACTTGAGTCACATAAGTGGCTCCGAAACGCTCTCCGGTCCGCAGCACACAGGACAGAAATTTCTGCACGGGGACGGTTAAGTCCACCGGGGGCTGGGGAGGCTTCTTACAGTTATCACACCGCTGGCACCCTCCCTCTTCCTGGCTGGGAAGATAGTTCTCTCCGAAGTACCCCAATAAGGGTGTCCGGCGGCAGCCTTCGTGTTCGGAAAAACTAATCATCCGTTTTAATTGAATCTGGGCTGCTTCCAATTCCGGGCCGAATTTATCCTTAAAAAAGAACTCCTGCTTTTTTGCATCCCCGTAGGAATACAGAAGCAGGCAGTGGGAATCCACCCCATCCCGTCCCGCCCGGCCTATTTCCTGATAATAATTCTCCAGACTTTTTGGGAGGTCGTAGTGGCAAACGAAGCGGACGTTGCTTTTATTGATTCCCATTCCGAAGGCCACCGTGGCCACCACGATATCAATATCATCTTTTAGAAATAGTTCCTGATTCTCCTGCCTCTTCCCATCTGGAAGTCCCGCGTGATAAGGCCTGACCCGATGGCCTTTCTGGAGAAGGAAGGCCGCCACGTCCTCCACTTGTTTTCTGCTGGCGCAATAGATAATCCCCCCTTGAGAGGGGAATTTTTCCACAAATTCTAAAAGCTGCTTACGCCCTTCTATTTTGGAAGCCACGGCCAAATGAAGATTGGGCCGATCGAAGCCAGCCACAAATTCTTGAACTTGTGACAGCCCCAGGGCGTTCTTAATATCCAAACGAACACGGGCGGTGGCGGTGGCAGTTAAAGCCAGAATCACCGCCTGGGGAAAGTAGCTGCGAACCTCCGCAACCCGGCGGTACTCCGGACGAAAATCGTGTCCCCACTCGGAAATACAGTGGGCCTCGTCGATGGTGAGGCAATCCACCCTCAGACCGGAAACCAATTCCAAAAATCGAGGGGTTAAAAGGGTTTCCGGTGCTGCGTAGACCAGCTTCACTTCCATTCTGCGAACCTTGTCACTTTGCTGCCGATACGCTTCCGCACTCAGGCTCGAGTTCAAATACACCGCCGGAATTCCCACCTGGTCCAACTGCTGAACCTGATCTTTCATGAGGGAAATCAAAGGCGAAATGACAATGGTTAAACCGGGAAATATCAGGGCGGGAATCTGATAACACAGGGACTTGCCTCCCCCCGTGGGCAGTAAGGCCAAGGTATCTTTCTTTTGAATGATCCTGGTCATAATCTCTTCCTGAAAGGGACGGAAGCTGTCGTAACCGAAGTAAGTTTTCAGAAGAGGGAGAAAGGGAGAGGTCTCAGGCATGGAGGGAGAATAATGCAGAAATGAGGAACCGGCAAGCGCAGAGGGGGATTAATTCTGTATCCAGGTTCCCGTTTTTAGGTCTATGGTGATATTTCTGTCCGAAGGTTCTGTATCTGTCCAAAGCCCTTCCAGTACGTACCCCAATTGCCAAACCATTAACTTCCCCATCAGTCCCATTCCCTCAGTATCGCTTAAATTCCTCCCAGCAGGGGGGTTTTCGTCTCCGGCATAATGGTTTAAAAAGGCTTCTGCGGACAATTCGGCTATCCGCTCTTGATCTTCGGGGGCGACAAAAAATTTGTTCGCCGCTGTGGAGGTCAGACCCTTCAAACCCTGTTTTACAAAATTCCTGGCAAAGGGACCAAAATCCGGTATTGAGGGGAGGGAGGTCACTTCCCCGGTGGTAAGAGTCATACGGTTATTTTTAATATCCATCATTCTCCAAGGACTCGGCCAAGTGACCAAACTTCCGCTTTCCAAATCGTAAATCCAGGTATTATCTTTTTCAAATCGTTTAACCGCCACATCGTGACTATGATAGTGCCCTGTGAGGACAAACCTGACCCCGTAATGCGCCAAGGCTTGTGCGATGGAATCCCGGTGATCCACCAGATATTCCGGATGGAATTTTGCCTGCCCAGGCCAATGCTCCACCAAGCCATGGTGAAGGGTAACCATCACCGCCTTTTTTTTAGTTTGGGCCTCTTGAAGTATATTTTCCATCCATCGAAGAGTTGCAGTTCGTAAAGATCCCTCGGTTTTTGGGTAATCGTCGGCAAAATTCGTTTCATACATGGCGGAATCCAGAGCTAAAAGCCACAGACCTGGGGTTGGCTCCACCAGATAACTCAGGGAGGAGGAATCCCGGGTCAAAGCTTTATCGTAACCCAAGTCTTGGTAAATCTTCGAAAAGTCCTCGGGGGTAATGTGATCAACCTTATTTTGATTGGTACCGAAATAACTATAGGAATGGGGATTCAAAATATCGTGATTTCCGGGTATGACGTACACATCGATTCCCTCAGCTTCAACCTTAGCTAGACTGCGGGCCACTCTTTCGTGACTGAGTCTTTCACCGTCTTTTGTAAGATCACCGGAAACAATTATAAATTGGGGACCTGCAGAAATAATCTGGGCCAATCCCGTATTTAAAATCTCTGCACTCTGGGCTAGAAGTTTTCGGTCCTTCGCCATGTAGGAATCCCAGGCTACCCCAGAGGTTCCCAAAAAGGGGTCAAAAACATGAATATCGGAAATATGGGCGAATTGAGTATCAGGATACTCCAGAAACTCTCTGGGAAATTTGTCAGAATAACCGTCTTCCCTGTATAGAAAACTCGGTTCGGGGGACCCACAACTTAAAAATGTAAAAATCACCGCCAAAAAAGCAAAAAACCAAAGCGAGAAACCAGTTTTCAACTTCATAATTAAAATAATAAAGCACTTTATTATGTTTTTTTCATTAAATTTCAATTATTTATAAATTTTTTTAAAATTAATGAAGCAAAAGCCCAAAAAAATCCTTCCGTTGTAGTGAGCACGCCATAAGGAGGTAACTATGGCATACGGATCTTACTCAACGGGTTCCACGGGATCAATAATCCCGGGAACATCAATAACGACGGTACCCACCACATATACCACGCCTAATCCGGGAACGTCGATGACGTCGACACCCTCATCTTACCCCACCCCAAGTTCAGGTCCATCGATAACGACGGTACCCACGACCTACACTTCCACTAATCCGCCACCGGTTTCGCAAACCTATTCTGCCTCTTCAGCAGGAAACATGACCACATCCGATCAACCGGAAAAGATCTATACCTGGAATACCAGCGATTATCAATGTGACTTTCAATCCTGGAATAAAGCGGTGGAAAATAATGTGGATCCCAGGGTCGTTGGGCCAACCATAGATTACAACAACGCCACCGTGAATCAAATCTACGACCAAAATTACGCAGACAAGGCCACTTCAGCACCGGTTGTAGGAACAAAAGGGTTCGGGTTTTATTCAAACTCTGGAGTGGAGTCAGATGACCCTCAACACATGGTTTACTATGAATATACGGGGGGAAATACCATTAATATTTGGGACCCTCAAAAAGGCCCAGTTATTACCCAAACGACCTATAGAGTGGATGGTTCGATGGATGGTGGAATGAAATGGGTTGCGTTACCGAGTTACCCATGAGAAAAATAATTCTTTTAATAACAGCTTTAGCATCAATCTCCAATCTAATATCTGCCGAAGTCCCGATTAAGTGGGTGGATTATAAACAAAAAATTCTTGACACCACCATGGTAGATGAAAACGCAGTGGAGCTTACATTGCGAAACTTTGGAGGTAAGGAAATTGAAGATTTACCAGGTTTAGAAAAACTTACAAAGCTGAAAAAGTTAACCCTCACTGGTATGCGTTGGTATCTGACATCGGATAAATTTATGGAGCGAATTCCGAAAATTGAAACACTTATAATTCACGCGTCTCCCCTATTTGAAAATTGGGATAGACTTGTCAAGTTAACTGAAATTAAAGTTTTGATTTTCCAAAATCTTGCACCAACACCAGATAGACTGACTTTCGCCCGGGAAATTCATCTGAAATTTCTCGCTATCCCTTGGGCTGAACGATTCCCAATTTTAAAAGGTTATGGCCATATCGATGTCCTCGATTTATCCCATGGAATCTTTAAGGAGCCACTGGGCGATCACTTTTTACATTACTTAGGTGATATTGACGTTATCTATATGGATGATTTTGTTTATCCCCCTGGAAATTGGGCTCCACCAAGGGTGAAATTCACTGGAATAAATGAATTTTATGAAAAAAATTATCCTGAGGCTATTCTTTAGTTCAAGCAATTGCAATCGGAAAGTGTAACCATTCAAAGGGGGGAAAGCCATACTAAAAACTAAATTTTTCATGAAGAAATCATTTTTTATTTTTCTCATTCTCTCATTTTCTGCAACCTTACTGGGATTTTCCCAGTCCGTGGAGATTTCGTGGATAGACCAACACGGTAAGGTCGTGAAAAAAACTGAAACAAATCAAGACACAAATTACTTGATATTGGAAGGTTGTTGCGATCTTGAAGTATCGGACTTTCTAGGTTTGGAAAAGCTCCCCAACCTCCAAAATCTAAGAATCTCTGGATTTGGTTGGCGCTTAATGTCAGATAAATTTATTCTTCGCACGCCCCAGTTGCATAAATTGATTTTATGGGCTGAAAATGGGGATGATGAATGGACAAATTTCAAATTTTTATCCAACCTTCAGGTTCTTGCCTTTAGAAGTGCCTCGCAGGCTCCTGGTTCTTTAGAATTTAAAAGCGGCCTTAATTTGACATTTTTAGGTATCCCGGGAGCAACCAAGCTTCCCACCTTAAAAGGCCATAATAAAATCGATGTGTTAGACTTATCCAGATCTAGTTTCAACGTCCCGTCACAAAAAGAACTTGAAGAAAATATTCCGAGGATAGGAACTATTTACCTGGATGATTATGCAAATTCCACAGCAGATTGGCCTACCGGGAACTTTCGATTCAATGGTATAAAAAACTATTATCAGGTGAAATATCCCGATGCAATTCCCTAATAATTAATAAAATAAATGAGTACGAATTTCTCCTTGACTGGAGCTTTTCGTGCTCATTTTTTATTTACTAAAGGCGGAATCCGCCTTACTATAGGAACAGATCACTGAATATGGTAATATGGGGATCAATGAATAATCCTATCCGCAATATAAAACTCGTGCTGGAGTACGATGGTGGACGCTACCATGGGTGGCAACGCCAGAGTCAACTTAAAAATACCGTTCAGGGTAGAATTGAGTACGTCCTAAAACAAATGACCGGTGAAGAGATTGAGCTCCACGGTGCCGGCCGGACAGACGCAGGGGTCCACGCTTGGGGTCAAGTTGCCAATTTCTTAACCAACTCAGAACTTTCCAGAGAAGAAATCAAAGCTTATCTGGAAAAATACTTACCAGATGATATTGCCCTGGTATCATTGGAAGAAATGCCTGATCGATTTCATTCCCGGCTCAACGCCACTGGAAAGGTCTACGTTTATAAAATCTGGAACGGTACTCGAAAAAACGTATTCCAAAGGTACCAAACCTATGAAGTTTTGACACCATTGAAGCTGGATGCCATGAGACTGGCCGCTACTCAGTTCATCGGTACAAAAGATTTTAAGGCCTTCACTGCAAACAAGTCCAAAGATAAATCCACCGTACGCACTGTGGACTCCATCACGATTGAAAAGACCGGCGAGTCCGTAAAAATTCGCGTCGCAGGGGACGGATTCCTTCACAAAATGGTTCGCATCATCGTGGGGACCCTTATCCAAGTAGGAACTGGAGAAATCCACCCTGCGGAAGTGAAAAAAATGATGGAACAGGAAGACCGAGCAACCTCCGGCTTCACTGCCCCGCCTCAAGGCTTGTACTTAGCTGAAGTCATTTATTAAATAATTTTTCCAAAAAAAGGCGACCAGTCGACGGGTCGCCTTTTTTTATTTCCC
>CAZUXL010000088.1:0-7854 GCA_964624355.1 uncultured Spirochaetales bacterium
GGTTGGGTACTGATGGCCACGTAAGTCGTACCTCCGTCGAGACTGACTTGGAGGTTACCGGCAGGTATGGCGTCATCATCCTTGAAAAGAGCGCGAACGGTGATGGTTCCTTTTTGCTTTGTGCCTGTGAGGGGTGTGGGTGCTGCGGTTTCCGCACTTCCATTATACCCCACGATGCTGGGCAAACTGGAGTCGATGAAAATGGTCCGCTGGAGGGCATCTCCGAGTTTTCCATTCACGTCTTTCGGGGTGACTTGGAAGCCCACAGTCCCGGTAAGAGTTCCGGTATTATTGATCTGCTGGGTCCAGGCACCGTTGGTCACGGCCACATCGGTATAAACCACGTCGGTAAAGGTTCCGTTGTTGTCGGAATCCACACCTATATCCACGGTTCCCACGGTTCCGTCATCATCGGTCACCGTTCCGTTCAGGGCGATGATGCCCGTGACCGAGGCTCCGGGAGCTGGAGTAGAAATACTGACGATGGGCTTATCCCCGTCGGGATCCAAATCTATATATCCAGTAGTAATAACCCTCATTCCCGCCGCATCAAAAGCTGTGATCTTGATGGGCATTCTCCACACATTCCCCCCCACGCTGGTAGCGTAGGTGGCAGAGGTGTAGAGATTAGAGTTAAAGGTGAAACTCCAACTGGTATTATTACCCGTATTGGTAAGGGGTACGTTGTCACTTACGCCGCCCACAAGAACTAGGCTGCTGATGGTACTGGAGTCGGAGATGGCACCGGTAATGGTCACGGCGGTACCGTTCACATTGGGAGCGTTGGTGGCAAAAAGAACATCAATTCCCGAAGGACTGGAGAAACTAACCACTGGAGAGGACTTGTCCACCAAAAGGGTCAGCAGACCGCTGGTGATTTTTCCGTTGTTGTCTGTTGTTCGGTAATACACAGACCTGGTTCCGTCGGTGAAGGAGGAGATGGCCATGGCCGCATCGTACAATCCACCGCCCATGTCCGCAGTACCGGTCCAGATACTGTTGTCCAGGGAAGTTTGAACCGAGGCTATCCCACTGGAGTCCGTGGCATTAAACCTTAAGGTAAAGTCGTTGTTCACATAGCTTCCGTTGAAGCTGGAATTGATCACCGTATCGGCTCCGCCGTAGCGGTTCTGGACAGTTAGTGTCGTCAAAGTTAAGGCTGGGGCTGCGGTATCCAGACTGAAGTTAATCACTCCCGACTCAAACTCGTTGAAGGGTGTAGCCACTGTCGAGACGAAGTTCGTATCCCGGATCCTGATCTGGAGTTTGTAGGAGGCATCCAGGAGGGATGAGAGGATGTGTTCCAGGTTAATGCTCTTTCCGCTGATGACCGCAGGAGAATTCACGGCCACATAGGTTTCCAAAGCATCACCAAAGTCCCCATCGTTGTTCCGGTCCAGGCGGATTTCCACCGTGGACAAACCATCGTCATCGGTCACTGTCCCTTGGGCCTTGGCATTGGAGTCCAAAACCTGGGATCCGGTGGGTACAGTGAGATTGAGCACAGGATTGTCAGAACCTTGGTTGATGGTAAATGCTAGGTTCTGCCGAGCAGCCACATTGCCAGCGGCATCCACTGAGACAGCGTACAAAGCGTAGGCAAAGTCACTGGCCAGGTTGTGGACTAAGGTGGTGTTCAAAGCTGCGGTCCAGCTGTAAGTTCCGCCGGCCAAGGTCCAACCGGTGAAGGTGGAGTTAGGAGCACCGGGATCAGCTGCAGCGAACTGGTAGTAGACTTTACTCACCTGGACGTTGTCCGCAGAGTTACCCCGGAAGGTCACAGTTCCATTATAGGCGCCGGTGGTGGTATCGGGATTGAGGGTTGTGGAATCAAATCCCACATTCGGCAAAGTAGTATCCACTAGGATGGTGTAAGCCTGAGTCGTGACCCGGCCGTTGACATCGGTAATTTGGAGTTCCAGATTTTGAGTAGATCCGCTGAGGGTCAGACCTGTTTTCACCCATGTCCAGGTACTGTAATCCGTTCCAGTATTGGTCACGGAGGCAAAGACGTCTTCACCGGTCACACCGGGTAAACGGGCTTCCACATTGGCCACCCGCACTCCATCGGCGGAGGTTCCTGTGAGGGTAATTTTGTTACTCACATAGGCCCCTTGCAGGGTGGCTACTGGTCCCAATCCATTGTCCAAGGTGGAGATCACGGCAGAAGGTGCACTATCGTCTTTTTTGATATTGATACCTGAGGATGTGCCAGTCACAGGAGCAATATCCTGAGGACCGCTGAAGTCTCCCCCGTCAAAATTCTCACCGATATCATTAACCCGAACGAGGACGGCGTAAACAGCCTCTCTTTGAACCAAACCTGCTCCCGCTGAAAGGGCATGACTAAAGTTCACAGTGGCTCCGTTGCTTCCGGGATTGGAAACAGAACGCCAGGTCGAACCATTGTCAAAACTGATCTGCAGGGTCGCGGTATCTACACCATCGTCATCGGTGATGGTTCCGGTAATGGTCCCGGTGTTGTCCAAAAGGGCGTTGTTTGCTGTGGTCAGGGTAATGACAGGAGTGTTGGCACTCTGGGCTACGGTAAAGTCCAGTTGATTGGCCCCTGAAGTAGGATCGCTGCGGTTTCCGGCGGCATCCGTAGCCACCAGATAAATTCTAGCGGCTCCATTGGACAAATCGGTGCTCTTAAACCTCTGGTCCCAGGAGTAGGTTCCTGAAAGAAGGGTCCACCCATTGGCTACCAGGTCATTTCCTATGGCCCATACACCTGGACCAGCCACATTATTAACTTTGAAATACACACCTGAAACCTGGTTTGTATCGCTAGTGGATCCCCGGGCTTGGACAGAGCCGTTAAGGGTAGCTCCGCTGGAGGGAAGTTGGAAGGTCACCACAGGGGCGATGGTATCCACTGTGAAATTGGATTCGTAGGTCCTCACCTTGTCAAATGCGTCGGTGATGGTAATTCGGAAGAACACCTGTCCCTCTCCGTTGGAAACCAAGTAAGTATCATTCCAAGCAGGAGCTAAGAGGTAACCGTCTGCGGATACCAGATCCTCATAGAGGGTATCTTCCCCGGCGGCCCCACCTTGCTTTTTATATCCAGATCCCGTGTCGTAGGCCACTGTGATCTTCTTGATACCGCTGGCATCACTGGAAGTTCCGCTTAGGGCTACATCGGTTCTGTGATAGGTGCCGGAAGCTGGAGCGGTGATTCCCCCCGTGGGCAAACTAAGGTCCACGGCGAATTTCACAGGTACGGTGACGGTGGAAGTATTTGTTCCATAGGTCACATCGTTCACATCCGCAGCCCTGACTTCAAATTCAAACTGTCCGTCGGTGAAGCCGGTGAAGGTATGGCTCCAGATGGCCAAGGCCGAGTTGCTGGCGGGTTGTCCGCTCACATCTGCCCAAGCATTGAAGGAACCCGCAGGAAGGGTGCGGCTTCGCACCTGGATTTTCAACCGGTCTACCGCATCGTCATCCTGAACGGTTCCACTCACAGCCAAGGAAGCTGGGAGGAGGTTGTCCACTGCGGTTCCCGCTTCATTCACAGTGAGAACGTCGATGATGGGCCTGTCAGTAGTCTGGTCGATGGTGAAGGTGATAGCGGTTGGGGAGGCACTGTTATTATTTGCAGCACTGTCCACCACTACCATTCTCAGGGTGTAGGCCCCGTCTGCGTAGCCCGTGGTATTGAGGTTAAAGTTCCATGCATAGGTCTGGCTCGCCAAAAGGGTGTAGTCCGCAGGGAAGGCCGGTGCTCCTGATGCGGTTAAAAGCACGTTGTAGTACACCGAGGACACCTGATAATTGTCACTGGCCGTACCAATCACTTGGACTGTTCCGTTAAGGGTGCTCAAAGCCGAAGGTGTACTGATGATGGCCCCGGGAGCGGTGGTATCGATAACCACGGAGAGTTCCCTGATGGTCAGGGCATCGGAACCGTCGTAACTGGAAACCCTTACGGTCTTGACTCCGTCGCTGAGACCGGAGATGAGCTGACTGATGTTATATAAAGTGTTATCAGTGGTTAGGGCTGTAGCACCGGGGCCTTCGATGGTGGTTATTTCACCCCCGTCTTGAATCCCGTCTTCATCGTTATCCACCCAAATCAACACCCGGTCTATACCATTGGTGTCCTGGGTTGAACCCGTGACGGTAAAGGAATTCACATTAAACCGCTGGCTAAGGGTAGGAGCGGTCACTGTAAGGGCTGGTGGTCCATTATCAATCATAAAGGGCATGACCGCACTTTCATTCCAGCCGTAGCCAGTGGCATAATCCCCAGGAACATCGTTGATGTCCAAGGTTCTTAGCTGCACGTGATGGAGTCCCTCGCTAAAGAGGTCGACGATCACATGGGTCCAACTGACAATTAAAGCATCAGCGGTGGGTGGTGCGCTAACGGCCACCCAACCTTCGTTCGCATCTAGGAAGTCCGCATCGCCGGTTCGATCGATCCGAATCTGCAAACTGTCAAATTTCACCGAGTCATCATCCGAAGCGGTACCGATGATGGAAAGATTTCCCAGGTTAAGGCGGCTAGGTCCAGGAAGTACCAGATTGCTGAAGGCGATGGTAGGTCTGTCGCTATTTTGATCGATGGTCACCAGGTGGTCCACAGGAGTTCCCACGTTGCCGATGGAGTCCACGGCCACAACTCGGATACGGTAGGCATTGGCTGCGGTACTCACAGTACCGGTGGTGTCAATGGTCGTCGTCCAGCTGTAGCCGGTACCCACTTGGGTGTAACTTCCGGCGTCATAAACTCCTGGTGAAGTAAGGGAAGGCAAAGTCACAGGATCAGCGGCGGCCACAAGGCCGTGCCAGAGGAAGATAGCTCCCATCTGGCGATTATCCGCATCTTCACCCCTCACGGAGACGGAAGATCCGTTGAGAACCGCCCCGGAGGCAGGCTGGAGTACCGTAACGGTGGGTGCTGTCTGGTCAATGGTAATGGGAATCTGCTGGGTGGCCACGGTTCCCCCCACGTCTGTAGCTTCCACTTGGAGTACATATTCCCCAGAGGGAAGAATGTCCGCATCCACAGTGGTATTAATAGGATAAGAGAGTTGGTTTCCCGTCCAAACAGGATATCGCACGCTATTGATCACATATTCCACTTTCACCACACCCAGGGCGTCCACAGCTGTTCCCGTGAGGGCAAAATCAGCCTTATAGGTTCCAGAGAGAGGAGCGGTAATGGCAATGGAAGGAGGACCATAGTCCACGGAGAACCTTACCAGCAGGGATTCATTCCATGTAAAGTTACCGGCATCTCCATAAAGAGTACCCCAGAGTGTGGCGTCAGTGTTATCTTTAGCCCTGATTTGAACCCGGAAGGATCCTTGAGGGAAGCCGGTGAGCTTTATTTTACCTTGGGCTAAGGATCGATCGGAGACGGGAACTTCTTCCACGGCGTACCAATTGACCTCATTTTCCCATTTATCCAAAGTATCCCCGTCGGCGGAAATACTGGGAGGAGTTCCATTCCAGAAGTCTAAGGTATCTCCAAAATCTCCGTCGTTGTTGATATCAATGCGGTACTGAAGATCCGCCACGGCGACTTTATCATCGTCTTCGATGGTGAGCAGAAGTGTGGGGTTCTGTCCAAAGCCGTTGACGAAATTATCCACTGCATCTTTATCCAGGTTGTCCAGGGTAATCACGGGGCGGTTGGAGTTCTGGTTGATGGCCAGATCGGTTTTCACCGCCTGAACATTGTAGCCCCCGGTGACGTTGTCCCGGATTCCCACATAGAGGTCTTTATCCACGACCCCCGCCGTACCCAAGGCACTGGTATCGTAGGTGAAACTGAAAACGGAACTGGTGGAGGTAATGGAAGTCCAACCAGCGATGGCCGCAGCGGTTTGAGTGGGGACTACTCCGTCATTTTCCAGGGTGTAATAGGCTTGATAATTAACTCCTGTTTTCTCCAGACCTACTCCCGTATCATCGGCGCTGAAACGGAAAGTGATGATGCCGTTGACCTGGTTTGAGGACACATTAAGACCTGCGATCACGCCATCTATGGAAATCACGGGCGATGTGGCGTCCACTGTCACAGTTCTCGTCAACGATGTAGTCTTATCCACGATATCCGTGGCGGTCACAGAGAAGTTCACATCCCCATCGGTGGATCCATTGGATGCCACACTGTGATTGAAAGTCCAGTTGCCGGCAATGACCTCAACCTTTACAGCGGCTCCAGCGTTCACGGAAATTTCCACGTAGGGTACTTCTGCTGTACCTCCATTGGTGTCGTGGTCCCAGGTTTTTAATCCGTTCGTATCTCCCGCAGTTCCGCTCAGGACGAAGTCCACAGACCGTTTGGGCGAAGTGATTCCCACAGCCGTTTCTGTAAGGGTTGGAGGAGTCAAGTCCAGATTAATGGTTATGGTGTCAATGGTAGAAGTGGTCGAAAGAGCATCGGTAGATCGGAAGTCCAGAACTTTGGATCCTTCTACCCCCAGGTTAATAGTTCCGTTCCAGTTAGTTGTTCCCGTAAGTGCGGTCCATGAGCCAGCGTTGAGGCGATATTCCACCAAGGTAACGCCGCTCAAGGCGTCTGAGGCAGTTCCCGAAACCACCAAGCTCGCTGTGGATACCACACTACCATTAACATGGCTGGTCACCGCCGCCGTGGGTGCTGTGGTATCAATCACCACTGTTCTGTTCAGTGTACTTGTCCGTCCTACACCGTCCGTAACTGTGACCACATAATCGTAAGTTCCATCGCCGGAGGCCACGGGAACGTTAATAGACCAGGTGGTGGTTCCAGTCACCGTTGCAGCTCCTGCGACTCCGGCATCTTTAGCCACAGTGGCAGTTACAGAGGCAATGGTGTTCACGTCTGAAGTCGTCCCATCCAGGACTGTATCGACCTTGGTATTCTGACTAGCGGGTTCCGCTGAGGAAATGGTGGGATTGTTTCTATCTACTTTGAACGCTTGAGATTGTTCTGCGGAAATATTGCCTGCCCGGTCTAGGGACCAGGTGTATATCGTGTGACTACCTTCGGCCAACGCACTTACATCCACGGTTCCAAACCAGTTGTCGGTCCCCGTGAGGGTTCCTGTGGCAGGGTCTAAAGCAACCCCATTGAGCCTATAGTACATAGTTTGAACACCACTGCTGGAATCTGTTGCAGTGCCGGCCACGGCCAAGCTACTGGTAACATAAGCTCCGGCGCTGGAAGTAAATACCGGGGTACCGGGCAAAGTGGTGTCTATCAAAATATTTCGGGTGATGGTGGTAGTCCGGTTAGCCACGTCAGTAGCGGTAAAGACCACTACAAAAGTCCCTTCCGTGGTGTTAGGCAGGGTGTATGTCCAGGTATCAAAGGGTGTTGCGGCATTGGCGTCGGTGTTTGTATCCGTCACATCGACCAAGGCACCCCCATTCAAACTTACCTTCACGGTGGCCAGGGCATTTGTATCGCTGGCGGCTCCGCCGAAGTTCACGGAGGTTTTCCGATTCACTAAGGACGAACTCAGGGTAGAGGTGGGTTCAGTGATTACAGGCGCAGCGGTGTCATAATTAAAGACTACATTTTGACCCGTCCACCCATTAAGCCCATCTTCAGATCTGAGGTAAAGTGTCCGGGTTCCCTCTGCAGTTTCTGCGCCCACGGGTGTGGTAAAATCTACCCCAGCCACGGACCAATTCAAACCGCTCAGGGTTATGGGCGTCCAGGTGGAATTATTTCGGCTGTACTCCAGAGAGGTAACACCCTTTCCACCGTTATCGGTAACTTGACCCCGGATGGTGTACGAATTGGTACTCACCAACTCTGATGCCACCGGGGCGGTAATTGTCAGATCGGGTACAGCTGTATCGATGACAATATTCCGTACAAAACTAGTGGTCTTTCCCACTTCATCG
>CAZUXL010000088.1:7954-14858 GCA_964624355.1 uncultured Spirochaetales bacterium
CATTTAATTGATATTCCACGGATGCAAGGCCGCTGAGGCCCACGTCCACGGCGGTCCCCGTTACGGTGAACGTGCTGCCATTGATCAAGGTGGATCCATTGGAGGCAATATTTCCAATAACGAAAGTGGGAACCTGGGTATCGATAATCACCGTTCGGGTAATATTGGATGTTCGTCCTACGGAGTCAGTGGCGGTGATAGTGTAAACATAAGTTCCAGAACCGGCAGCCACGGGAAGAGCGATGGACCAGTTGGCCAAAGTTCCAGTAACCGTGGCAGACGTAGCCACTCCCCCATCCTTACTCACCTGGGCTGTGATTGATCCCATAAGATTGGTATCCGAAGCGGTTCCCGTGAGCGTACCGTCTACACGGATACCCTGGCTGACAGGAGAAGGACTTCCGACAACCGGATCGTTTCGATCCACATTAAATGATTGAGATCCTTCGGAAGAGATATTGCCCGACCGGTCCACAGACCATACATAAATGGTGTGCCCCCCCTCAGATAAACCACTCACGTCTATGGTACTAAACCAGTTATCTGTTCCTGTGAGGGTTCCCGTGGCCGCAGCTCCAGCTATACCGTTCAAACGGTAATAAAGGGTTTGAACACCGCTTCCCGTCCCGTCCCCAGCGGTACCATCCACAGCAAGGCTGTCGGTAACATAGGATCCGGCACTGGAGGTAACCACCGGAGTGGTGGGCACAGTGGTGTCCATGAGTACCCTACGGGTCAAACTGGATGTACGCCCCGCCACGTCCGTAGCGGTGAAAACAATTTCAAAGGTATTTTCCGTGGTGGATGGTAGTGTGTAGGTCCATGTACTGTAATTCGTCCCTGTGTTTGTGACATTTACACCCACAGACCCATTGAGGCTAACCTTCACATTGTTGAGAGAATTGGTATCACTAGCAGTACCACCAAAAACGACAGAAGATTTACGATTAACCAGGGAACTGGTAAAACCTGAAGTCCCTTCTGTCAAACTAGGAACGGACTGATCGTAATAAAAGGTTGTAGATCCACTAGTAAAGGTATTACCCAATTTATCCAAAACTCTTACCAGGACAGTACTTGCCCCTTCGCCTCCCAGAATCAGAGTTTTAGACCAGGCTGAGGTCCCGGTGGCATCGATCCAAGTGGAACCGGCGTTCAAGCTGTACTGCACCTTATCTATACCCACACCGGTATCCAAGGCACTTCCTTGAATAAGATAGGATGCGGTGGCTGTAAGCGCATCCGCCACAGGAGTCACAATGCTCAAAGTTGGTGAAGTTGTATCAATTCGCACGTTAACATTTTTCGTCACCTCTTTAGAGGCCACATCTGTCACCTTCAAGGTGAATACGTAGAGGCCTTCGGTCAGGGCCGAACCATTCCAAGACCAGGTTCCTGCTGCTGAATTAAAAGTAAGACCTGCAGCCGTGGTGGCGACACCACCGTCTTTTGAATAGGTGAGCACTGCGGTGGAGGCCTGACGGAATGGTAATGCACCTAAAAAGTTATCATCCGCTGTTCCTGAGAGGGTGAAAGGGGTTTTCGTGGCGTTGATTCCATTAATTACCATCCAGTCTCCAGGTAGTGTTATGGTAGCCTGAGGATTGGCCCTATCCACATTTATCACGGTATTTCCGATATTACTCGCCAATCCTGCTTTGTCGGTGGCGCGGAAATATACCACATAGGACGCTTCTGCCATGGCAGAAAAATCAATGGTTTTTGACCAACTACCAGTTCCGTCCACATCCAACCAAGTTCCTGTGGTGGAACCCACCTGGTACTGAACTTTATCCAAGCCAGAGGCTCCCAAACCCGTGTCCGAAGCAGTGCCGCTCAAGGTAATGGTGGAACTGACATAATATCCAGGGGTCACAGGAACTGTGATGGTTGGTTGAGTGGAGTCGATCTGCACTGTACGGCTGACGGTTACACTACGGTCGGAGGCATCATAAACTGTGAGAGCATACACGTACTTACCATCGGCTGCGACGCCGGTTAGACTATTCGCAGGGTTGGCTGGATCCCGGGGAAGGGTAAGTCCCAGGTCAAAGGTACTTGAAACCCCTGTTTTAGCCTGCCGGAATATTTCCACCACGCTTCCGGAATCTTTCTTCTGAGTTACGACGAATTCTTTTAAAGCGTTCGTGTCGCCCATGGTACCGGCCAACTTGAACCCAGCTGGTCGGAAAGTAGTATCCGAGGTCCCAATGACTGTTTCGCTGAGACTTGGAAGGGCTTGATCGTAGAAAAAGGAAATGGGGGCAATTACCGTAACATTTCCCAGTTTATCCTTGGCTCTCACAGAAACGGTCTTGGTTCCTTCGGTTCCAAGACTCACATCCTTACTCCAAATGCTACCGGATAAAGTGGCCCCAAACCAAGTGCCACCATTTAAGCTATATTCCACGGCGGTGGAATCTGCCAGATCCATTCCCACACCGAGATCTATCACGGTTCCTTGAATTTTGTAGGGGGATGAAAGGGTGAGATCCGTGGGTTGTGGTGCTGCCACTGTCAAAGCAGGGGATACCGTATCAATGAAAGCGGTGACACGGTCGTATGTAACCTTACCACTATCATCGGTAGCCCGTAAACGGATTTCCAAAGCACCATTCATCTGGGAGCTATCTGGCAATAACATATCTCCTTCTAACAAGGAGTAAGTCCATGAGTTGGAGATCACAGGGGTATAGGCATTCATTTGAGCACTATTCCATCCATCATCTTCCGAATCAGCTTGTGTGGGGTCTAAAACCCAGAGAGCAGGTATCGCCACATTATCGAAGTAATAATTAGAACCGTTATAATTGTAAGTCAAACGCACTTTCACATTTGCTTCCAAGGAATCATCTGTCAAGGTTCCAGAAACAGTCAAATCACTGTTATAGTAAGCCCCGTTTGCTGGTTGGGAGAGGGTCAACTGAGGTGCGCTGGAGTCAATAAAAAACGGTAGTATGGGGGTGATGGATTCTGCCCCTCCCAAGTCCACGGCCTTCACCCTAACAAAGTGACCATTTATGTTAGGAGCTAAGCCGACCAAGGGATAGTTCCAGTTTGCCGGAGTTCCCTGGACAGCCACATAGGCACCACCGTCCACGCTTATGGTAACCACCAAACCAGTCCCGTCGTCATCAGAAACAGAACCGAAAGCCTTGGCACCCAAAGCAGGGAGTACACTTTTCACCCCCGATACAGGTTCGGCAGGGTTGAAAATATCAATTTTAGGAAGATCGGAATTTTGGTCAATTTGCAGATCAAGTTGAGTTCTCTGGACTCCTGCAGCTTGAAGCTCGACTTTGGTGACTGTAACACCTGGTGCGGAAATTCCATTGAGGACTTTGTAGAGATCCTCCACCTGAAGTTGGGTATTGCCGTTCAGAGGAATAATATCGGCCTGATGAAATAATTTGGAGGAAACGTTTCCGGCCCTGTCAGCCGCGGTAATTATAAATGAAAAAGCTTCCTGGTTCGAAGCACCAGACACATTATACCCAATGGCCAAACCATTTCCATCGGCATTCATAGAATCGAAGGCAAAACTCCAAGGAGCGGTGGTGGGTGTATTCTGGGGGGCTCCTATGAGATTTCCATCCTTATCCTTGAACTGATAGGTTACAGACACCAATGCTTGGGCATCATAGGCATCACCTTTAATGAACACTTCTTGGTTATAGGGGTTGAGAACATCGTATGGGGTATTTACCAAAACTACGGGGGGAGTATTATCGGTAATGTAAGCTGATGAGTCGGTGGAAAACACTTTCCCTGAGGAATCGGTGATCCGGGCTTTTACAAGCTTTTGACCGTCGGGGGTGTTATTTGCCACCGTATCCAGGGTGTAAGTCCACACGCCCTTCATTTTGTCGCCTATTTCCACGGGAACATAAGTGACACCGTTATCCAAAGATATTTCCACCAATGTGACTTCCAAGTCATCAGAATAATTTCCGGTGATCTGAATAGTCTGGCGAAGGTGACTTCCGGGTACAGGAGAGACAATGGTAATGACAGGTGCCGTCACGTCTACCCGTTTTCCCAATCCCACTGCCGGATTTTGACAGTTATTTAGCAGAATAAAGGCTGCCAAAGTCACAAAAGCCACTCTCAAATATTTCTTAAACATATTCCCCCCAAACCCCTTAACACTACAATAATACCACCAAATGGAGATTCCTACAATAAAAATCTCCATTTAGTCTTATAATTGCATATTTTAAATAGACATATTTTAAATTATCGACCAATTTTGGAATAAGTACTCATGAAATAATTTTTATCTTTTGTGAAAAAATCTCGTTTTTTTTAAGTCTTCTCTTGCTAATTTTGGAAAAATCCCCTTAAATTGCCCCTATGAGTACCCCACAAGCGGGCGACCCCCTCCCTAGTCCGGGGCGGAAAGCCCCATGAATCCTGAAATTTTGGCCTTTATAGGCCTGTTAATCCTCTCAGCCCTTTTTTCCGGTTCCGAGACAGCTTTTACTTCCCTGAGTCCCGAACAGATCGCCCGGATGGTGAAAAAATATGGTAGCCGGGGTCGATTGGTGGAGTCCATCATGTCCAAACCGGAACTGATGATTTCCACCATCCTCATTGGGAACAATATCGTTAACACGGCTTCCGCCTCATTAGCCGCCTATGTAACACTTCTGTGGTTTGGAGATACCTATCTGGCCATAGGGGCCGCCGCCGTGACTTTCCTTACCTTGATTTTTGGCGAAGTGACCCCAAAACAGATCGCCATAGTCCACAATGAATTTATCGCCATCCATACCGTGAGAGCCCTTTCCCTTCTCTCCCTCCTTTTTTCTCCCCTTTCCTGGTTTTTGGGACTCCTTTCTGCCCTGGTGGTACAATTGTTGGGAGGACGGAAGGTACGCTCCCTTTCCTTGGATGGACTACTTCAAATTATGGCCACGGCTCAAAGACAGGGGATTTTAGGGGACCAGGAAAACCGATTCGTCAGGAATATGTTCCGCATCAAGGATACTTCGGTCCGGGCGTTTGTAACCCACAGAACAGAAGTTTTTTCCCTGGACCAGGATTTAAAGGTCCACGAAGCTCTTCCCCGGCTGGCCAAGGCGGGATATTCCCGGGTTCCCCTCTTTAAGGATAACTCGGAAAATATCACCGGAGTACTTTTACTCAAAGATTTAATCAGCATCACCGATCAGGATGAACAAAAATCCCTGAAAGATTTTTCCGTTCCTCCTGTTTTTGTCCCTGCGAGCAAAAAAGCCCGGGACATGTTCCTTCAATTTCAAAAAGGAAATTTTAACTTAGCCGTGGTCCTGGATGAATACCAAAGTCTCTTAGGGGTCGTTACCCGGGAAGATGTGATCGAAGAAATCATGGGGGAACTCTACGATGAGGGGGAGGAATCCGACGGGGAAAGAATCACCCACCTAGGACCCGAACACTACCAAATGCGGGGAGATACACCCCTTCATTTAGTGGAAGAAGTTCTCCAAGTCTCCTTGGGAGAGGTCCAAAGCGAGACTTTGGCCGGATTTTTGTCGGAGTATCTAGGCCGCCTCCCCCAGTCAGGGGACCACGTCAATTTGGATGCGGGTCAATTCACCGTGAAAGAGGTGCTGCGACATAAAGTCCGGTCCGCCGAGTTCATCAGAAAACCTCCAAAAGAAGATGAGGACTGAATTTATTTTGACACCGGAATAAAAAACCTCTATTCTGAATTTAGATATGAAGCGGATTTTTCAACTTGTGTTATTGTTTTCCTTCTTTTTCTCCCTGCCGGGAAATTTGACAGCATTGACGCCCAAGGACGTCTTTACCATCCATTTTCACCGATGGGGTGAGGATTATGAGGGATGGGGACTTTACGTCTTCGGACCGGCATTGAACCTGAAAAAAGAAATCACCTGGGGAAGTTCCCTAATGCCTGTGCGGAGGGATGAATTCGGAGTTGTATGGGAGGTTCCCCTGAAACCCTCCGCTTCCCGATTATCCTTCATCATTCACCTGGGGGAAGAAAAAAATACGCCCAAAGATGTGAATATAGTTTTTTCCACCTCGGGATATGAAATCTGGGTTTTGGAAAAGGATAGTAAGATCTATACCGCCCGCCCGCCCCTCCCCACGGATACTCCGGAGGTGATTCCCCCACCAGTGATAACACCTCCAGCCCCCACCGTGGCCCCAGAAACTGTAATCGCCCCGACTGTGACGACTCCGCCTCCACCCGTCAAAATCGTTCCCCAAGCACCTTCGGTTTCCACCCCATCCCCCGTGGCCCCAACGACAGTGAAAACCACCGAGCTCATATCCTCCGTTGCCCAGGCTCTCATCCGGGTAAAGGCCTTGGAGGATAAACTTCAAGCTACGGAAAAAGACCTGATAGCGGCAAAATTGGTGATAGACTCCACAAATGCCAGTCTGGCAAAAACTCCCTCTTGGGATTTAATCCTGTACACCTCCGCCAGCCTTTCCTTCCTATTATTGGCTGGATGGATCATCGCTTTCCTCCTGGCCCTTAAACTTAAAAGTCAACGACTGCATTTGGAATCCTCGTCCCTTGCTTTGGTTCAAGAAACAGAAACCCGGCTCCTGAATAAGTCAGTGATCGATGAACTCACCGGACTTCCCAATCGGGCAGCTCTGAATCAAGCCCTTCCCCTGGCCATCAGCAAAGCAAAGCGTTACAGGAAGCAGTTAGCCTTACTTTTCATAGACCTGGATCACTTCAAACCCATCAACGACACCCTGGGTCACGAGGCTGGGGACTACGTTCTAAAAAATATTTCCGAGAGGTTTCGGGAATGCCTGAGGGAAAGCGATATGATCGCCCGTATGGGGGGGGATGAATTCGTGGTTCTCATCGAGGATCTGGTGGATGCGAAATTTGTGGGTGGAGTGGCACATAAACTCCTTTCTGCGGCTAAAA
>CAZUXL010000089.1:0-7256 GCA_964624355.1 uncultured Spirochaetales bacterium
GCTTCTTTCATCAGGGTTCCATCGTGACTGGCGATGAGAAAGGTGGTTTTTTCTTCCTTGTTCAGCCGCCGCATGAGGTCCAAAATGGTTCTGCCTGTGATGGAATCCAGGTTGGCCGTGGGTTCGTCGGCGATAACCACTTCCGGCTTCGTGACCAAGGCCCGGGCAATGGCTACTCTTTGTCTTTGGCCCCCGGACATTTCGTCGGGACGGTGCTTCAACCATTCCCGGATACCCACCTCTTCGGTGAGGGCATCGATCCGTCTTTCCCGTTCCATCTTGGGTATTTTTTTTACTAATAGGGGAAATTCAATGTTTTCATAGGCGTTGAGCACCGGAACCAAGTTGAAAGATTGAAAAATAAAAGAGACTTTTTCCTTTCGAAATCGGTGAAAAACTTTGGGTGACATAAGATGCACAGGTTGGCCGTCAAACCAAATCTCCCCGGAGGTAGGTCGGTCTAAGAGTCCCACCAGGTTTAAAAATGTGGACTTCCCTGCTCCCGAAGGGCCTGCGATACACAAGTATTCCCCTTTGGAAATAGTCATATCCACTCCCCTCAGAGCATAAACCAGGGTTTTACCCAAGTGATAATGTTTCGTTAAATCTTTGGTGATGATAAAGGACATGGGGACTCCTAGAGTTTTTCTTCGAGGCGGGCGGCGAGGTTCCGCTTGTTATAGATATTGTCCGGGTAGTCTTTTCTATTTTCCCGATGAATAGTTAAGGTGGAAAAAGATTCGGGTTCCAAGGGTGAGGTCACGGTTAGCTTTTGGGGACGCATTCCTGTGCCCGCATCCCTGAGATCTTCCCAAACCATGGTCTTAACCACATCCCCAGTTCTCGTATAGCAAGTCCCTTTTCTCGGACTGAAGTCCCGGGAAATCTCCAGAACCACCCTGAAATAAGGTGCATCTCTTTCTTTAGCTGCCAGATTAATGATCCAACCGTCTTCCAGGGTTTCGAGGATTGTAGGGTTAAAATTGGAGGAGTAATTTAACCTCAGTACATCACCGTAAGAGAGTCCTGTGCCTCCAAAACTCTGGTTTGCGGGTATCTTCATTTCTCTGCTCGTTTTCTTATCCAAGGCCCAAACATTCCTATCCTGAAACAGCAGATCATTCCCCATGATTTTGGGTGGGAAAAGCACCCTGAGGATAATTCTTTGGTTATTATCCTTGGCATAAACCATAAACCTAAAATCCTCCAGATTTCCCTGGGAATCCCTGCTGGTGAGGGAAATTTCCGATTTTCCATTTACAAACATTTTTTTCTCCATGGCGGAGATGATTTCCACTGGACTTTGAGCCTGGAGAAATAAGCCATTGAACAAGTATAAAACCAGGAGAGATGCCATTTTTTTAATTTTCATATTTCTATTCCTTTTTCAAAATCAATCTTCAATTTCCCTAACAGCCACCACGGGGGAGACTTCAAGAGCCTTTCTCAATATAAGCGCCGCTGTCACCAGTGTGATCCCCATTACCCCTCCAACAATCCAAAAAATTGTGGAGGGCGAAAGACCTAGATAAAAAACGCTACCCCCCATCACTGTTTGGAATCCGGGATCTGTGGAGGTAAATTTAAAACCATTGATCCCTTCCCGTATTAATAAGCCGACTAATAGACCAGTCAAAGATCCTCCCAGATTCACCAGGAAGATTTCCCAGCTGTAAAGTGCCAGGAGAAAGGGTTTTTCTGTCCCCAGACAAAAATAAGTACCAATCTCTTTCTTTCTGTCATACAAGTTCACTGACACCACGTTCATCATTCCTATGGCCGTGATGAAAATAAGGAGAAGGCTGATAGCCACCAAAATAAGTCTTATGGTTTGATAAATCTTCACACCACTGCTATCCCCGGAAAACTTAGCAGTTTCCACAAACTCCACTTTCAAAACATCTCCAAATTTCTCGTTGAGTTCCAGGTTTTTTTTACCCAAGTCTGTTCCCCGTTCAAAACTGAGTCTCAATCCCAAAGCTTCTTTAGGTGAATAACCCACCAGGGATCTCATGGTGTCTAGATCGGCGTAAGCCCCACTGTAGATATTGGGATTATCCAAAACCGGGAGAAAAAAACCCTTAACCCGGACTTTTTGGGAAACCGTTTGTCCCCAAAAATCCTCACCTGCTAGAATAATCTCATCCCCAACTTCTATGGAACTATCCTTCTCCAGGGTCCAATGGAGTAACACTTGGTAGGAATCTTCCGGAGTGAGATCGGACCCCTGGACGATGGTGTACCGGGATTTCTGGAATTTATCCCTAGCCGCATCTTGGGCAGAGAAGGAGAAACCCAGGTATTTTTTTCCCTGATGAAAAAGATTCATCCAGGCGTGAGGATAATTTGCCACGATTTGGGTCAGACCCGGCTCATCCTCCAGGGCTTTTAAAATATCCGGAGTATTATCTAAAATCCAGTCATTCTTCCAGTTCTTTCCTTCGGAGGCCACCAACTCTGGGTGATAGGCAGAAAGATCTGAAGGTGGATTCCAAAAGGAAGCGACTCCGTTTTTCATGTTTTCTATTTCCCCATCAGAAAAGGTCAAAAACAGGAAAAGAAAAAGACAAACAGTGGAGGTCACCAAAAAGAGTATGAGGTTTCTCTGTCCGTGGGCACGGATATTCCTGAGGGCCAATTTAAAAGCTAGCATTAAGAAGCCTCCTTGAGTAGATCCACCGGGAGGTATTTTTTTAGCCCCGACAAAGGAATGAGAGCACTCAGGAAGGCCGTGAACAAAAACAATCCCAGGGATGCAAAATAAGCTTCCATTACATACCCCATGAACATTTTATTCCCTGGGAAAAAAATAATTCCTGGTATGCCCCAAAGAAAAGCCAA
This sequence comes from uncultured Spirochaetales bacterium, assembly GCA_964624355.1. Taxonomy (GTDB): domain Bacteria; phylum Spirochaetota; class Spirochaetia; order JABEVK01; family JABEVK01; genus CAZUXL01. Next base: position 2,842 of record CAZUXL010000089.1, read on the forward strand.
TCCTATTAACAAGGTGGCCAGAAGGGCTCCAGCTGCCCAGCTGACCCCCACAATCACTAGGACTTCTCCTGTCATAATCCAGACGGTTTGCCCCAGGGAAAGTCCCAGGGCGGTGGTTGTCCCTATTTCCCTTTTTCTTTGAATTACCGAAAGCAGCACCATATTCACCACAAAAATAATAAGAATCAAAATAAAAATACTCAGGAGCAATCCTATGACAATATCAATGGCCTGAGCTGTAGCCATGGATAGTTCCCCGAGTTTGTTATAATCTGCCACCTTCAGCTCCAAAGCATTATTTTTTAAGTAGGTTTCCAGGAGTTGTTTTACCCGCGGGGTGTCATGGGTATCCTTCAATCTAATGTCCACCCCCATGAATTCCTCATGAGCCAAGCCTAGGTACTTCTGGAGCCCCTGGAGGTTTATAAAGGAGAGGCCTTGGTAGAGGGGCATAAAATCTACCAGTCCGGTCAATCTGATGGGGATGATAATTGGCAGGTCTTGAACTTCCTGTCCCCGTGGTGGGGCAACCTGGAGTGAAAGAGATTTGCCCGGTTTAATGGGTTCCCTCACATACCCCATAATCTGGGGATAAAGAGCTAAAAACAAACGCTTGTTTAGAAAAACCCACCGATCCGCCTGATCGTTCTCCTGGAGAGCCACCACCGCATCATCCAATCGATAGTCATAGGGTTCCTTAGTATCAGCTCCTAGGGATAAATAAAGATTAGGGTCCTTCAAAACCTCGGTCCAATGGTGGAAAAAATCCTGATCCTTGGCGGAGGTGGCGAATTTCCCCAAGGGAAATATCTTAGGATAGTCTTTTCCTAAGGTACTCTTAAAGGACTCCAAATCTTTTTGCAGGATTTTTAAATCTTCCAGGGAAATAGATAAATGCTCAGGGTTCGTTTCGCCATACTCAGCATACAAACGATTGCGTAGTACAGGAACTTCCAATTCCCCCTCGGACCACAGGAGATTAGAGGTGCCTTCTAAAATAATAGCACCGGGAAATAACCGATCTTTGGTATCTGGTTCGAGGGCGATGAGTTTCAAACCTCCGTCATGATCTCCATCTAAATTAAAGGTATTCCCATCAATCTCGATCACAGGACTGGCCACCTCCACTTCGGGCAGAGCGCGAATATATCTCAGGAGTTCCGGATTTAATTTAAACAGTGGAAGATTGGAGGTGGATCCGCTAAACTGACTTTTGGCGAAGACCTTGGATGCAGGAGAGAGAACTTGCAAGTGGGTGGTACTTGTTCCGATGAATAGTTCCCGATATCGGGTACTGAATTCAGACCTAAAAGTCATAAGAAAAATAACCGTAGCACTGCAAAGAGCCAGAAGGATAAACAGACGTTTTCCCTTTTTTTGGTGCCGTAAAAGACCCCGGAGTATTAACTTGGTGTACATATACGCAATATAACACAGGAAGTAATTTTTTTTGTCTCCCAATTTTATAAATACTCCCTGGGAAAGTGAAACATCCCAACCGATAAACTCTTTATGAAAAAACCACCGGCCTTAAAACCTGGGGATAAAATAGCTGTGATTTCCCCTTCCTGGGGAGGCCCCTACCATTTTCCACACATATTCGAACAGGGGCTAAGAGTATTAAAAGAGGACTTCGGTTTTGAAATTGTGGAGTACCCGAGTGCACGGATGGATTCACAATTACTTTATAAGAATCCTAAGCTCAGAGCGCAAGAGATTAATCAGGCTTTTGGAGAGAGCTCCATCAAGGGAATTATCTGCTCCATCGGTGGGGATGATTCCATCCGGATTTTGGAGTACTTAGATATCCCACTCATCCTCTCAAATCCCAAATTGATTATGGGATACTCGGACTCCACCACCTTTTTAACCTACTTAAATTCCTTGGGTTTGGTTACCTTCCATGGTTCGGCAGTAATGTCAGGATTTTCACAATTAAGAAACTTCCCTGAGGTTCTTCAGGAGTACAAGAGCTTTTTCTTCACTTCCGGGATACAGGAAATTAACCCCTATCCTGCTTACTGCCAAAAATATCCCGACTGGGGAGTGGTGAGTAATGCCGGGGGTATTGGAGAAATAATACCCTCTCCCGAAGGTCATATCTGGCTAAATAAGGGTTTAACGACTTCCGGGAAACTCTGGGGTGGATGTATTGAAGTTCTGGATTTTATGAATGGAACCGATTTCTGGCCAAGAAAAAGTTTCTGGAATGGAAAAATACTTTTTATAGAAACCTCGGAAGAGAAACCAAAACCCGATCAGGTGGGCTATTGGCTTCGAAATTTTGGAATCCAAGGAATCTTAGGAAAAATAAACGGACTGCTGGTGGGAAAACCTAAAGATTATTCCGTGGAAGAAAAAGAGTCCCTGGCGGAAATAATCCATCGCATTGTGGTGGTGGAATTTAATCGGCCAGATCTGAATTTGGTGATGAATCTGGATATAGGACATACGGATCCTCGGCACATCATGCCCTTGGGTTTGGAAATTGAAATTGACCCCATCTCCGAAAAAATCAGATTATTAGAAAGTCCATTTTATGAATTGGTAAAATGATTATCGCTTCTGAAACATCTGCTGGTAAATAGCCCATTCCTGGGGAAAGGGTTCCAAAGCCCTGGGAAGTAGTCCATTCACGTAGGCCAAAAAAAGCCCATAGTTTAAGACGGGAATTCCCAGGTTCCGTGGGGCTTCTAAACTGGCGATCATATGATCCCGGGTAACCATGCAGGCTCCGCAGGAAATAATCATGTCAAATTCTTTCAGCTGCCCATCCTGGGGCAACTTTCGGCTATGGGTGAAGGTTGCCTGGGGTTGAATGAGGGTCTGAAACAACCGGGGTATTTTTACCGTTCCCAGATCATCCCCCTGCTGGTGATGATTACAAGCTTCCAAGATCAGAACGCTCACTCCCGGTTTTACATTTTTTAAAGTCCCTAGACTCCGGACTAAGTAGGGAAAGTCACTTTTTTTCCTTGCAAAAAGAATGGAAAAACTGGTGAGAGGCTGGTCCTCGGGAAGTTCTGCGGCGGTTTTGGAAAAGGCTTGAGAGTCACAAATGACTAGTTTAGGAGCACTTTTTAATTGGGAATAAAACCAACCCAATTCTCTTTCCTTGGTGATCAAAACTCCGCAATCCCGGTCCAGTAGATCTCGGATTGTTTCCACTTGTGGTAGAATAAGTCTGCCTTTGGGAGCAGCTAGATCCAGTGGTGTCACCAAGAGAACCAAATCATTTTCCCGAACCAAATCCTCCACGGGAGTGATCTCCGGTGATTTCTCCCCCGCGACTTGAATTATTAGTTTTTTTAATTCAGGAACACCTTCGCCGGTTAGATTATTAACTGTCACATGGGGAATAGTTGTTTTTAATGATTTTTCCCTGTGAAGAGGTAAATCCCCATGGGTATTCGCTTGGATAATGAATTTACTTTGTTCCTGGAACGTCTTAAGCAGTACATTTTCCAGGGGGTTCATGGGTTGGTCCCCTCGGGTTACCCAGACGTAAACGCCCGCACTTCGGATCTTTTCCATGGCGGCTTTTATCCGTAATTCTCCTAACTGGCCCTCATCATCCAAACCTGGAGTATCGGTCACTGCCACGGGACCCAGGGGCAAAAGCTCATATGCCCGGGTCACAGCATCAGTGGTGGTGCCGGGGGTTTCAGAAACGATGGAAATCTGTTTCTGAAAAAGATTATTCATTAGGCTGGATTTACCCGCATTTCTGAGTCCCCAAAATACAATATGAAGCCTTTCGGCTAGTGGTGTTGAGTTCATAATGGTTCCTTCGGCTGGGTGAATGTGGTGATTTTTCCTGGGGATAATTGCTCAGCCCAGTATTCTGGTGACTGCCCTGCCTCCTCCACTAGGAAGGAAATGAGGGTATCCAAACTCCCTTGGCCCCTATGAGATATGCGGTCCTGGGTGGCCTTAAATTTCCCAGAGAGTTCCTTAACTTTGTTATATCCAAGAAGTGGAACCAGAGTATTGAACAAAGCTGCAGAACTGTAAAGATGGGCTTCCATTATCCCTGGGTTAAACCTTAGTGAGGGAATCAATTTATGACCTAATACTTCCAATGCTTTTAATAAATTTTCAGACATTTTTAGAATACTTTGCACAAGAAAGGGGAAATAGGCGTTCAGCTGGAACTGACCTTCTTGGGCATAACGGCGAGCTTTAAAAGCCTCACCCTGGACTTCCAGGGACATCCCCCGGACATACTCCAGAAGTACAGGATTCACTTTTGCCGCCATCTGTGTGGACCCATCTTGAAGGTTGGGATGTTCCATTTCATTTAACAATCCCGAAGTGTAAAGTAAAAGATCCCCGGAGATCTTCCAAAGGTTCCCTGCCACCAGATCGTAACCCGACGCCAGCTCCGCCAGCTTATCCTGGTTCGCCACCTCATC
>CAZUXL010000089.1:7356-14560 GCA_964624355.1 uncultured Spirochaetales bacterium
GGGTTCTGGATTCCCGCTCCCTTTGGATAAGGGCTTCTTGCAGGGCAATGACCCCGACCTCAACCCGCTCTAATTCTCTATAAAAACAAACGGTTGCAGCGGTGGAAAAAGTATCATTGGTACTTTGAAAACGATTGCAATCTGTTATGGAGTTTATCTGCACTTCATGCAAACGATTGTTTGTTAAAGTTGCTATCACTTCATTTAGATTCTGATTGAGACTTGTTCCGGCTCCCCCCTGACTTAGGGAAAGGGGAAATTGGATAAAATGCTCCCCTTGAATGATTTCTAAGGTCGCTTCTTCCAAGGCTTTATAAACAACAGGCTCCCAGCCATGACCGGTTTCTTGCAAGGCTTTGTAGACAGCTAACTTCACCTGGGCATAAGCCTGGATTAACTCCCTGGGGGTCTGACCCCGTCCAAAATTTTCCAAAGCCCGATTGGTTTGGTTTCCCCAAAGAGGTGAATTTTTTTCCCCCATGGAATTAGGTTTCCGACCCAGTAGACACTTCAATGGAAGGAACCTTAACCCAGGCTCCGCCCTTCCCCTTGGACAAACGTTTGCCCACAGTACGTACTCGAATGTCCAAGCAGTCCATACATTCCAGACCGCTCTCGTCCAAGCAAATTTTTCCTGGATACAGCTCATAATCTTTTTTAACCATCACCGGGGTGATATTCGGCATGAGAACATTAGCCCCACCGGCCAAAACTTTTTCCCGTCCTTTTTTATCCAAAGATCCCGCAGCAGTGGTGGCTGGCATATGGGCCTTGGGAAGAAGAAGACGCACGGTGGCCACAGAGCGTTCACAGAGGTCCATACTTTCCTGAGGGGCTTCTTTTAGGGGTGTTTGGGGATGGGGAATAAATGGGCCGATCCCCACCATATCCAGTTCCAGCTCCCGGCAAAGCAGGGCATTGTTGCGGCGAATTTCGGCGGTCTCCCGGGGTAGTCCCACCATGAATCCACTGCCGGTTTCATAGCCTAAATCTTTGAGATCTTTGAGAGCTTCCAACCGTTCTTTTAAAGTCACCCCATCCCGGAGCCAAAGATGTAAATCCGGATCGGAGGTTTCAAAACGGATGAGATAACGATCCGCCCCGGCCTTCTTCCATCTTTTATAAACTTCCTTGGAAAAGATTCCCAAACTCAGGGTAAGGGCTGCCTCGCCTAGGGTTAGATTTTTTATATTACCGATCAATCTTTCCATACGTTGAGCGTTGAAATACCCATCTTCTCCCCCTTGGAGAACGAAGGTTCTGAGGCCTGCGTCATAACCTGTTTTCACAGTTTCTATTATTTGTTCTTCGGTTAACCGGTAACGATTAACCTTTTCATTGTCCCGGCGGATACCGCAATAAAGGCAGTTTTGTATGCATGTATTAGAAATCTCCACTAATCCGCGAAGCCACACCTTATCCCCATGGTGGGTCCGGCAGACTAAATCCGCAGCTTTTTTGAGAATGGGAGTGGGAGCTTTTTCTGCCCAATTTAGGATTTCTTCAGGTGTCATCGTGGAGCTTCGAGTGGAAATATCTTCCGGGCTAGAACTGGTTAATTTTTCAGTAATAGACATCCCTACCCCCGCCCTCCACTTCCGCCAACCCCTTCACTGCCCGTGCTTTCACTTTTTCCTCAGGGATGATTTTTACCATCTTTTCAATTAATTTTAAACCTTTTTCCCGAATCTCTTCCGGGGCAAAATCTAAAAGGTATTCTTTAAAACTAAACAGACCATTGGGTAGACAAAACTTTTTAATCAATCCCGGTTTAGCCAAATCCATAAAATCTGCACCGATTCTACCTTTCCTATAACACCCGGTACAAAAAGAAGGAACGTATTCTTCATCGATTAAAGAACTGATTACTTCATGAAGACTTCTATGGTCGCCCAGGGAGAATTGTCCCCCAGCAGCTACTTCTCCATCCTCCCGGGCATAGGCTCCGGGGTCGGTTCTTGAGCCGGCGGAGATCTGACTGATTCCATAACGGAATAGGTCAGTTCTTAACTCTTCATTTTCCCTAGTGGATAGAATAATTCCTGCATAGGGTAAGGTAATTCGTAGAATTGCCACAATTTTTTTAAAATCCTGGTCGCTTACCGGATGGGGTACCACTTGGGATAAGGGCGCGTTATCTGCGGGTTCCAAACGGGGGACACTCACGGTGTGAGGACCGCATCCGAACTTGGTTTCCAAATGCCGAGCATGGGACAAAAGACCCAACAGTTCAAATTTCCAGTCCCCGAGTCCAAAAAGGGCTCCTATTCCCACATCTTCTATTCCCGCTTCCATAGCCCTGTCCATCACTTCTAACCGCCACAAATAGTCGGCTTTTTGTCCTGAGACATGAGCTTGGGCATAGACGACGGGATCATATGTTTCTTGAAAGCAGATATAGGTTCCAATCTTCTCTTCTTTCAAGCGGCGAAACCCCTCCACGTCCAAAGGGGCGATTTCTACATTTATTCTTTTTATTCCAGATCGGCCTTCTTTTACTCCATAAACAGTCCGAATAGACTCTAAAAAATAATCCAAAGGAATATCCGCACTTTCACCACAGAGCATCAACAGCCGTTTATGTCCGTCTTGGATTAATGCCCTGGTTTCTTTTTCTATTTGTTTTTGAGTTAATGTGACCCGAGTTAGGGTCTCATTATCTTGCCTAAAAGCGCAGTAAAGACAGTTATTGGTACAGGTATTTCCCGTATATAAGGGAGCAAAGATGACCAGTCTGCGGCCATAAATCTCTTCTTTCACATAACCTGCGGTTTCCAGTAGTTCCTGTAATTGGGTGGTGCTTTCAATTCTTAAAAGAATAGAAGCCTCTTCTAAGGATAAGCCTTTTAACTTTCGGGCTTTTTCCAAAAGAGTTTTTACTTCCGAATCTGATGGAACAGAACCCTTTATCAAATTTTTCAATGTGGGAACGTCTATAAAAGATGTTTTAGCGATCACCGGCATGGGGAGCCTCCTGTTTGGTGAGCATGGATTTAACCTGCACTCCCCCCAGTCTCCCCAGCTTTCCTGTCAAAGCCCCAATCTCATCGGTGGTGCCTTCCACAATAAGAGAAATCACATGGAGCTGACGGCCGCGCATGGGTAACCCCATACGTCCGACCACCAGGTCCCCGTGTTCGCTCAGGATGGAGTTCATCCGATTAACATTTTCAAGCTCAGAAAGAATTATGGCGATTACGCCCAGCCTCTTTTCCATTAGTTCTTACCTTTGGATCCGATATGGTTTGACTCCTTAGGGCCGCAAAATGCAGTCCCCTCAGAGGGAATTGGTACTTTGATTATCTATTAATTATTCCCATTTTGTCAAGATAAATAGTAAATATGCACTCAATTACCTAAATAAACTAAAGCTCCTTCTCAGGAATGGGGCAAAAATCTGAACCGTAGTGGGACTTCTTATATTTCTATTTGTAGTAAAGCCTTTAAACTATGGATGAAAAGGGATTTTTGCTTCTCTTGACCTTCCATGGAATTGAGAAGAGGTCGGAAAACTGACAGGATAATTTTTGTTGTCAATTTGTAATCCCCCATAAAAAGTTCACTTTTGGGGAATTTTTTTACGATATTTTCAAATCGTTCTAAAAAAATATGATGATTGGTCATTAAGTCCTTATATTCGCCCATATCTGGGTGCTGGACTAATTCCCATATTTTTCGATGCTGCACCCATAACCGATACAAGAAATCTGCGAGATCATCGATTTCCAGATCCGTTTCGGTTTCAATTTGTTTGAATTCCGTCTCGAGTTTAATGAAAAAAGGTTCGAGTATCGACTTCAGAAGCATTTCTTTATTGGTAAAATGATTGTAAATGGTTCCTCGGGAAATACCAACTTTGTCAGCCACCTCTTCTAAACTGACGGTTTTTATTCCCTTCTGTCTGAAAAGTTCTTCCGAAGCACGGATAATCATTACCTTTCGCTCTTGTTTCTTAAACTCCCTAAGTTGTGCAGCCATAATTCAAGAATACTGGAAAGTAATGTTCAGGACAAGTACCTTACAAGAATTCTAATAAATTATTTTGGGGGAATTTGAGATTCACTTTTCGAAAAAAACAGCTTCGGCGGTGTTTTTCTTTTGTTTCCCAGGTATGACATACCCCATCCCCCAAGAGTTTCACTTTATAGATGAGGGCATCTTGATCGCAATCCACCCTAATCTCTTGTATTTCCAGGTAATCACCGCTGGTTTCGCCCTTGGTCCAAAGTTCTTTTCTGGAGGTGCTGAAAAAGGTTGCCTTTCCTTTTGCCAGAGTCATCTCGTAGGCTTCTTTATTAGAATAAGCCAACATGAGGATTTCCCCGGATGCAATGTCCTGAACAATCACGGGAATGAGCCCACCCCGCTTTTCAAAATCCAGGTTTAAGGATTTCCCCGTTTCCCGATCAGGATTCATCGGCTGCCTCCAATTCAATGATTTGTGTTTCCAAGGATGCCAGCCGTTGCCTGAGATCATTAATATGTTTTTCTAACCGAATTTTTTCTTTTTCCAACTGCTTGCGTTTATACTCAGGATTTTCATCCCTATCACCCCCGGTGGAATTACTATTGCGAATAGCTGCCTTCATCATGTCCAAGGAATAACCATTTCTACTTTTCTGGGCAATTTCTTTGCGGAGTTCTGGATCTTTGATCCGGGCGACTTCTTTCATCTGTTCGAAGCTAAGACTGGGAGGCAGGCTTAATTGAGAGACACGTATGGCTGCATCCCCCGTAACTTTAGACATTCCCAAAACCCTATCCATAAAATCTTGAAAGCTAGCTCCATAGGTCTGACAAAGTTCAAAGGCTTCTTGGAGGGAACGACCGAAGTCCATCATGAGTTTTCCATGGGGCTCCACAAATTCTTTCTTTATTCTTTCGCCCAGACTTTTTAAAGGTCCTTCCTTGGTCAGAAGGTTTACATAGAGTCCTTTTTCTTCTGCCTTATGGAGGAGCCGGTGGAAGAGATCCCAGAACACTATGGTGTGAGCCCTGGTGGTGGAGGGCTTTTGAGGGGAGCAAAAGTGGAGGTGATGGGCATACTCGTGGATGGAGGTATAGATGAGGGCTTCATCATTTTTAAAATTTTTATTGTGGAGGATAATTTCTTGGGTATCTGGACGGTACAATCCGTCAACTTTTTTACTGGATTTACCAGAAAGAACCACGGTGAAGGGGGCTGCTTCTGGTTCCAACGATAAAAGCATTTCTTTTATTTTGTCAGAGTTCATGGAGGAATTATTACCAGAAAACCCCTACTTTGTCAGGAAAATTGAACAGTTTTACCGGAATGCTCGTGATAAATTTGACCAAAAATCTTTTATCCCCCATATTTTTACCATGGAAAAGAAAACAACTGTTATCTTAGGTGCCAGTCCAAAAAGTGATAGATACGCTTATAAAGCTCAAGAAAAGCTCCTGTCACAGGGTTATAGGGTAATACCGGTGAACCCGGCCTACAAATCTATATTAGGGATTCCCTGCGTAGGATCATTGGCGGAAATTCATGAAAATGTTGATACCCTCACCCTCTATCTCGGGCCCGGTCATTTACGCCCCCTAATTCCTGCGATTCTAAATTTGAAACCCAAAAGGGTTATTTTCAATCCTGGAACAGAATCAAAGGAACTTCAAGAAGCCCTCGAAAAAGAAGGCATTGATAATATTAATGCTTGCACTTTAGTCCTTCTCTCCACTGGTCAATACTAACGCTTGACAAAGAACACGTCGGATTCCATGATGAACCTATGGCAAATGTAGCGATCCTTTGGGACATTGAGAATGTGACACCTCCAAGCAACAATACCCTTTTTATTGACGCCCTTTGGGATCATGCAGAATCCTTAGGGCGGGTGGTTATCGCCCGGGCATACTGTGACTGGACACAACCGGGTTTCAGTAAATTGGCCTTGGGTCTTAAAAAATACCACTATTATTTGGTCCATGTCCCCAGTGAACGAAAAAAGAAAAATTCTGTGGATATTCAAGTGGTTTCCGACACCATGGAGATCATGAGATTTTATGACTATATCGATACATATCTTTTGGTTACCGGAGATTCAGACTTTCGTCCTTTGATAGTGGCTCTCCGCCGGGCGGGAAAGATGAATCATGTGGTATGTGATATTAAAACGGCTTCACAGGACCTTTTAGCCTTAGCCGACTCATTCACAGACTATCGGGATCTTCTCACTACCGAAGAGGATGATGAAGACGATATCCCGGTCACAAAAAATTTCCCTAAGGAATATTGGTATTCAGCCCTAGCGGAAACAGTTTCTATTTTGATGAAAGAAAAAAAATCCACCAATGTTTCCAGCGTTAAACTCCGGATGAAAATACTTAATCCTAATTTTGATGAGAAAGTTTTGGGATTTCGCAGATGGGGGGATTTTGTAGGTTCTGCGGTACGCCATGGAGTGGTTCGCTTAGAAGAAGATGAAAAGCAAACCATCCTCACCACGAACACTCAAAAGCCCCAAGAAAAGGGGATTTTACAGAATGCCCTAAGATCACTCATCGATGTCTTGAGTGAAATGGATGGATCCAAAGAGGCTCAGTTTCATGATTATTCCCTGGTTTCTTCAAAACTCAAGGATAAAAAGCTGGATCTCAGGTCTGTGGGATTTTCCCAGTTTAAAAAGTTTATTCAGGCAGCGGAAATGCGTGGTTTGGTAGAATCACAAACGGATGGGATGGAACATTCTGTCAGAAGGAGTACGGGAAGCTGATGTTTGATGATCTAACCTTCACTCAGGTTGAGGGTACATTAAATCAACCTAAGCTTACTCTCATGGCCCTTTCTACCTGTGGATTTTGTAGAAAAGCTCAAGGTTTTCTAGAAGACCGGGGTTGGGCCTATCAATTCATACATTTGGATCTCATAGATCCTGAAATAAAAATCAAGGTTAAAGAAGAGTTTTTTTCTAATTTCAAAAAAGTACTTTCCTATCCCACATTGATAGTAGGGGAAAAAGATTTTATTGTGGGCTTCGTACGGGAGACCTGGGAAGAAAAACTTCGGGAAATTTATGCATAACATAGACCAGACAAAAAAGTATGTGGAAAAAGTAGCTGCGGTAAAAGGTTGGATATTAAACCCAGACAAAGAGTTTACCCAGGGTGTCATAGAAGGTCTTTGTAATAACGAAAAGAAACTTGGATGCTTCCTTTGTCCCTGTCGGGAGTCCTCCGGCAAAAA
>CAZUXL010000090.1:0-13905 GCA_964624355.1 uncultured Spirochaetales bacterium
TACATGACCTGGACAACCCCGTAGCAGGCAGAAAGAAGAAGGGATAGGGAACCAGTGGCAAAAATTTTTAATACCAGGGCAAGTTTTTTCACGTGGAACCTCGGGTTGTAATCATACCACAGGATTTTTGAGTTGGCTATTTCCCTGGACATAAAAGGAGGAATACATTACTTTCATGCTCATGTATCCTCGATTTGCGGTCCTGGGTTCAGGATCCAAGGCCAACTCCTATATATTTGAATGGCAGGATTTTGCCTTTGTGATAGACAATGGATTCTCAGCCCGAAACCTCCTTTCAAGAATTGAACTCGGAGGGTTTTCCCCCCAAAAGATCCGGTATATTTTTCTCACCCACGGTCATGAGGACCATATCCGGGGGGTGGAAACCCTCAGTCGTCAGCTAAAGATTCCCGTGGTTCACCATAGAAGCCTTCCCCTGGAAAATTATTTCAAACACACCCCGGTCTCTAAAAGAATTGAACCGCTTATGGAATACCGGGAGGGTCCCTTAAAATTTTTAGCCTTTCCCACCTACCACGATGCCCCAGGGGCTGTAAATTACTATTTTTCCCTGGGAAATAAACGATTTACCCTGATCACCGATACGGGAAAAACCGACACCGACATGTTAGCCTTAGCTTCCCGTAGCGATGTGGTTTTCTTGGAATCCAACTATTGCCCCGATATGCTAAAAACAGGTCCCTATCCCTGGTACCTGAAACAAAGGATAGAATCGGATCTGGGACACCTATCCAACCAGCAAGCCCTGGAATTTTTAAACAAAATACCAGAAAATGGACCTGGGTCCATTTATTTGGTTCACCTCTCAGATACCAATAATGCGGTGGATAGGGTGGAAAAAACTTTGGCTCAGGGTCTCACCCGAAAAGGAAAAATCACCATTTGCCCAAAAAATTATCAGATTATTGGAGAATATGGTCATCGACCTTAAAAAAAAATTATGTTATTCTTATTTCACTCTGAAATTTAAATTTAAATTTAAATTTAAAATTATTAAAATAATAAGATAATAGGAGAAGCTATGGCTAAGAATGCCTCTGCACATCTGGAAACCTTAAAGACCCTCTATAGGACCATGGTAATATCCCGGGAAGCTGATTTAATAGAGCAAGATTATACCGGACGAGGGGAAGCCTTTTTCCATGTCTCGGGAGCAGGACACGAAGCCACAGCGGCATTAAATCCTTTTCTAGGTCCTCAAGATTGGCTGCATTGTCATTACCGGGACAAGGCCTTGATGATGGCCCGGGGAATCACTCCTGAACAATTTTTCCTCTCATTATTTAACAAAGACGCCTCCCACAGCCGTGGTCGGCAGATGAATGCCCACATGAGTTCCCCCGAGTTGAAGGTCCTTTCCTTAGTTGGTCCCGTGGGCAACTCGGCTTTACAAGCCGTGGGTGTGGCGGCAGCCGTCAAAAACGATGAAAACCAACCGGTGGTACTTTGTTCTCTCGGAGATGGGATGACCCAACAAGGTGAGGTCCTGGAAGCCCTGGCCCATGCGGTAAGGGAAACCCTTCCGGTCCTTTTCCTAATTCAAGATAATAATCTGGCCATTTCCACCACCACCAAGGGAAAAACCTTTTATCAGACCCCCGAGGGAGATGCCCAGGAATTTTATGGGATTCCCATCCACCGGATCAACGGTCGGAATCCCGAATCCTGTTTGGAATGCTTTGAAGAAGTGGTTTCCTCCATGCGGGTGGATAGAAAACCCTCCATTGTGGTGATGAATGTGGATAGACTCCACAGCCATACCAACGCCGATGACCACAAGGTTTACCGCTCCCCGGATGAAATCGAAGCGGTAAAAAAATGTGGAGATCCCATTGTAAATCTGGAAATTTGGCTTAAATCCCAGGGTGTAAAGGATGATTTCTTCCAAGGAATGGCCCAGAACATCCGATTGGACTTAAAAAAACAAGCCTCCCTCGCCCAAAGAAGCGGCGAACCTGCCCCTACCCGAACAGCCCTAAAACCCCTTCCTTCCCATTTGGAATATACCGCCGCCGAGTACCGGGGTCAGCCCACGGAAAAAAGTGAAGATAATCTAGTCATGTTGGAAGCTCTTCGGGATGTGCTTAAAAAACGCATGGCCGACGACGATCGGATCACCCTCTTCGGTGAAGACCTGGAGGATCCCAAGGGGGATGTGTTCGGACTCACGAAAGGACTTTCCACAGCCTATCCAGGGCGGGTAAAAAATTCCCCCTTGGCTGAATCCACCATCCTGGGAGTGACCATTGGGGAAGCCTTAGCCGGAAAACGACCCGTGGCCTTTCTCCAGTTCGCTGACTTTCTTCCCATTGCCTATAACCAAATCGTTTCAGAATTGGGTTCCATGCATTGGCGAACCGACGGGGGTTGGCAGTCTCCGGTGATTGTTATGATCACCTGCGGCGGATACAAACCTGGACTCGGACCTTTTCATGCCTCCAGTTATGAAGCCCTGGCGGTTCATACTCCCGGAGTAGACGTTTTCATGCCTTCCACTGCGGGGGATGCCGCAGGACTGCTCAATTCGGCCTTTGAAAGCGGACGCCCCACCCTCTTTTTCTACCCAAAAAGCTGTCTCAACGACCGGGAAAACGCCACCAGTTCCGATGTGGAAAAACATCTCATTCCCCTGGGAAAAGCCCGGATCGCTCGCTCAGGGAAGGATATAACCCTGGTGGGTTACGGAAATACCGTAAAACTCTGTCTCCAGGCCGCCGAAGCTTTGGCAGCCCAAGGAGCCCAGGCTGAAGTCATCGACCTACGGACCCTCCAACCCTGGGATAAAACTGCGGTAGCCACCTCGGTGGAAAAAACGGGACGACTTGTAGTGGTACACGAAGACAATGAAAGCGCGGGAATGGGGTCAGAGGTCATTGCAGTTATGGCAGAAAGGGTCACAAGACCTTTCCAGGTTCGCCGCGTAGCCCGTGCGGATACCTACGTCCCCTGTAACTTTGCCAACCAATTGGAAGTCCTCCCCAGTTATAAAAGAATATTGGAAACCTCCGTGGAAATGCTGGGAGGCCAGATTGCCTGGAAGCTTCCCCCCACGGCTCAAAAAGGTTACTTCCTCGTGGAAGCCATTGGATCCAGTCCCTCCGATGAGTCCATTACGGTGGTACGTTGGATTGTTAAACCCGGGGATACCATAAAAGAAGGGGACTATATAGCCGATTTTGAGGCGGATAAAGCCGCTGTCGAGCTTAAATCCCCCATATCTGGAATATTAGAAGAGATTCTCGTCCCTGAAGGCCATATGGTTAAAGTGGGAACTCCCGTCCTCAAGGTAAAAACAGGAGAAGGAGAAGAAAGCTTCAAACCATTGACGAAAGAAAATCCAGGGGAACCTTTGATTTCAGGACTTCAGCTTGGAGCTCCTAAAGCATCCCAAGAAAAAGTCCTCTCTACTGATCCCAAGGGAATCGTAGGGATTCAAGGGGTGGCCTGTGTGAAAGGAAGTCGTGTAGTCACAAATCAGGAAATATCCGCCCTCTGTCCCGAGTGGGAGGCTGAGGATATTTTCAAGAGAATTGGTATCGAAACCCGCCCATGGGTCGGCGAAGGGGAAACGGTCCTCACTTTGGCCACCGCCGCCGCACGAAAACTCTTAAAACAAACCGGATTAACCCTTTCTGATATTAATCTCATACTGGTTTCCACCGGTACTCCCCCAGCCCACACCCCGTCCTTGGCTTCCATGATCCAGATGGATCTCAATAAAGACGAAACTGAACCACTTTTGGTTCCCGCTTACGACTTCTCTTCTGCCTGCTCAGGTTATATTTTCGGACTAAAACAGGCCTCGGATCACTTGAAGCTCAGGCCAAAGGATCGAGTTCTACTGATCACCGCTGAGGTTTTATCACCCCAGACCAATATGGCAGACCATGGGACAGCTCCGGTCTTTGGTGACGCCGCCACAGCGACGCTTCTATTGGGTTCCGGACGCCTGGGGGCTATGAAACTCAAGGTCTTAGAAACCGCCCTGGGAACCCATGGGGAATCCGGTGATATTTTGAAGGTTCCCTCGGACCCTAAGGAAACCATCACCATGGATGGTCCGAAAGTTTACCTGGAAGCGGTGAAATATATGCCACAACTCCTTACCGATGCCTGTCATCAGATGGGAATTGAGCCTCAAAGCTTGGATCTCATTGTCCCCCACCAGGCTAACCAGCGGATCATCAACGCCCTGCGTCAAAGGATGAAACTGGCAGAAGACCAGGTCTACTCCAACATCCGCCACAATGGAAATACTTCCAGTTGTACCATTCCCCTTTGTCTTGAGGAACTTATTCCCCAGGCCACAGCGGGTCAAAAATGGGGACTCACCGCCTTCGGTGGAGGATTTACCTTCGGTGGAGCCGTGGTCGAAGTGGTTTAATCCAGGGTAAACCCAGTAAATTAGTAAAAGTAAAAAGGATGACCCAGGGGTCATCCTTTTTTGTATTCCATGAATGCATCGGTCAAAAAAAAAGAGATTAACCAATGGTCCATCTCTTTTCATTATCGGAATGAACCGATTACATCAGTTCGCCAGGTTTCCGGGCGGTGTTCCCAGATTTTTCGCAGACTGCGAAATGGCGCATTTTACCGTTTTCAAAAACGGACTTCATCTTGATCTTCCCACCCCATCGGCTGAGGAGTTCTTGAGCCCCTTCACGACGGGCGTTTTTTGAAACGTTGGAGACTTTCTTAGCCATAACAATCCTCCCAGGGGGTTGCCCCCGTATTCAAAATATACTACCAAAAGAGCGGATTTTAGTCAATATTAGGAAATGAACTAAACCAGCTGATCCGAGGTCACTTCTGCGGCATAATCCACCCCGGTGATGGCAAAACCGTTGAGCTGAAGGAAATCCTCCTCAAAGCCCTTGAGATCGGCATATTGAGCCACATTTTCACTGGTGATCTGATTCCAATAGGTCATGACTTTCGCCTGAACATCCGGTCTCATTTCCCAATCGTCGATACGAATGAGTCCTTTTTCATCCACCGCAATAGGTTTTCCACTAAACAAACGCTCTCGGTAAAGCCGGTCAATCTGTTCAATACACCCTTCATGGAGTCCCATCTCTTTCATTACCTTGTAAAGCACGGAAACATAGAGACTCACCACGGGAATCACCGAGCTGGCTTTAGTGACTAGGGCTTTATTCACGGAAACGTAGGATTTTCCCTTAAGTTTAGCCAGCTTTTTATCCAGGGAAACCACGGTTTTTTCCAGGTGTTCCTTGGCTTTGCCAATGGTTCCTTCCCGGTAGATGGGTGTGGTGACCTCGGGGCCGATGTAGGAATAGGCCACGGTCTGGGCACCCTCGGATAAAAGACCTTCTGACATGAGGGCATCAATCCAAAGTTCCCAATCCTCCCCGCCCATGACTTTCACGGTGGCAAATTCTTCCTCGGGGGTAGCGGGTTCAATAGTGGATTCTTTAATCTCACCTTTGAAAGGATCCACGGACTTGGCGGTATAGACCCCACCCCGGGGTTTTAAGGCACTACGGTAGGTCACCCCATCTTTTGGATCGGTACGCACTGGACTGGCCAGGGAGTAAATCACCAGATCCACCTTTCCGCCCATCTCTTTTTTGATGATTTCCATAACCTGATTTTTTATATCCGTGGAAAATGCATCTCCATTGAGGGTTTTTGCCCATAAGCCGGCGGCTTTTGCCTGGGTCTCAAAGGCGCGGATATTGTAATAGCCGGCGGTACCGGGACTTTTTTCAGTCCCAGGTTTTTCAAAGGCCACACCCAAAGTCGAGGCGCCGGATCCGAAGGCGGAGGTGATACGGCTGGCCAGACCATAACCTGTGGAGGCTCCGATCACCAAAACATTTTTAGGCCCATTGATGGGACCTTTAGATTTAACATAAGCAATCTGCCTCTCCACATCCTTGGAACATCCTACAGGATGGGAGCTAAGACAAATATTATTGCGGATCATGGGTTTTATAATCATGGGGGCATTATGAATCAGGTTTTCCGCTTGGTCAAGATTTCCTTATTTTGAGGTCAGGTTGTACACTCCATCCCAATTAGCGGCAGGGGCTGTGGCGATAAATTCCTGACTCCTTTTCAAATAGATTTGAGCGGGAGGGTCATTAGGATTTATATCCAACACACTTTGGAAGAGTTTTACCGCTTCAGGGTAATTTCTCTGCTCAAACACAACCAAGCCCTTTTCAAAGGCTTCCACCGTTCGAAGTTGAATACTGTCGGCCCGAGTCCTCAGTTCCAGAAGCTCGTAAAGGCGAATGGGTGTATTAATCCCCACGACCCTCACCCTATCCAACTGCCGGGTAAGAAAATTACTGCCGATTTGGGCATAGGTATTTTCGGAAATCAAGATCCAAGTCCCATACTGCTTATTCACCCCTTCCAACCGGGCAGCCAGATTCACGTGGTTTCCCATGATGGTGTAGTTTTTCTTGTTCTCCGTCCCCATGTTTCCCACCACCATATCCCCGGTATTAAGACCTATCCGAGTTAAAAGTGGTGAAGGAGTCATTTTTTTCTCTAAAAATTTCTTATTGAGCTCAGCTTCCATCCGTTTCATATCCACCGCCGCCAGGCAGGCGCGGTAGGCATGGTCCGGCAAATCCGTAGGGGCTCCGTAGAAGGCCATGATGGCGTCCCCTTCGTATTTATCCACCGTCCCCTGACTTTCCAAAATAATATCACTAAGTCCTGTCAAATATTCATTGAGGAGTACCACCAGGTCTTCCGCGTCCATTTGCTCAGAAATGGTGGAAAATCCCTTCACGTCAGTGAATAGTGCAGTCAATTCTTTCTTTTCCCCACCGAGTTTAAGTCTCTCGGGATTTAAAATGAGCTCATCTATCACAGATTTGGACAAATACTGACCAAAGGCCCCCTGAATAAAGGTTTTTTGAACATTGGTCTGCCTAAAACTGATGACCATGGAGATGATTAAAGAGGTAATCAGCCAAATTGCGGGCAGAAAGCCTTGAAGATACCCCCCCGTGAAGGTAAAAAATCCAAAATAGGCCACTTCGAGACCTAGGAGTAAACCAAGACCGCTGATCATGGCCTTCACCGGGCTGAGATTCAGAAAAAGCAGAGGCAGCAACATGGATAGGGGCAGGGTTAAAAGGAAGGAAAGCCACAAAGGTCCTTCCCAAAGAAAAGCATTTTGTAGGATCGTATTCACTTCGTTAGCATATGTTCCCACATTGGGATACATATTTTCAAAGGGATTGACCCCCAAGTCCGTGGTGGACTGTCCTGTGTAACCAATGATAGTCAAGGTTCCCTCAAGTTTTGACTTTAGTTCCTGACGAAGAACCACCAATTCCCCCAAAGCTTTTTTGGTACTTTCAAAATTACCCTGAATATCGCTCCATATCAATTTTTCCTCGTCGCTCAATCCAGTGGTACGGGAAATAGCCGAGATTTCGTTTTTATACACTTCCAATGCATCACTATTAAAATAGGAGGAGGATTCTGTAATAAATTGTTCCCTGTACTGCCGGAGAGCCAACCGGGATTCTTCATCCCCGTCTTTCATCCCCTTTTCTTTGGCTTTTTCAGCCATATACCAAAGATCCAGAAGGGGAACTTCACCGGTATACTTGGTTAATCCACCCAAGTTCTCCAACAATCTCATATTTCTTACGATATCTTTCAGGTTTTTCTCATAGTTATAGAGATGGAATAAACTTTGGTGTCGGAAACCATCGGTAAATTTTGTATTTACCCAGTGGAGGAGCATCCTACCATTTGAATCCACAGGAATTGTAATATCCCGTGCAGGAGTTCCTAAATGACTGGCCTGGCGAAGGATGACCTTATCCTTATACATTTCCACCACGGGATCGCCCATTTCTTTAAGCAAGGCCGCCACGCCCAAGTGGGCATAAAATCGATCCCCATACTGAAAAAACAGATCAATTCTTCGGCTCACCCCGTCGGTATCGAGAAATTGCTCCACATTTCCAGCTCCCGCCATCCCCCGGATGATGGGATAGATGGCTGGATTGAGGGTTGAATAATTGGAAAAGCTGGTGGGTTCCATGACTTTCACATTTTTTACCGCCATGGATTCAATGACTTTTTGCCACTCGGGAATGGGGAATAATTTTATTCCTGTATCGGTGGTGCCGGGTTTTTTCCGGAATTCTGCCCCGGGTGAGGTGATGGTTACAAAACTTTGACCATGGAACCTTCCTGAATCCCCCAACAGCCTGTCGTAATCCTTTACCACCCCTTCCACCGCCTTCAGGAGCTGGAATTCGGTTTCTAAAGTCATATCTCGCAACTGCGGAATGGTTTCCTTGAGCTCTTTGACAGATATCCTACCGTCGACTAAGGCCTCCATGACTTGAACCATACCATCGGAAACATTGGTCATTTCCTGGGAAAATATTTCTGGAATATCGGTCTGGAGATAGGCATCGTAGGTACCTCTAGGGCTATCTTCCCGGAATTCCGAGTCAATAAGGACGCTTCGAGTTCCCATTTCCGACATGGTCACCAAGCTGTCCGCAATAAAATCCCTGGTCAGTGGATACATTTTTAAAGCTGTGATAGTTCCATCATCCACTTCAAGAATGGCTATATCAGGTCTTTGAGCTAAACTCGGCTTTAAATTTAAAAAGAGATCGTAGACCTTCATCTCTCCCACTTGAAAAAGCCCAGTAAAGGATAGCCCAAAAAAAACTAACCCCAGTACGCCTGAAATTACCCAATCGATCGTTCTTTCTTTTTTCACCCTGAGTATCCTTATGGAACAATTATTGTTTTTCTTTCTTTTTCCGTCAACTATTCTTGAAACCTTAGGGAACTAAGGCTATTATCTATAACGACGAGGTTAAATTTGAAAAAAATTGGTATTTTGATACTACTGCTCTCAGGGGGGATGTTATCCGCCCAGTCCAACGAGGTCTTGGATACCTTCTTAACCATGGATAATTCTGATTTCGCTACCACGGTTTATTTAGTACTTTCGGCCTCAGGAGTTGTTCCAGAGGATGTCCCTCCCAGGGTAGCTTACCAAGCCTTACTCCAAAAAGGATGGGGATTCCCCCAATCCAATACCGATAGACCTGTTTTATGGGGAGAATATTCCCTCCTTCTCATGAAAGCTTTCAACCTCAAAGGTGGGATCCTCTACTCAGTCCTCGGTGGACAGAGATATGCTGTTAAAGAGGTCAACTTTCTTCGACTTCTACCCTACGATAAGGGAATTTACGATCCAATCACCCCTTACGAAGCCATGTTAGCCCTTCAGACCCTAATGGAAGATAAGGCTCCTGAGGAGATTGCCAATTGAAATATTTATTCACAACTTTACTTTTTATATTCACTTCTTTTATATGGTCAGAGGGCTTGGATTTGGGACTTATCACCGACAATCAAACAGTTCTTAATATCTCGGATACATGGGGTGCGTCCCAGCGCAACACGCAAAGATTATGGGCCAGCTTCGATACCTCATCTTTTAAAATAAAAATCCAGGGACGATTCACCACATCCTTCGGTCTTCCCGACCCTATGCTGGACATGGACCCGGAATTGGAACTGTTCAAATTGCAGTGGACTACCAACTACCAATCCGAGGATTTTAATTCTTCAGATATTCAAATAGGCCGCATCAATATGCGGGATCCTGCCAACCTAATCTATTCGGGAACCTTGGATGGCTTTCTTCTGGGATTGGGTGGAAAAACCTGGGGTACCCGCATAGGTTTCGGGTACAATGGATTTCTCAGTAAAAAATCCAGCCAACTGGTTCTCACGAACTCAGATCTCACGGACCAAGCAAACATGGCCATTTTCTTCGCAGCCCCCAGAGCCGTGGGTCTACTGGAAGGGAGTTTAATTCTAAGTGAAACCCATAAATTAAGTTTTTCTTACTTACCCCAACTAGATCTTAGGGAACTGGTGAATGGAACGGGACGGATCATTGTAAAAGATGGCGACACCTCAGAAAACTCGGTGGAGGGGGGGATTCTCAACACCCACTATGGGTTATTGGATTTGAGTGGAACCCTGGTCACCGGCCTTTATTACGATGTGGCAGCCGCAGTTTCCACGGGACAAAGTTTATATTACAGTGTAGCATCCGGGGTCTACAAAAGCTCTTGGATTCTGGGAAGCGCCGCCACAGCCTCCATGGATTGGTTTTTAAAGGATAATTTGAAATCCAACCTACACATACAAGGATGGTACACCTCCGGTGACGATGCCAACCGTCAAGATTACAAGGAAGGATCAAAATTCAGTAAGGATCCTGCTTTTTTGAGTATTTTCCGTACCCTTTCCAATACAGCCCCTGGTTATGTCTTTGCCCCTCAATTTGGAAATATGGCAATTGCCGAACTCTCATATAATATGCGGGTCTTGGCTTCCGCTCGTTCACAAGATGGCCTAACCGCAGGACTCACGGGTCGTTCCTTTATGAGAATTACCGAAGGCCCCGTTTCTAGTACGCGGGTGAACTTAGGTGAGGGAGGAACCTACCTGGGTACGGAAGGAATCTTAAGTTTACGCTATCGTCCTCTATCAGATCTTTCCATTTCTTTAACCACCGGTGTATTTTTTCCAAATATTTCCTCCGGTGGAGCCTTTATTTCCACAACTTCAAGTATTGAATATAAAACTGCGTTATACTTTTCTCTGAGTCTATGAGGTAAATCATGAAGAAAACTCTTTTTTTAGTATTGGGACTGGTGGTTGTTTCGTCCATAACAGCCCAGGGAATTGTGACTAACCTAAAAGGAAAGGTCGAAATTCAGAATGTCGGGAGTACTTGGATGCCCGCAGAACTAAATTCCTCCATCTCCCTTCAGTCTCAAATATCCACTGGATTTAATTCCCAAGCCACTGTGGCTTTGGATAAAAATATAGTGGTGGTACGACCACTCACCAGAATGAGTCTCGGGGCCTACACAGAAAAGGAGGGGTTAACCACCACCACTCTCAGATTAAGTGCGGGAAGAGTCCGGGTAAATGTGAATTCCACAGAAGAACGGAAAAATAGTTTCACTGTGCAGAGTCCTGTGGCCACCGCTTCAGTTCGCGGAACGGTATTTGAGTTCGATGGATTTCGTTTAGAGGTTGAGGAAGGATCGGTTCAAATGGTAAATCAATTTGGATCGGAAATTCTGGTGACTAAAGGTGGAATTACTCAAGTCAGCAAAGAAACAAAAATGGTCACACCTAAAGAGTCCGACGAACAACAAGCTACGGTGGAAATGGTGGCTGCTCCTGAAGTAAAACAGGAAGAGGCTCCCCCTTCAAATCCTAAGGATTCCACCTTAGGAACCAGAGGAACCATTACCGTAAGGTTAGAGTAAGAATCCGAGGGCTTTACAAAACTTATCCGATTGAATATACTACCTCCACGTTTGGAGACGTAGCTCAGCTGGATAGAGCGCTAGCCTCCGGAGCTAGAGGTCGTGGGTTCGAATCCCGCCGTCTTCATAAAGCCACCTTTAATGGGTGGCTTTTTTATTTTGTTGCTAATTCCCTCTCGTTCATCTATATTTAAAAAACGTATGCGCCGCAGTTCCCCCAGTATAAGTTTAAAAATATCCTTGCTACTCGTTGTCAGTATGGCTTTGTCGCTAAGTTTGGGTGTTTTTTTCCGTTATAACCTGGAAGTTGAAAATATTCTTACCAAAATAGATTTGGAAAATAAAAACATCTTATCCAGATTATCAAAATCCCTCGTCTATCCTTTATGGAGTTTCGACGAAGAGCAGGTAAAAGAATTAATTGCAATCGAAATGACTTCCCCTTATGTTCTTGCAATTATTCTCAATGACCGGGGTAAAAATTTTACTGGCCAAATTAGAAATAGAAATGGGATAATTATTCCCTATAGTTCCGCTAGCCTGGGACTACTTATTAGATCTACCAAAGATTACGTAGCAACTATTAATTACTCCGATGTGGTCTTAGGAGAAATTAAAGTTTACTCCAGTACGAAAGCCTTGGAAACGGAAACCATGAAAAGTCTTGAGAGCACTCTAACTCAAGGGCTCATCACCACCATTTTTGGTATTTTATTTTTATATCTGGGTCTCAGGTTTTCAATTGTTAACCCACTACAAAAATTGAGTAAAACAGTGGTTCTTTATGGTAATGATTTTCTTAAAGACTTTAAAGTGCTCCATAAGGGAGATGAAGTCCAATCCCTAGCCAGGAATTTTGAATTATTAAAAACTTCACTTTCGGACTATAACCAAGAATTATTAAATCAACTTCATACCGAGAGAATTACTGGCCTACAAAATAGAAGAAAATTATTTATCGACCTAGAAACCATAACCCCATCAGCCCTACTCCTCATTAATATTGATGAGTTTAAACAACTCAATGATTTCTACGGAAACTCTGCAGGTGATTTTATTCTAGCTTCTATTGGAAAATTTATAAAATCCCAAGTCAAAAACGAAAGCTTTTTGGTCTATAAAATGCCTGCGGATGAATTTGCCGTGCTCGCAATCAGACCGGATATTACAAAAGAAGAAATGGAAAATATTTCTAAATATTTTATTTCGCGGATTCAAGATGAGATTTTTAACTTTGGCGGAACCCCTATAAATTTAAATATTACCATTGGTATATCTATTTTCAACAAAAATAACGCTGCAAAAGAAATTCTTTATACGGAAGCAGATATGGCACTTCGATTTGCTAAAAAGAATAAAAAAACATATTTTTTCTACGACCACACCTTGAACTTTACCCATGAAATGGAAGAAAACATTCATTTAAGTCGCGAATTAAAAGAAGCCTTGAAGTTGAAACGGGTTATACCCTACTACCAACCCATTTTACACAATCTCCGGGGAACCATCGATAAATATGAATGCTTAGTCCGTATGTTTGATCAAAAAGGAGCAATGATTCCTCCCTCAAAATTTTTAGGAGTCGCAAAAAGAACAAAACTCTATCCCATGGTTACCCAAACTGTTTTAGAAATGGCATTCCATGAATTTAAGTCACGACACCACGACTTTTCTATTAACTTATCTTTGGAAGATATTCTTGATTCGACGACGAGGGACCGTATTATTCATGTTATTAATCAAAATCCAGAAACGGCGTCTCGACTTGTCATTGAACTCCTAGAAAGTGAAGGTATCGAAAATTACACACCGGTTATCGATTTTATTGCGGAAGTAAAAAATTATGGGTGTAAAATCGCCATAGACGACTTTGGATCGGGATATTCAAATTTCGGACGGGTTTTAAAATTAGATGTGGATATATTAAAAATTGATGCCAGTCTTATTAAAAATATACATAAGGACATCAACTCGCAAATTGTAACCAGAACCATTACCAACTTTTCCAAAGAATTAGGATTCCAAACCATTGCAGAATTCGTCTCAGAAGAAAGTGTCTACAGAAAAGTAGTTGAAATGGGTATTGATTACAGTCAAGGATATTTCATCGGAGAACCCAAAGCAACCCTATGAGAAAAAAATTATTATTCATACTTTTCATTTGTTATTTTGTTATCACAAATTTAACAGCCCAAGTGCCAGACCAAAATATTGGTGTATCTTCCATTGTAATTTCTATAAAGGGACGAATCAAAGAAGAAGCCGTACAGCGATTTATTGATTGGAATTATTCGCGAATATTTGTGAATGAAAGTGAAATGGCGGCCGTTTTAGATGTGGCCAGAAGAAACCTAGCCAATACCCGGCTATTTCAAACTGTGAGTTTTGAATATACCCCCCTTACCGATGAAATGGTTCACGATTACATTCCCTATGCCGTTACTTTTATTATTGAAGAAGCTCCTGGTTTAGGGTTTCTCATGTCCAATACGCTTCTTTTACCGGTGGTTACCTATGATAGTAATACGGGAATCATCGCAGGTGGCGGCTACCAGGATCA
>CAZUXL010000091.1:0-2134 GCA_964624355.1 uncultured Spirochaetales bacterium
TTGGAATTTCACATTCGCCCCTTCGGAGCGGCCGATCCAATTTCTTTGCATGGCCTTAATGGAATCGGACCAGTCCAGGGTTTCCAGGTCCTTCTCCAACCGGTCCGCGTAGGCGGTAATTTTCAGTACCCATTGGCGGATGGACCGGCGTTCCACGGGATGATTACCCCGTTCGCTTCGAGGACCCTCAGGGGTGGTATTCACTTCCTCATTGGCCAAAACCGTACCCATTTCGGGACAGTACCACACGGGTAATTTTGCTTCGTAAGCGAGGCCCCGTTTGAACAGTTGAAGGAAGATCCACTGGGTCCACTGGTAGTATTCCACCGTGTGTGTGGAGACCTCCCGATCCCAGTCGTAGCAGAATCCCAGGGATTTGATTTGCTTTCGGAACCGCTGAATATTGTCTTCCGTGGTAGCCCGGGGATGGGTTCCGGTTTTAATGGCGTAGTTTTCCGCAGGAAGGCCGAAGGAGTCGAAACCCATGGGGTGGAGGACGTTGTACCCCTGGTGACGGCGCATGCGGCACCAGATGTCCGTGGCGGTGTAACCTTCGGGATGACCCACGTGGAGGCCGGAGGCACTGGGGTAGGGAAACATATCCAGGACGTAAAGACGCTTCTCTTCCGGGACTGAAGGGTCTTCCTTTACCTGGAAGGTTTTGTGGGTTTCCCAGTATTGTTGCCACTTGGGTTCTAAGGTTTCGAAGGGGTACTTGCTCATAGTTTTTCAAGTTTACCCGCTTGGAGGCTAAGGGTCAACATTCCCCGGAATCATCCTAGTGGGAACTATTTGTAGTCTTTATTCAAGAATGTTCGAATTTTATTGGATATATTTGAGAAATAGAGTTAAAGTGTTACTGTTGTCCCCGGTATCTAGGGATCAATTGACGGAGGCTTTATGGGTTTTTCAGCGGTGAGAACGTGGTTTCTTTTTCTCTCAGTCCTTTTTGTGACTGGGTGTCAGAATCCCTTTTATCGGGAAGCGGCGACTCAAGGTGTCACTATCCAATTGAACATTCTCCCAAGCTCCCGAAGCACTGGCCGAATGATCGTTGCGGCAGCGGATACTGTAAAACTGGATTTATTCCAAAAAGGATCCGACAACCCTGCCTTAGAGACATACGAAAAGGTCTTATCCTCCGGTGAAATGACCCTAAGTCACACCTTTCATGGGCTGATCTATAATACGGAATATCTCATAAAAGCCCAAGTCTTCGCTCAAGAGGTCCTGATTCACGAAGGGGAGACTTCCTTGGTTCTTAGAGGTGATGATGAACCAGTAGTCCTCACCTTATTACCAGCGAAGACTTACCTTTTAATTAATGGAATTATTCCTGAGAAAACACTCCAGACCTTAAATATGTCCCCAGGTTCCTACAAAGCCTTCGAACTGACCTATAACACCCCGGGAACTTATGAAATTCTCGTGGATGGAACGGTCCCAGTGAATTCCGCTTGGGATGTGATCCTTCAGTACCCCGGGGGAAATTATGAAAAAACCTCGGAATTCACCGCTGTGGCCACAGATTTACTTCCTGGAAAACTGACATTTTGGATAGGGAACAGCTCCACTGGAAGCAAAAGTCCGAGTGTGTTCTGGGGTAAAAAAGAACCCTTGGATCCCACAGGTCACATCCTCACATCCCAGCCAGATCCTTTATTCCCAGCCCTCCTTTCCTGGACACCTCCCTCAGATCCGGATTTGGATCACTATGAAATTATCCTCACAGGACCAAGTACACCTGTGGTTCCCAATATTTCAGCTAACGGCGCCGTAACTGTAGCTTTAAATTTACTCGACGGGGATTATGATGTGTCCGTCACCTCAGTGGACAAAGACGGTCTTAAATCCCCAGGAGCCCCCGTCAAGCTCTCCTTTACAGCATATTTCCCAGTCACAGCAGTGACCCTTGATAGTAATAGCCTAAGTCTTGTAACAGGAGATTCCACGAATCTGACAGCAACTGTGTTACCTGCTTATGCGACAAACAAATTAGTCACATGGACCAGCAGCGCACCCACCATAGCCACCGTAGGGGTGACTGGATTGGTGACCGCCGTGGCACCCGGAACGGCTGTGATAACCGTGACCACCCAGGATGGGAACAAAGTAGCCACCTGCACCCTCACGG
>CAZUXL010000091.1:2234-13745 GCA_964624355.1 uncultured Spirochaetales bacterium
TGGAAACCGTATCCCCCACAAATGCGACAAACAAATTAGTCACATGGACCAGCAGCGCACCCACCATAGCCACCGTAGGGGTGACTGGATTGGTGACCGCCGTGGCACCCGGAACGGCGGTGATAACCGTGACCACCCAGGATGGGAACAAAGCAGCCACCTGCACTCTCACTGTAGCGGCGCCTCCTCCCGGTTTATTGGGTATCACCTTGACCCTGACCAATCCCACGGTTCCAGTGGTGAGTTTTACCGACGGTGCAGGAAATCCAGTATTGGCAGAAGTGACCCAGGGCGCAACAGTCACGGTTCAGGCAGTAGGACAAACTGTGGTGGATTGGTGGATCGACGGGATATCCCTGGGAAATTCGACTAATCCATTAGATATAGCCACAGGGAGTATGTCCTTGGGGAATCACTCCCTCACCTGTATTTATTCCGATGGAACAAATCAATATTCTGAAAACTTCTCCTTCACTGTCTTGGGGGCACCATGATGAAAAGAATCCTTTTATTGAGCCTTTTGGCCCTGAGCGCCTGTGGTGCTCTTTTAGATAACTTAAATGGCCCTGTGGCACCCACGGGCGGGGTTGAAATACAGGTGTTGAGTTCCCGTGGTTTGGGTACAGTGGCGCCTGATTTAACAGCTCAGGTGGTCTCATACCGGCTTACTGTGGGGTCCGATGTCCGGACCGGTCTCATCGTAGGAGACTTGGCCTCTCAGTCTGGGTATGCCCCTGGAACCTTCACCCTTCAGTTGGAAGCATTGAATGCGGGTGGGCTGGTCATCATGACCCATCCAGCGGATTCTGTGACCATCACCTCCGGTTCAAACACCCCTAAAACCATAAATTTGGCGGGAACCCAATTGGGTGCCGGATCAGCCAAAGTGAGGTTTAACTTGGGGGTGTTGGGTCTCGGTGCGGTGAGCAAGGGGGAAATACGCTGGGCTAATACCGTGGCTGGTTTGGCATCAGCGACTCCTACAGACTTAGGAGCGCCTTTGAATGATACGGTCGAAGACTATATCGAATATGCAAATGCTTCCCTTCCCTCGGGAATTTCCTATCTTCAATTCCGTTTTTACGGGTTCAACGACGCTGGTGGGGTAGGGGCTCCTTTCGCTTACTCTCCCTTGTTGACCCTGGTAATTTACGACAATGCGGAAAGTGCCCTGGGATACAGTATTTCCACCGGAGAGCTGGATGGTAGGCCTACAGCTCCCACCAATCCCATTGCTCCCCTGCTTCTTTTGTCCTCGGCACCCCACAACGGGAACTATCTCCAGCTTAATTGGACCGATACTTCCCTGGTGGAATCAGGTTATAGGATTTACCGGAAATTGGCAGCGGATTTGAATTACCCAGCCACTCCTTTGGCCGAGCTAGGTCCCAACATTACCACCTGGGAAGAGATTTCACCCCAGCCTGCGGTGACGAACTATACATCCTTGGTACGGGGTGAACTCTACACATATAAAATTGTGGCCTACACTTCCGTGTATCCCCAGGGAAGCGCCTTGGAAGTGACCACCCCGGCCTTAGAGCCGAAGATGACCTTGTACACAGGGCCTAATGCTTTCTTGTCATGGGGAAGTGTTTTTGATGTATCCGCTCCCGGGGTGATGGGCATATTTACAGACTCTGCGACTCCCAAGACCTACACCATGGCGTTGTCCAATGAAGGGCTTTGGCCTTTGTCCATCACGAGTATAGATTTTACCGGAGCGACGTCGACGGATTATTCCTTGGGCACTCCCGACACGTTTTTCGACTATGACTGGGTTTTGGCGGATACAGGTCCTGCTCGGTCCTCCCAAGGTTATCCCCAATCCGTGGAAGCCGGAGGAGTCGTGTTTGTGAGATTTAACTGGCATCCCACTGCCAGTGGAATTCGTACATCAGGCTTTCAAGTTACGGCGGACGATATGGCCCTAGGCGGGGGAACAGGAGTTGCCAATGTGGATCTTCAAGGTGAGAGCTTGATAATCGATGATTATACCGGATGGTGGAAGATCGAGGATCCGCTGTTCCTAAGTTACGGGACTTCACCCAATTTTAATTTATCCGACCGGGCTTCACCAGCCAACGCAATGAAGCTTTTTGGTGCCATAGGGAGCCTTGGAACCACTGGGCGCACAAAGGACAGATTTAATGCACCGGATGCGGCCTTTCTGTTTGACAGCTCCTCAGCCGATGCCCTGGTCATCCCTGCCAGCACTTATACCTTAAACAATGGGTTTGCATTTGTCTTCTGGGCGGGCGGGGTGGAGATCCCTGATTTCCCTGCTACGGAGGCGTTCACTTTGATCAATACCTTCTCCACTGCCATTGACGATACGACACCGTTAGGTGCGTCACAAGGGTTTGCCTTGGAATTGATGACCCATTCTGTGGGATCTCCGGAATACCGTCTACGCTTCGCGGGAAATTCGACCCCTGTGGTGGTGAACTATGCCGGAGAACTGAATCACAAATGGAACCAGGTAGCCCTAACCTATACCTATGATTCGGTGACCCCAGCAAACTCCCAGGTGAAATTGATTATCAACGGAACAACGGTATTAACTGCAAATACTGTTTTAAATTATACCTCGACCACAGACATAGGAATGGGTGCCAGGAGTTTCGACTCCGGTTCATATTTTAATAACTGGAAAGGTCCCTTGGACGATATCCGATTGTATTCCAGACCCCTGTCCGATCTGGAACTTTCCACCTTGTTCGCACAGGGGAGCTATGTTTGGGATAATACACCCTCAGCAAATCCCCTTGCGGTCACTGTCACCCGCGCCACGGTGGGAACCATATATTTAAACTGGGACCTTTCAAATCTGGCTCCCGGAGAAGCTGAAGGGGTGGTGGTGTCCGTTCAAAAGACAAATGTGCCTGTGGGTTCGGTTTTTGTCTATAACTACCCCGCGGTAGTACCGGGAGGGGAGCAGGGCATTCCTGCGAGTGGTGTTTTGGGTGATGAGTTTACGGTTATTGTGAAAGTTAAAGACAATAACTATAACCTATCCACGGGTACTACCCTCCCGGTAATTACCATAGCGGATAGTGGAATGGTGCCTTCCTCAGGAAATCTGGAATTTTTCCCTTATGCGCTTTGGATAGGGGGAAGTCTGGACAATGGGGCGACTTACCTTCCCTTGGATGGGAAAGGTGGAACGGGGGATTTGATTAGAAAATCAGACCTCGTGATCAGCGGCGGAGGGAAGCTCATGTTCAGGATGGAGTCCACTCCAGTCAATCCGACGATGGCCAACTATCGGTGGTTTCTCGATGGAATACCACGGGAGTCGGGGGCGGGTTATGGGGATGCCTTTGTTTTGGCAGGGGATCTTTCTGCCGGACCTCATCAAGTATTCCTAGAGATTCAGGTGAATGGGCGATGGTATTCCACTCGCGCCATATTTACGGTCGTGGAGTGATAAAATGAAAAACATAATAATACTTTTAGCCCTTTTAGGTCTTACGGCTTGTTACTCCCCCTTGGATCCCACAAGACCCCAAGGCCAATTAGTCCAAGTCCAGATTACCGGATCCTCAGGGAATACCAGTCCAGGAAGTGCCAGAACTATATACCCCCAGGTAGCAGAAATTGTGGCCAGTGTTACCAGGTATGAAGTCGTGTTTTCTGGACCACCCGATGTTACTGTTCCCGTGGAACTGGTGAATGTGACTTGGAATGTGAACAATTACAACATGAATATCATGGGTGTTCCCACGGGGGCCTATACCAATGTGACGGTGAAAGCCCTGAACGTAAGTAATAAGGTAATTCTTCAAGGATACTCCGGTCCGATTACGGTCACCAACTCTACCAATAATTTGAACGTAAATTTATCTCCAGCTCAAAGTTCCGCCGGCTCAGGAAGTGTAAGTTTAGTGTTTGACTGGCCGATCGGGCTTCAAAGCACGGGAGTTACCACCTTGGATTTACAACTGGTTTCCAAAGCCGGGGTAGATCCTGTGCCCGTGGATCCCTACTACAATAAAGTTTTCGACGTGGTGGCCAATGCGAGTTGGACACCGACAGTGGGAACAAATACCAAGACTTTTGATCTTCCTTCCCTTCCCTCCGGGGACTATCGAATCTGGGTTCATGTGGACGGCTACCCCCTGGAACTCATAGAAACCATAGCTGTCTACGATGACACCCTGAATAAATTAAATTGGACCTTCACTTCGGGGGATTTTGGTCATGTTCCCCTGACTCCCGGGGCTGATATGCGCCGTCCCCTATGGGAAAAAAATCCCACCACACCAGGGATAAAATTTTTCTGGAGTAAGGACGGGGGGTACAAAACTGGTACCCGGATTTATAGAAGCACCGATGGTTTTGCAACGGAAACCCTCGTGGGGACAGTTCCGGGAACTGACACTTCCTATGTGGACACAACTATTTCTCTCGACACGAACTATGGTTACAAGCTCGTACCTTACACCCTGGCAGGCGAGTCTGTTCCTTTATTCCTTAATGATGAACAAATTGCATACCGTTCTACTTCCGCCACCCTATTTGTTAGCTCCGCCGGAAGTGATTTAACCTCCATTGACGGTATTACCCTTCCGGTACGAACCCTCTCTCGCGCTCTCCAATTGGCCCAGGATGGAGACACTGTTAAACTGGAGGGGGGAGCTGTCAGCACTGAAATCGACTATGCGGGTTACGCCTATCTGGATAAGAGAGTTCACATTTCCGGTGGATGGGATAATTCCTTCACGAGCGCCACCCCCCAAACCTTGGTAAGCCGTATTCCCCAAGGATTGGAAGTGGATCACGCCACTTTCGATGGTGGCTTTACCGCCGAAATATCCGGATTGACCATATCCGCCGTCATCCCCGCAAAGTTTGCCATGGAAATATACGGTAGTTATTTAATTACAAATAATTTGACCATTATCCCCCCCGTGAATCATCCCGTGGGTGGTGGGGGGATCTATGCCCAAGGACCGGGTTATCAATTAACCTTTAACTCTTTGAAGGTGGAATACCCCACAGGGACCTTTACCGACCGATCTTACATTACCTCCGATGGGGCCAGTCTTTCCATAGATAACGCCCAGTTCCTTTGCTCCCCCAGCGTTCTCTCCACCTCCGGCCGGTTCAGGGGCATCGACTCCACCGGGGACGGGAGCTTGGTGATGACCAATTCGATTATGGATGTGGGAACTGATAACACCTCCTACGATAGTTTTGGAGTGATGTCCTATCCCACAGGGTCATCCGGTATGGTAAAGATTGCCAATAATCGGTTCTTTCTCCGTGGCGCAGATGCCAATGTGGGTACAACCGACTATGCCATCCTTCTCTCAGGACCCGGGGTGCATAAGCCCCAAGTGACCCACAATTATTTTCAATTCAGTAACGGGAGTAACGTCAGTCCGGTCACAGGAATTTGGGTGGATGGTGCTGATACCAATGCCCTCATTTTTAACAATGTGTTTGTGACCTCGGGGGACAGTTTCTCTGCCACAGGAATCTGGGATCGTTCTCCGAATACGAGAATTTTGAACAACACCTTCAGCAGTAGCGTTGTAACTGGGGGGACTTCCAGTTGGACCGGAGTGGATATTGGTCCCAATGCCCACCCCAGGCTCATAAACAACCTGTTTTTGGGCCAGGTATCTTCATTGGCACAAGGGTTGGGACGGGGCGTGAATGTGGATGCCACCACGAACCCTGAGGTGGTGCTGAATAACGGATTTATTGGATTTTTAGAGGCCTCAGCGGGCTATGCTTGGGTTCAAGGGGGGAGTGTGGCGGCTGTGGACCTGAATACGGAAGCTGTCATGAATGGCGGTGGCACCCCAGGAACCGTGGCAGGGAATTTTTACTACGACTTTTCAGCCATCCCCGATAATATTACCAATCCTGACCGCCCTGGAGTTTACGGAGTGAGTGCCGCCACTGTCCCTCGGATCAGATTCGGAGGGAGAAATCTGGCGGATGAAATCGCCGCTTGGGGGGGCATCGGTCCAATTTTAGACGATATTGAAACGGATACCTTACCGGCTGCCAGGGGTGCTAACTATGGGGGGGCGGCGGACAATCCTTGGTCCGTGGGAGCGGATGAAAATATGAATTCCGTAGGGGATTGGATGCGATATTCCCAATGGTCTTTCACTGCGGGAGTTGTACAAGATGATAATTCGCTGTATGACAATGGGGCTCCCTTGGTGAATCCTGATGCCTGGGCTTTTGCGGACTACAGTCGGAAAGATAGACAGGAGACAGTAGGTGGAGCCATGCTGTTTCTCGGAAATAATTTTTCCATCAATGCGGGGAAACCCTTCCCCACTCCTCCCTTAAGTAAGTTTGACGCCGGATGGTCCGTGAGTCTGTTTTACGGGGACGTGGTATATAAAAAGGGCAAAATGCAGACCTTTTTTGGAAATGCGGACTCGGAAACTACGGGTTGGTATGCCGCTTTGGATACCAATGGTCCTGCACCAAAACTCCGTATTCAGGCCAACGGTATTTTCGCCGAGGCTGTACTGCCATTTTGGACTCTCCACAGGAAATGGAACCACTTGGTGGTGGTCTACGATCGCTCTCTCAATATGATAAGGGCGTATCTCAACGGAAGTATGACACCCTTAATCGACTTTGCGGTTGCCGATAACCTGGATTTCCAGTTTAATGCGGGGTTCGATTTCAAGATCGGGGCAAAAGGTGCCCTCGCCGCCGGCAGCGACTTCTTCTATGGGAAAATCGACGATGTTCAAATTTTTAACCGGCCAGTGGGTCCCGGAGAATTATCAGCCCTGATGGGCGCAGGGGATTTCACTCCGAATTACACTTCCACAGTGGGCACATGGAATCAAACTGCGGCTACCACCCCCTATACCAGATTGGATTTAAGCTGGTCGACCGTGCCGGATAACTTTGGTTTCCTGGTGAAGTGGAAGGAACCCACTTCGGGAATCGCCGGTTACCGGCTGCTGCCTCCTGAGGCCTTCGGGGGGACTTCGGCTTCCCTCAAGGGTCTGCCACCGGGGAGCTACGATCTGAGCTTTTCCCCCCTGAATGCCACTTGGGGTAATCTGAACGATACGGTTCAGCTCACGGCCACAAAAGTACTCCCAGCCGACCCAGACTCAAGTTTAATGGGACTGTGGACCTTTGGGGACAACGAAGGGAAGAACTTGATGGCCCCATTGGATGGGTTACAAGCGTTTACTGGAAATAATGATAGTGAATGGTGGTCTCCAGATAAAACAAGTCATGTAAGCACCACAGGAATACCTGACCCCAGCAACTTCTGGCAGAATGACAGGATCAATCCCGGTTCGGTTTATTTTAACAACAGTACATATCTCCAGTCGGGAATGGTCCCTGGACTAGATCCCGATGGAGCCTCATCCTACACTGTGCATGTGCGTTTTGCCTTGGCGGCTCCTCTGACTCCAGGGTTGCAGCAAACCTTATTTCAAGTGGGGCAGGATGATGGGATCCCAGCATTTGCACTTCGTTTGGCAGCCGATGGTACTAAAGACTATTTGGCTCTCTATACAAGTGGAGGGGCAAACTCGTCACTAAGCTCGGTGTTTAACACTTCCAGGCTACAGGTGGGAAAATATTATGATTTGATGGTGAATTACAAACCCTTAGCTAACACCTATGACTATTACTTCTCCGATGGGGTCTCCCCTTCCTACGATCAAGCCTTGATTTGGGATGCCGCAAAACTGCGACAACAGCTTAAATTAGGTTTTAGCAGTGCGGGTAATTTTAAGGGTTGGATTGATGAAGTGAGGGTTTATAAAAACAAGACCACCGTGGATTTTGCCTTCTTTAACTCATTAGTGAGTGAATAGTGCCACCGCTGGGAACCCCTGGCGAAAGCCAGTCCCGGGGCCGTCGGCTCCGGGACCTGGGGGGTGACCATAGGGACCCCCGCCAAGGGGGAGGCGCCCATTCTCTTAAGCTATTCCTGACAATTTTACTCTTAATTTTCAATAAAATTCAATAAAAATCAATTTTTGCTGGAATTATTCGTGTTTTAGATTCATTATCTTATGATAGGGAGTCTTAACCATGTCGGGAAAATACCTAATTGTCATACTATTGCTGTTGTTTTCAGCATTTTTAACCGGGTGCGCCCTGGATCGACCGGGAATGGAGACCGACATGGAAGTCCGGATTCTCGTGCCCCAGTGGAGACCCACAGGATCGGGGTCCCGCGCTTTGGCACCGGAAACCATGGCCTTGCGGGTGGAGTTGTGGCAAAGCGGCCGACTTATGACCCAGGCCATTGCCGCGCCGGAATTGGCCAGTGACGGGAAGTATTACGTAATTTTCACCTTTAGTTCGGTTCCTTTGGGGGCCTATGAGATGGTCGCCTATTCTTTGGACTTGAACCGGCCTGCGGGGGAGCGGGATATACAAGTGGCCCGGGAATCCTTTGTCCTGGCTGCCGACAACCTGGTAAAAAATCTGACCTTGCAACTCATCCCCAATGAAAATATTGCCTCCAACGTCCTTACCTTAGCCGGTGCGGCCGTATCACCGGTGGTGACAATCCCATCAAAACAGTCCCGATTTTTTAAGCTGCCTGTCCCCCTGGATGGCCTTTGGCATATCGACCTCGGAAGTTTTTCTTCGGATGGGGAATTAGTTTACACCCTGCAAAATGATAAGGGAAATACTGTCCCCACCGCACCGGGGAAACAGCCCCAATCCTGGATGGCTTCGGATGGGGCCTTGTATTTATCCGTTTACAACAGCGGCCTGGGTGAAAAATCCTCGGTGGAAGTTTACTACGACCTGGTGGAGGGGGCGGTAACCTTTTTGGACAGGCGGCCCTTATGGACGCTGAAAGCCCAGGCTGAGAACTTGCTCGCGGAAGCTTTGAGTTCGCTAGGTACCCCCGGTTCACTTCCCCTGGCTTCGGCCACAGGAACCGAACAAGCGAATTTGACCTCCGCTCTCCAAGGGGCGGCCCTCATGCTGCCACCGAATTATTCCGTGTCCGACGGGAGTATAAAAGCGGCTGAAACCACCCTGTCCGCGGCCAAGGCGGCATTGGAATCTTTGAGAATACCCATAACGATTCCCAGCAGCAATGCGGATCTCGGATCGATAACTTTGGACTCCGGGTCCCTGGATCAGATCTTCTCAGCCGGAGTTTTACTGTACACCGTACAAGTTCCATTTTCCACCACGACTTTAACTGTTACAGGTACACCGTCGGATAATTTGGCCACGGTGGTGGTGAGCCCTGCTATGCCCATGAGTTTGGCGGTGGGAGCCAATGAAATCCTTTTGAATGTGACTGCCCAGGATGGCAGTACAAAAGAATACAAGCTTGCCGTAACTCGATTGCCGATTCCCAGCAGTAATGCGGATCTGGGAACTTTGACTTTGAACTCGGGAACCCTAGACCAGGGTTTTTCATCAGCGGTTGTAACCTACACCGCTCAAGTTCCTAACACCACCACGAGTCTGAATGTGACGGGGACCACCTCCGACAGTTTAGCCACGGTTGCAGTGAGCCCCTCCATGCCCATGGCCCTGGCCGTGGGGGTCAACACCATCACCCTGAGCGTGACTGCCCAGAATGGAACAGTAAAAGTATACACGCTTAGCGTAACTCGATTGCCGGTTCCCAGCAGCAATGCGGATCTCGGAACCCTGGTTTTGGACTCGGGAACCCTGGACCAGGGCTTTTCATCAGCGGTTGTAACCTACACCGCCCAATACTCCTATGCCACCACGAGTCTGAATGTGACGGGGACCTCTGTGGATAATACGGCCACGGTGGTCGTGAGTCCTGCTATGCCCATGAATTTGGCGGTGGGCGTCAATGCGATTACCTTGAGTGTCACAGCCCAGGATGGAACGGTAAAAGTATACACGCTTACCGTGACCCGGGCACCCCAGCCCGGTTCCGGAGCTGTGATCATTAACCCTGTAGATCCTTCGGACCCCAGCGGCGGGCTTGCGATTTTGGTGGATAATGCCACTCCCACATTCCCACTTTCCTTGGGGCAAAGTACTTCCCCGAGTTTAAAAGTGGAGCTCCTAAACGCCGGGACTCTCACGGTTCAGAATTGGATTCTCAACGGGGTTGCCCAGGGGAGTACAGCAACAATCTTTACCTGGTCACCCTTAGGTTTTACCCCAGGACCTTACACCCTCCAGGTGTTCTATAAAGATCCCAGTGGCAGTCTTTTCAGCCAATCCTTCAATTTTACAGTGACCCAGTAGGCAGGTGATGATAATGAAAAACATAATTTATACGATGGTGATTCTTGGGCTTCTCAGTTCTTGTTTTAGTCCGGTGGTGGATATCATTCCCCTGGGGAGCCTGAGCGTGAGCGTACCCGGAACAGCCGGTCGGGGTACGGTCTTTCCCGCTTTTGTAAGTGAAATTACCCACTATAAAGGTGTGATGGTCCTCGCAGGTCAGCCCACCTCCACCCTGGTCTCCCCTGTGGCCACCCCAAGTTTAAACTTTACCAACTTGGTCCCGGGGGATTGGGAACTGACCATCACCGCCTACAAGGGAGATCCTGATGTGGGTGGACTTCTCATTGGCGGTGCCCCTCCTATTACAGTAACCATTACTTCAGGAACCACCAGCAACGTTTCCGTGGATGTGGGTCCACTTAATTCGGGAAGCGGAACCTTGAGTGTCATTGTTACCTGGCCTGCAGGGAAGGCGGATGAGGCTACCTTAAAAGTCTACGGGACCTTGGACGACTATTTGACCGCGGCAGCTCCCCTGATGTCTACCCCGCTTACTCAAACCGGGCCTACAGGTACCTCCTTCCTTCTCGGGTCCAGGCCTGCGGGTCAGTATGTTTTAGCCCTACAGTTGGCGAACGGGGGTGTGTCCCTTCCCAATACCTTTTTAGAGAGTGTTTTTATCTATGGTAATTTGGATTCCGTATGGAATGTGTCCCCTACGGCGGAGGATTTTTTAGGTACCTTGAGCGCTCCTACCTCGGGTGGTGCGGTTTCAGATTTCCGGGGGAATGTAACCCTGAGTTGGTTGGACAATTCCAATTTGGAAACCGGTTATCAGGTGGAGTATAAAGAATCCGCTTCCGGTACTTGGATACCTTTGGGTACTGCCACGGCTCCTGGAGCTACTAGTCAGGTCATTTCCGGTTTAAAAGAATCCACGGCCTACGATTTCCAGGTTTATGGGGTGAACAGTCTTTTCCAGACCCAGTCTTCTCCCCTGTCCGTACCGCTAACCACCGAAGTTTTTAAACTTTTTGTGGATGATTCGGTGGCTACGACCGGTGACGGTACCCAGGGATCACCCTTTAAAACCATCGGCGAGGCTTTAAACGCGGCTCTTTCGGGAGACGAGATTTTTATCATGGAGGGGAATTATTCCGAAGCGATCACCATTGATGGAACCATGTCTCACCAGGGAAACATCACCCTGGCGGGGGGGTATGCACAGGGGGTTTGGGTTAACCCGATGCCCTTGGAATTTCAAACCTACATTCAATCCCCCACCTCCGGTGTGGAAGGGGTTTTACAAGTTAT
>CAZUXL010000092.1:0-13371 GCA_964624355.1 uncultured Spirochaetales bacterium
GGCTACTGACTTCACAGATTTTACACGGCTCACAGCCCATCCCAGTTTCTCAGCGATTTCATCATCCGTAGGTTCCCGCCCCAGAACCTGCATGAGCTGCCTGCTCTCACGAACTACTTTATTAATCTGTTCTATCATGTGCACAGGCACGCGGATCGTCCTAGCTTGATCGGAAATGGACCGGGTTATGGCTTGACGAATCCACCAAGTCGCATATGTAGAAAATTTATAACCTTTACGGTATTCAAATTTTTCCACTGCTTTGATCAGACCAATATTTCCTTCCTGAACCAGATCAAAGAAATGAAGTCCCCGGTTGGTATATTTTTTAGCGATGGAAACCACAAGCCGGAGGTTGGCTTTGATCAACCGATCTTTTGCGGTCTTCATCATGGTCTTACCGGTCTGAATATCCCCGGACATGGAAAGCACGGTTTCTATGGGAGATTCAAATTCCGCTTCCAACTGCCGAAGTTTCTTTTCGGCAATTTGAACCTGGCGGATCTTTTCCTTGATGGCATCGGCAGAGAGCCCAAGCCGGCTTTCCACTTCCTCAGCCCCTTCCACACTGGCCAATTTTCTACCAAGATTACGCAAGTCTTTCATGTTGGTCACCCGAAGGCGCCTTTCAATCCTGGTTTGCTCTCTTTGATACTTTCGTATTCTTCGGGATGCGTTAATATATTTATCAGAAAATCGGTTAATCTCTTCAGGGTGAAGGTCGATTTCCTGGATCTGTTCCATGAGTTTCACTCTCATTTTTACCAGTTCAGGATTGTCGAGAATGTCACCGCCGAGCTCCAGGGTTTTTTCCTTGAGCTCCATGTATTGTTTTAAGGAAGGATAAATCCCTTTGAGGCTATCTTTGTAGAAAGTGGTAAGACGACGTTTTTCCGCCATCATATCGGTCATTTCTTTTTTAGACCGATTGATCTCGTCTTTGGGTTCACTACGCCCTAAAGTTTCCACAGCGAGGTTGTAGAATTCAGGAAGAATCATACCGGAAGTCCGAATGATCCTCTTGATGATGTTTTCACCCTCTTCCATCTGTTTGGAAAGAATAACTTCCTGCTCAGCGGTCAATAAATTTTCTTTACCGATTTCCCGCAAATAGAGCCGGATGGGATCATCGATGGATGATTCCTTGTCATTGAGGGTGATCTTGCGTTTGTAATCCTCTTCTTCAGGCTCCGAGGAATCTTCCCCATTCATGCCATCGTTGAAAAGTTCTTCATCCACATCAAAAAACGTTTCTTCTTCTTCTTCTAGAAGGGGGGCCTCGCCCATTTCATCCTCTTCTATTTGAATACCATTTTTTACGAGAATGGAGTAAATTTCTTCAATTTTACTCGTTTGAGCCATGATGTCCGGAAAAAAATCCCTGACTTCCTCAAAAGTTATGGAAGCCTTGGTTTTTGCGAACTCTATCAATTTGGTTATAGCAGAATCTTGTTCCATATCAGACATTAGTGGACACCTTATACCGTTCAATTTCGCTATCGATAAACATCTTCTCTTCCAACAATCCCTCCAGATCTTCCGG
Organism: uncultured Spirochaetales bacterium; assembly: GCA_964624355.1. Classification (GTDB taxonomy): domain Bacteria; phylum Spirochaetota; class Spirochaetia; order JABEVK01; family JABEVK01; genus CAZUXL01. Next base: position 1,544 of record CAZUXL010000092.1, read on the forward strand.
CATAAGCCCCTCATTTGACAGGGAATCCAGAATACTCCGCCGCTTTTTTTCCAGTGAACGCACTTTTATCCTTCGAACGCCGTCATTTAGAAATTGTTCAGGATTCTGATCCAATTCCCCTGTGGAAAGCCTTTGCAAGGCTTCCTTTTTCAAGGGACTTTCTTCCCATTCCGCCATAAACTGATCCAGACCAAAATTTCCTAACTTTTCCTCAAACCACTCAAAGAGCCTCTTGGACACAGGTTCATCAAAATCCTGAGGAGTTAGATGTCTCCTTAGAACTGGATAAAATTCACCATGAGACAGGACAACTAATAAAAGCTGGAAATCTGGACCCGATTTGGTCGGCATCTCCAGGGTATTCGGTTCTAGAACTTTGGGTTTCCGGGGCAATTTTCTATTCTGATAATCGGTTACTATGGTTTTAGACCCGACTTTTAACTTTTTTGCCACGGTTTGAAAGAAGGATTCCCTCTTTACTTCGGTGGTTATACAGTCAGCCAAAACAAAAATTGACTCCATGGCAGTCCTTAGATCTATACGTCCATCCTTTGTATTGGTTGAGATGAAATAGTCGAGTGCAAATTCAAAGCTATTTATAGAGTATTTCGAAATATTTTTCAATGAATCTGCCCCTTCTTTTTCAAGAATCGATGAGGGATCCTGATCTTGGGGTAAAATTATGGTTTCTGACTCCAATCCTGCCTCTTCACACAGGGGAATGGAGCGTAAAGCAGCCTTTTGTCCGGCGGAATCACCGTCAAAAACCAGGATTATCTTGTCCGCTGCGCGTTTTAAAAAAAGAGCTTGCTCGGGGGTAAAGGCGGTTCCCAGGGGAGCTACGGCATTTATTTGACCAGCCTGATGAAAAGCAATCACATCCATGTAACCCTCACAGAGGTAGGCTGTTCGGGTTTTTCTTATTTCTGGTAAGGCTAAATCAATACCGTAAAGATTGGCTCTTTTTTTAAATACAGGGTTTTCAGGGGAATTGAGGTATTTCGGTCCCTCTTGCTTTCCCAAAAGTCGACCGCCGAAAGCTATGAACTGACCACGACTGTTTTTAATAGGGAAAATAAGTCTTCCTGAAAAGGGCGAAATCTCAGGATACTGGGCAGAAAACAGACCAGAGAGAACCAAGAAATCCGGTGAGTAATTTTTAGATTTCAAGAACCCATGGAGCCACCAACGATCTGCCGGGGCGTAACCTAAACTAAACTTTTCAATGGAGGTGAGTGAAATCCCACGGCTCGTAAGAAGTTCTAAGGCTTCTTTTCCTTGAGGATCCTTGAGAAGAAAGTGGGTAAAGGTTTTAGCAATTCGAGAAAATAGCTCATACAGGGCTTGATTTTGCTTATCTTGGGGATTGTCCTGGTCCCGGGATTCTTCAATTTGAATTCCGGCTTTTTGTGCCAATAATCTTAAGGCTTCCCCATAACCGATATGCTCCATTTCCATTACAAAGGCAGCGGAGTTCCCCCCCTTGTGACAACCAAAACAGTAAAAAATATTTTTTTGAGGAGTCACACTGAAGGAGGGAGACTTTTCTTGATGAAACGGACAAAGGCCCCAAAAATTGGCGCCTTTTTTTTGTAATGTGACATACTCCCCCACCACGGTGAGGATATCTGCCCTATCAAGGATTTCTTCCACCTTGGTTTTTGGAATCAATTATTCATCCTAAGATTTTGTTTCAAAGCCGGCCAGATAGGACTCTCTAGCCTCATTGTGATCTCGATAATTTTTTGAAAAACTATGGGTACCTTGTGCGGCGTCTTTCACTACAAAATAAATATAATCGGTTTTCGCAGGATTAAAAGCCGCAGTTAAGGCGGTTTTTCCTGGATTGGAAATGGGCGTGGGAGGAAGCCCTTTATTGATGTAGGTGTTGTAGGGTGAATCAATTTCCGTATCAATAAAAAAGATTCGCTTGGGATGAGGTCTATTTTTTATCTCTGTAATTATGTATTCGATGGAGGCACAGGAACCCAAGGGTATTCTATTTTCCAATCGATTGGTAAATACCGAAGAAATCAGTGGAGCCTCTTTGGGGTCTCGATATTCCTTTTCCACAATGGAGGCCAAAATTATCCGATCGTACCAATCCTGGGAAGAATATTGGTTTACAAAATCTCCCGCTTCTTGTTTCAACTTTGTCATGAAGTTGGCTACCATATGATCCACCACGGATTCTGCTGGAAATTTTTTTGGAAACATATAGGTGTCCGGGTATAAGAGACCCTCAAAAGTATCAGCGGGAATCTGGTACTTCTCCAAAAGAACTTTGCTTCTGATGGCCTTCAAAAAATCTTCAGCACCGGTGATTTCCTGAGTTTCCAAAATCTTTGCAATTTTTTTTGCGGTAAAACCCTCAGGTATGGTCACCTTCATTAAAAGTTGCCGACCGGTGGTGAGGTAGGTCTGAATTTCTAAAGCACTTAAACCGGGTGGAATCTGGTATGATCCCACTTGATAAGATCTCTCTTCATTCTTTACCATGGCCAAAGCCCTAAGGACATAGCTAGAACGTATGATCCCCTGAGCTTCCAAATCCTCCGCAATACGGGTTACGGACGTACCAGGTACTATGGTGAATAATACCTCTTGGGTACGATGCTGCGGAGCTGAGTTTAAATAACCAGCTAATAACCCTCCAGACAACCCAAACACCCCCAGGAGAACGGCCACTAGGACCATTCCCCCATTTTTTGACTTCTTTTCTTCCATCTTACCTCAGCAGAATAAATTCGACTCGTCTATTTTTCCAGATATTATCCCTGTCGGTAAAGGCCGCTACGGGACGGGATCCCCCCATTCCTTCCACAGATAATCGTGAGGCGGAAACACCGAACTTCACCAGTTGATCTTTCACCGCATTCGCCCGGCCAAGGGAGAGAGGTCTAAGGAACTTTGTATCTTCCTCTTGAATGGACTCGGCTGACTGGAACCTGGTCACATTGGCATGACCCTCCACCTGAACTTTATAGGAACTAAAACGGTTGAGTACCACCGCGAGTCGTTTCAGGATCTGCTGATTTTTAATCGCAGGTTCTGTGTTATCACTCAAAATGGACGGGGCGTTGGGAGCAAAAACAATACTGGGTACGGCTATCTTATATTTTTCACCATCTTTGATCACCAAAATGTCGATGGGAATAAGACCCTTTATTTCTTTAGATTGTCCAAGCTTATCATTGACCGTCAAGGTGTAGGGATAGTCCACTGCTGCTTGCACCAATTCACCGGATCTGGATCGTCCATCCCAGAGAATTGTCTCAGCAGGGGATTCTTTTCCGCCGAACTCTGTAAACAAAGCACCTTCGGGTTCTTTAATCTTCAAGGACCAAGATTCCACACCAACTAAATCTTGAACTTTGATTGCTATGGTCAGTTCATCAGCAAAACCGTCATTATCAGGGCTAAAAAGATCTGGAGATAGATTGAGTGTTACCTCAGGAACACTGGAGTCCACAATGAAGTTTGTAGATTGGACTTTTGGTTCATCTCCTTTTAAGTACAATACAGTTAGTTCAGCCTGATAAATCCCTTCGACAGGGACATTATTTAATTTCCCATCCCAAATAAGCTGAGGAGGCACAGTTTCCGTACCAGAGAATTCTTTGATCAAACCTTTGGATTTGTGAACCATCTTCAGGGTCCAGGTATCGATTCCCTCTTTTAAAGTGGGAACCAAATTAAATCGGATATTTCCTTTGTCCCCATTAAAAGCGGGAGAAAATGCCGTTTTATCCAGGGTTAAGAAAAGGTTGGCCTGTCGGTTATCCACCTGGATTCCAGGAAGGCTTACCAAAGTTTTATTCCCCGCAGCGTCTTCACTGGAAATATCATATTTATACAGACCATCTGCCACGAGGTTTCCAGCCTCATCTTTTCCATCCCAGGGAACATCGGTAACAGCGCCTGTCCAGTTGAAGGACTTTAGGATTTTATTCTTACTGTCCGTGATCTGAGCGGTCCAAGAAGATTCCACAGAGGACTTTTGCTTGAGCATCAGCACGTCTTTTTTACTGTCGCCATTGGGTGAGAAAATACTAAAGTTAGAACTCACTTCCACGGAGGGAAATGTGGTATCTAAGGTAAAGAGTTGAGACTGGGCGTTGGCGGTTTTTCCGCTGTCGTACTTAAGGCTCAAGCTGGCCCTATAGGTCCCTTCTGGAACCTTAACACCCGCATCACTCAGCCCATCCCAATTCAATTTAGCTTGAAGGGTATTTCCCCCCTGGAAGGTTTTAACGGTCTTGGATTCCTTATCTTTCACCACAACGGTGTAGGAGGTCAAACCTTTGGGTTCGTTAGTACTGGGGAAGAGGCCGATGAGGTCCTTTTTCCCATCACCGTTAGGACTGAAGGCCAAACCTTCGGTGGAAATTAAAGCTTCCCGGGCAACAGTATCTAATTTAAAAGGACGGGTGCGGATTTCAAAGGAATTTCCAGCCCGGTCCGTGGATTTTAAGCTATAGGAATAATCACCGGAATTCTGTAGTAGACCCTGATTATTTAAACCATCCCAAGGAAGATTTTTTATAGGAGCGCCACGCCAGGTCCAAGATTTCATCACGTTATTCTGAGAATCCAGAATTTCTCCCCGCCAGAGGTCTTCTGTGGAAGCTTCTTGAAGCAAGGGAAGTTCATCCCTCTGACCATCGGAGTCAGGAGAGAAGGAAGGAAGGCCTTCCACCACCACCGAGGCTTTGGGAGCTGTTGTATCCAGAACAAAGTCGGGAGAGATACTGATCGGTCTATTTCCCTTGATGTAATCCAGGCTCAATTTGGCGGTGTAAGTCCCCTCCTGTGCCACGGTTCCACTGTCGATTTTTCCATCCCAATTTAAAAGTGCTGAGGGCATTCTTCCGGAATTATCCGCGTAAGTTCTTACCACTTTCCCAGCCCTATCCAAAATCTCCAGACTCCAGGATCGGATACCGTCTTTTACAGGAATAGTAGGTATCATTTCAAGGATATCGGTTACACCATCGTTATTGGGAGAGAAGTCCCTATAGTTCAACGTAATAACCACGGGAGTGACCTGAGTGTTCACCAAAAGGTTTTCCATTCGGGAAGAGACGGTGTTATCCGCTCTATCGGTGGTCGCCACTTGGAAAGCATAAACCCCATCAGGGACGTTCTGTCCTAGATCATCTTTGCCATCCCAAGTCACTTTACCGGGGGTTGTATTCTCCTGGTTGAAGGTTCTAACGGGGGCTCCAAAAGAGTTAAGGATAGTGGCTTCCCATTTATCTTCTAGGCTTCCTTGGAGACCAAGAATAATTTCATCTTTATTTCCATCACCGTCGGGGGAGAAAATGAGATCGGGGGCTGCCACGGAATCAATCACCACTTCAGGGGCCGTGGCGTCGATAAACACATCGTAGGAAGCAGATACACCGACGTTGAGATTATCGTCTGTAGCCTTCAAGACCAGGGTATATTTCCCATCACCGGCCAAGGCACCGGAGTCTGTGGTTCCATCCCATCTCAGGGATTCAGGAATGGCAATTCCAGATTTTACTTCCAGAAGTTTATCCATAAAATTGGCCAAACCTTCATTTTCCGGCCGGTCATCCTTATTTCGAATGGTACGAACAATGGTGCCATCAACATTTGAAATCTCCAAAACAAAGGTCTTGATATACCTTTCATCGGTGATTCCCATGGGAAGAATCAGAGCGTCTTTTTTACCGTCATTATTGGGGGAAATGTACTGACTTACGGGGTAATCCACGGTAATCGCAGGAGGATTTCTATCCACCACACCCAAGGGCAAATGAATCCCCAGACCCGCGGCGTAAACCCCGTCGGAAAGCATGGAACCGGCGGTGGTGACCTTCATTTCATTTTTACTGTATTTTTGGTCGAGGCCAATGAGTTGGGCATTTTCCCCTAAATCCGTGACAAAATTGAAACTTATGCCCAAGGTTGGTACAAAACTGCGGCCACTGCCGGCAAGAGCTCTTTTCACATCCATCTGCCAGCCCGCATTGATGCCCAATACTTTCCACAGGGTGATATCCGAGCCCAGGGTAATTCTCGCGTTTTGAAAGGTGGGGAAACTCAAATCCGTATGAAAGCCCCAATCCAGGGTATCATCCTTTACCAAACGGAAATCCGCAGAGGTTCCCAAGGTTAAAACCGACGGTAGAGGCTGAGTTCCATCATAGCTCTCGGGGGCTTTGCCCGCATCCCTGAGAGCTACGCCGTATCGGAATTCTTTTAAGGGTCCCACATCCCCGAGGAAATGCATCATTCCAAAGTCCATAGCTAAGGACCAGTCCAAGGGCTTCCCAGAATAAATATTGATTCCGGTTCCCAGTCCGACACCCAGATAGAGGTTTCTATAAACATCCTTAGCGTAGGAGAGGTTTAGTTGTCCCCCATTACCGGTGTTAAAATCCTTCATTCCTGAAAAAAGTCCCTGGAGGGAGCCCGTAAAAACACCATAGCGGGTGGGAATGGATAACCCCGCATTCAGGCCAAATCCCTCCACCCCTTGAGAAATCAGGGCCGTATAATTCATATCGAAAGTGGTTCTTTGATTTCCGCCTGAGGCGGCAGGATTAAGCACATCTCCCTGAACCGCTGTGGTGGAGGCTGTAGAGGTCCCCCCGGATAAAAATTCCGGTGAAAGTAAGGTTAGGGTTTCTTCCGATCCTGGTAAGGGGGATTGGGCAAAAACGCCCGCTCCCAGGGATAGGGAAAATAAAAGTAGGGGTAAAAGCTTTAGATTCATGGGAATCTCCTTATAACATTCTTATAGTCAACTTTTAAGTTCTGAATTTCATCGATGGTTAATTGGTCAAAAAGATGAGCTTGAAGTCTTAAAAAAATAGAGTAGAGATCTTCCCCCATCTCCTCTTTTTCAAACAACGAAAGGTAAAGTAAAATTACATCTTTGGTGGAAAATTTTAAATTATCGATCAAAGGTCTATCTCAACTCCTTCCCTCGCTAAGTCTATTTCCAATCCGTCGTGTCCATTATGTTGTAAATACCAGAGGGCTAAACGCTTTATATCCTCTAAGTAAGCGTCCGAGTAATTCGGTTCGTGATGGAAAAGAAAAAGTTTCTTAATTCCGTATTCCAAGGCGAAATCCACTGCCATACTATAGGAAGAATGGCCCCAGTTAGTCTTATCTATGGCCTCACCTAAGGTGTACTGGGCGTCTAATATTAAGATATCTACATTTTCATAGAAAGTCACATTTTCAGAAGTCTTGTGAAAATCGGAAGTCTTCAATTCCGTATCGGTGGAAAAAATAGCCACCCGGCCTCTTTCTTCGAACCGGTAGGCAGTGCAGCCTTGGGGGTGATAAACCGCCCTGTATGAAATATTCATACCTCCAAAATTCAGAGGTTCTCCACTAAGTTCATGAAAAACCATGGTTGAGGGGAAAACCGACATGGGAACGGGGAAATAAGGTGTTTTCATCTGTTCCCGCAAAATATTTTCAAAACCCTTCACGGGACTATAAAAGTGGATTGTATTTTTTGGATTAAAAAATGGAGCAAAAAAAGGGATCCCTTGCAGATGGTCCCAATGAAAATGGGTGAAAAAAAAATGAAAGGTCATCCCCTTATCCTTGGGATAATTTAAATTTTGACCCAACTCCCTCAGTCCTGTTCCTCCGTCGACGATAAAGATTTCATCTTCATCAGAGCGAATTTCTAAACAGGTGGTATTTCCCCCAATGGTTCCAAATAGTTCCGGGGGAAGGTGGGCCAGAAAAATCTCCCGGTTCGCCGCCGATTCCAAATCCCTGGGGGTGAGACGATTCAAAATGGCGGTGACTTTATTTCTAAAGACCGTGGATGTAATAGGCGAAGGAACGGAGCCGCGGACACCCCAGAATTTTATGAGCATGAATAAAATTCCTCTTTAGTAAGAATTGGTGAATCGGCTCTCTCCTTCAACCATTGTTTTATCACTTCGGGAGAATGGAGTTTGCCTTGATTGATTCCAGGGCAAAAGCGGGCTTCATAGTTCCAAGTTTGAAGGGATTTCATAGGGTTTTCCCAAAATGGATAGGCTCGGCACTGGAGTGGCCGAGCAGGATAAACCGTACACCCATTATCCCAAAATATACAGTCAAAATTCTTCTTTTCCACCAGGGAAAGCATTTCCCCGGTACCAAAATCTTCCCAGCGGCAGTATTTTTTAATAAATTCTTCAGGACTCAAGGAGTGATGGGTGGATAGTCGATTAAGATCTTCTCGGCTTAAAAAAACATACCCGGGATCGTGACGACAGCAGCTATGGCACTGGGTACACTGAAATTGAAGCCCCGCAGAATAAAATGGATCACTCATAGCACCCCCTGGAAGGTAAAAAAAAAGCCTTCCTGAAATTCAGGAAGGCTTTTGGGGAGAGAAGGATTTGAACCTTCGAAGCCGAAGCAACAGATTTACAGTCTGCCCCATTTGACCACTCTGGAACCTCCCCGATTCGCTAAAACACACTAACGATTTAATTAAAAACTGTCAATAGGTTTTTTTGAAAGCCAACTGTCGGACTTGAACCGACGACCTCATGATTACAAGTCAAGTGCTCTACCAGCTGAGCTAAGTTGGCGCTGGAAAGATACTATTCAAAAGCCAAACAAATGTCAAGATATTTTTTATATATCCTTATTAACCTGTTCACACTTATTCCATACCGGTTAAGGCTTTGATATATTGCAGTCGGTCAAAGGATGCTCCCTGATCGGATTTCCGGGAAAGGGCACCCCTGAAAGCCCCCAGGTTTTTAAATTCCTTTTTATCCATCCAGGAGCTGAGATCCTGCAAAAGATCTTCCACGGATCCCAATCCTTTGGAGTAAAGCAGGGAGCTGATTTGGACGACTTGAGACCCGGCCAGAAGTGCTTTTAAAACCTCCTGAATTGAAAGGATGCCTTGTGTGGCTGCAATATCGAGAAGTTTCTGGGGAGCGAGGATGGCGGTCCAGCGAAGGGTATCAAGAAAGTCGGAGGGAACACTAATTTTGGGACCAGGTTTAGTGGTAAGATGGTCTACATCCATATCCGTTTTGTAAAAACGGTTGAAAAGCACCACACCCTGAACCCCTTTTCCCCTCAGCTGCTCCACAAGCCATGTCAGAGAAGAGAAATAATTTCCCAGTTTCACACTCAAGGGAAGTTTAGTTACAGCCCTTACTTTTCTCACCACGGATAAAATCTGATTTTCTGCCCAACCGGGGGCGTCATTTTTATTGAATGTTTGGGGGGCAATGTTTAATTCGAGTCCCGAAGCCCCAGCCTTTTCGATTTCCTTGGCATAGACTTCCCATCTATCACCCTCAAGACAGTTCAAACTTGCCCAAATGGCAATGTCTGTTTCTTCTCTACTCTTTCTGATGAGGTCTAAATAGGTGGAGGGTGCCAAGGCCATGGCCTGTCCTTCCAGGAAGTCATGGATCTCGGGGTGATCGTACTCATCCTTCCCCATTCCCACATCTGCTTTTAGCTGTTCCTCGAATAAACTTTTGAGCACGACCCCGGCGATACCTGCTACCGCGAGTTTTTTAACCCCCGCAAGGGTTCCGGTTAAGGCAGAGGAACCGGCAATAAGTGGATTTTTTAAAGTAATCCCACAAAATTCCGTAGATAGGTTGGCCATAAAAGTCTCCTGTAAAATCAGTCTAGACGGGTGTTTTGTTTTTGGCAACAGAATTCTAGTTTTCAAAATGATTTTATTGTGATAACCTTCACAATAAAGGAAGATCCATGGCAACAACCATAATTAACCACCCGGGTATTGTTCTTGGTTGGGATAAGGATAGGCTCCGGATTCAGATTGTCACCGGCGGGGCCTGCGGAGCCTGCAGTGCAAAAGGCAGCTGTCCAGGTGGCGGATCCAGTGAAAATAAAGAGACCGAAGTTTTGGCCATCCCTGAAGCCGGCCAAGAATACAATCCTTGGGACAGAGTCACGGTTTCCATGACCGCCTCTCAAGGTTTTACTGCAGTTTGGTGGGCATTTGTTTTACCCCTGTTTCTCCTGTTGGGGACAATATTTACCCTTCAACCACTTATAAAGAATGAAAGTCTTGTAGCCTTAGCCGGTTTAATGGTCCTGGGTTTATCCTGGGCAGCCTTGGCCTTATTAAAAAAATACTTTGAAAAGCAATTTGTCTTTCGTGCAAGGAGAGCTCCATGAGTTTTGAGATCTTTGGTCCTATAGGGATGGCGGCAGCGCTTTTGGGAGGCATAGCCCTCCTTTCAGCCCTGCTTCTCTTCTTAACGGCGAAAAAATTCCATGTCCAGGTGGATCACCGGGTGGAGGATGTGACGGCCATACTCCCGGGAATAAACTGCGGTTCTTGCGGTTATCCCGGTTGCTCCGGACTAGCCCAGGCTTTTGTGAAGGCCTCGGAGTCTGGCAACTTGGCAGGACTTTACTGTCCTCCTGGTGGTAAAGATACGGCGGAATCGGTGAGTTCCTATCTGGGTTTAGCGCCGGAGGTAAAGGAACCCACCGTAGCTGTCCTTCGGTGCGGAGGAAGTATTTTAGCAGCCCCTGTGCGCTTGGCCTATGACGGACCACCCCGGTGCTCCTTGGCTCACAACCTCTCCGCTGGAGAAAGCGGCTGTCCCTTCGGATGCCTACGGTTAGGGGACTGTGAAGTTTCCTGTGACTACGGGGCGATTTCCATGGACAAGACCACCGGCCTTCCCGTGGTGGATGATGATAAATGTATTTCCTGTGGGGCCTGTGTGAAAGCCTGTCCTCGAAGCCTCTTCCAAATCAGGCCCCGGGGCGTTCCCGGCCGGGTCTGGGTTTCCTGTCGAAGCCTGGAAAAGGGACCTGTGGCCATGAAAACCTGCAAGGTCGCCTGCATTGCCTGTGGTAAATGCGTGAAAATTTGCCCCTCGGATGCTATTATTTTGGAAAACAACCTGGCCTACATTGACCCCATCAAATGCACATCTTGTGGAAAATGCGTTGCCGTTTGTCCCACAGGATCCATTCTTACCACTTTAAAAGAACTGCCCTCGAAGGAGGCTGCCCTTGAGTCTTAAAACCTTCCCTGTAGGGGGAATCCATCCCCCCGAGATGAAAATCAGCTCACAATCCCCGGTAGAAACCTTTCCTCTTCCCACTTCCGTGGTGATTCCCCTTTCCCAGCACTTGGGAGCCCCGGCTAAACCCCTGGTAAAAAAGGGTGATAAGGTTCTTGTGGGAACCCCCATTGGGGAACCCAATGGGTTTATGTCCGCATGGATCCATTCCTCGGTCTCTGGTACGGTGACTAAAGTCGATGACACCCCGGGAGTGAATGGATATAGGATCCCTGCGGTATTTATCGATGTGGAGGGGGATGACTGGGAACCCACCATCAATCGCCACAACGACCTTATCCGGGACATCAGTCTCACCACCGAAGAGATTTTAGCAAAAATCAAGCTCATGGGTATCGTTGGATTGGGGGGAGCGACTTTCCCGGCTCATATAAAATTAACCCTGCCTCCGGGTAAAGTTGCTGACACCTTAATCTTGGACGGGGTGGAATGCGAACCCTTTCTTACTGCGGACCATCGCTTGATGTTGGAGCACACCGAAGAGATTTTGGTGGGTGCCAAAATTATGATGAAGGTTTTGAATGTGGAAAAGTGCATTATTGGGATAGAAGCCAATAAACCCGACGCCGCCGCCCTGTTAAGTCTCAAAGCCAAAATGTACCCAGGCATCAGTGTCCAACTTTTGGAAGTAAAATATCCTCAGGGCGGGGAAAAACAGCTTATTAAGGCCTTATTAAACAGAGAAGTGCCTTCGGGTAAACTGCCTTTGGATGTGGGATGTATTGTGAACAATGT